>JAYUBB010000078.1:0-7064 GCA_043741015.1 Opitutaceae bacterium
CCAGTAATGAAGGAAGGCGTTTTTATTGTAGCCGATGTCGACGAAGGCGGCCTTGAGGCCGGGATCGAGGTTCTTGACGCGGCCCTTGTAGATGCCGCCAACCATGCGGGTGTCGGACTCGCGCTCGATCTCGAAGCGGTCGAGGGTGCCGTCGACGAGGAGCGCGACGCGCTTCTCGAGGGGCTCGGAGTTGATGACGAGTTCGCGGAAGGAGCCTTTTTCCTTGCGGAAGACACTGAGAATTTTCTGCAGGAGCGGCCGTTGAGCGGAGCGTTCCTTAGATTCGGATTTCAGCTGGTCGGCCGTGAGGGGCGCAGTGTGCGACGGACGAGGCGGCTGGGTGAGCTCGTCTTCATAACGTGAGGTGGCGTCCTGGGGGGAGCCGGAGGGGGAGGACTGATCGTTCATGGTGGGGGTGGTCCCGGGTGGGTGTTGAGACGGGGCTCCCGAGGCCAGCAGGCTGCGAGCAGGAAATTCCGGCAGAGCGGTCAATATCGCGGGGCAGGTCGCTCATGGGGTTCATGAGTCCCTCCGAAAACGATAGACGCTTTGGACCAGTCCTTGCAGCAAGCAGCAGCTGAGCACAAAGGTGCCGCCGTAGCTAATAAAGGGAAGCGGTATGCCTTTAACCGGCACCAAGCCGATGGTCATGGCGATGTTGACGAACACATGCACGGCAATGAGCACCGTGACACCCAGCGCCAGTAACGCGCCGAAACGGTCGCGGGCGAGCCCGGCGATCCGCAGTCCGTTCCACAACACCACGCCAAACAGCCCGACGACGGTGATGCTTCCTAAAAATCCTTTTTCCTCCGCGATGACGGAGAAGATGAAATCGTTGTGGGCCACGCTGCGGGGCAGGTAGCCGAGCTTGGCCTGCGTGCCCTCGGTCCAGCCCTTGCCGGTGAGGCCGCCCGAACCGACCGAGATGAGCGACTGACGGCTGTTCCAGCCGATGCCCATGGGGTCGATCTTGTCGGGCATGGCGAACGCGAGCACGCGGTTGCGCTGGTAATCCTTGAGCGGCAGCCAAGAGTGGGACTCATAGGCCCCGCGGTCGCGGGAAAAGTCCAGCTTGTTGTCGTCCATGTAGTTGCTGTAGCGCCAGACGTCGATGGCGACCACTCCGACCAGCAGGGCGAACACGCCCAAGGCCCCGGCAAAGAAACGCAGTGAGAGATTGGAGACGAACAGCATGGCAAAGACCATGGGAGCGATCACAAGTGCGCTGCCGAGGTCGGGTTCCGCAATGATCAACAACATAGGCAAACCCACGGCAAGGGCCAATTTAAGCAGCACCTGCAGCGAGTCGCGCACGCTCCCGAGCTTGGAGCCGGTCAGAATGGACGCCGTGGAGAAAAGCACGGCGACCTTGCCCAGTTCAGAGGGCTGAAAGGCGCCGAGGCCCGGGAGCTCAATCCAGCGGCGCGCCCCCATGCTGTGCGTGGTGCCGATGCCCGGGACCAGGACGAGCAGCAGCAGGAAGATGCTCACGAGGTAGACCCAGTGGGAGTAGCGCAGCCAGATGCGGTAATCGAGGAGCGAGGTCGCAAGGTAGACACCGGCGCCGAGCCCCATATACAGCAATTGCTGCTGCCAGTAGGTGTGTCCGCTGGCCAGCTGGGCGCTATAGATAAAGAAAAGCCCGAAGAGGCTCAGGCCGACGATGCAGAGGGGCGTGATCCGGTCGAAGTGCTCGCGCGTGGTGAGCTTGAAAAAGCTGGCCAGGTCGAGGTTGCGGAGGAATTTCACGAAGAGAGACCGCCACTAAACACCGGGCAGGTCCTCTGGCAACGGCGCAATGATCCTCGGGAGGTGGGGGTAGATTGGGCAAATTGTAGTGGCGGTCTATGACCGCCGATCCCGAAAACGGCACTCATAGAGCGCCGCTACAGCGAACGCCGCCAGTATATGATGGGATGATTGTAAAACCGGGCCAGTCTGCGGTGTTGCCAAGCAGGATGGTGAACCTACCTTGGCAACCCCGTGATGCCGACCGTCATCGCCGCCACCAAGCAACTGAGCCAGACCACAGAAGCCGAGCCGTATCTGTGGGCACTGGCCGTGGCCGTGTTGGCCGGGCTGGGCATCGGTTACGCCGCCGTGTGGTTGTTCATGCGCCAAGCCCGCCGTCTGACCGAGGAGAAAGCCCAGTCCCATCTGGTGCTGGCGAAACGCGAAGCCGCCGTCGCAGCACAGGAGATTATCAACAAGGCCGAGGAAGATATCCGCAGCCGCGAGGCCGAGCTCAACCGCGATCTCGACCGCCGCAAGATCGAGATCGAGGTGATGCTGCGCGAAATCCGTTCGCACGAGGAGTCGCTCGGCCTGCTCGACTACCAGCTGGAGCAGCGGCAGGACCGTCTCGCCCGCGAGGCCGCCGCCATCACGCAGGCGCGCGATGCCATGCGCGACCTGTCCAAGAGCCTGCGCAAGCGCCTCGAAGGCGTCGCCTCGCTCGACGGCGAGGAGATCCGCAAGCAGTTGCGCGAAGAAATCACTTTCGAATGCCAGGAGGAGCTGCGCGCCCTGCGCAAGGAGCTGCTCGAGCGTTCCGAGCAGGACCTCGTGCAGGAGGGCAAGCGCATCCTCGTCGCCACGATGCAGCGTCTCGCCAGCAAGCCGAACAATGACATCACGGCCACCATCGTCCAGCTGCCCACCGAGGAGATGAAGGGTCGCATCATCGGCCGCGAGGGCCGCAACATCAAATCCTTCGAGGCCGCCACCGGCACGACACTCCTCATCGACGAGTCACCGCAGA
This sequence comes from Opitutaceae bacterium, assembly GCA_043741015.1. Taxonomy (GTDB): domain Bacteria; phylum Verrucomicrobiota; class Verrucomicrobiia; order Opitutales; family Opitutaceae; genus Lacunisphaera. Next base: position 2,765 of record JAYUBB010000078.1, read on the forward strand.
TGGTGCTCATCTCGTCGTTCGACCCCGTGCGCCGCGAGATCGCGCGACTGGCCCTCGACGGGCTGGTGAAAGACGGCCGCATTCACCCGGCCAGCATCGAGGAGTCGGTCAACCGCGCCCGGCAGGAAATGGATCTGCACGTCGCCCAGATCGGCGAGGAGACCGTGGATCGGTTGAAAATCTCCGGCCTGCACCCCGAGACCATCAAGCTGCTCGGCAAACTCCGCTTCCGCTTTTCCTACACGCAGAACGTCCTCGACCACTCGGTCGAGGTAGCGCAGCTCTGCTCGATGCTCGCCTCCGAGCTCGGGCTTGAGCCCAACATCGCCAAGCGCGCCGGCCTGCTCCACGACATCGGCAAGTCCATCGAGGGCGAATACGAGGGCAGCCACGCGATCATCGGCGCGGACTTCATCCGCCGCTACGGCGAGACCGACATCGTGGTCAACGCCGTCGCCGCCCATCACGCCGAGGTGAAACCCGAGACGGTCTACGCCGGGCTCGTGATCCTCGCCGACGCCATCTCCGCCTCGCGCCCCGGCGCGCGCGCCGAGTCCATGACTTCCTACATCGAACGGCTCGGCCGGCTGGAGCGTCTCGCCATGACGATGCCCGGCGTGCAGCAGGCTTTTGCCATCCAGGCGGGCCGCGAGGTCCGCGTCATCGTGCAGCCCAGTATCGTGACCGACGACCAGGCTCACGCCCTCGCCAAGACGCTCCGGCTCAAGATCGAGCAGGAGCTCGACTACCCGAGCACCATCAAGATCACCGTCATCCGCGAGCAGCGCTACACCGAGACGGCCACTTAAGCCCTAAGGTGCAAGTTTTAAGCTGTAAGCAGCCCTAACCCACAGGATATTCCCCCTTAGAGCTTAAACCTTACGCTCTAAAAACTTCCATCCCATGGCCGACAAGAAAATCCTCGAGACCTTTCCCAATCCCGCGCTGCAGCGCGACTACGTGATCGAGCACACGCATCACGAGTTCACCTCGCTCTGCCCGATGACCGGTCACCCGGACTTTGCCGTCATCACCGTGCGCTATGTGGCGGACAAGAAATGCGTCGAACTCAAGTCGCTCAAGCTCTACTTCCACGCCTTCCGTAACGAAGGAATCTTCTTCGAGGCCGCGACCAACCAGATTTGCGACGACCTCGGTGCGGCACTGCGACCGCGCAGCCTGACGATCATCGCCGACTGGAAAGCCCGCGGTGGCTTCACCTCGCGCGTGACCGCCGAGTGGAAGAAGCAACGCTAAGGCGGATTCTACGGACGAGTTGTCCAAGCCCACCATGCGCTGGACCGATGTCCCGATCCATTTCCTTGATTTTGAGGGCAACGCCACCTCGGGCATTCTGGAATTCGGGGTCGTGACGTTGCGTGGCGGCGAGATTGTCGCCACCCGCACGCGGCTCTGCCCCCCCCAGGGCCGCGTGAGCGCCGAAGACACGGCGGTGCACGGGTTGCGCGCCGAGTCACTGGCCGGCGAGGCACCGATAACCGACGAGTGGGAGTATTTTGCCGGATTGCGCGAAAGCGGCCCGCTCGCGGCTCATTTCGCGCACGTCGAGAATCATCTGCTCAAGACAGTATGGGCCTATCCGCGCAGTGCGTCCGACTTCGCCCGGCCGGGCAAGTCCGCGACTGAGTGGGGCCCGTGGATTGATACGGGCCGGTTGTATCCGCAGTTCTTCCCGCAACTCGGCGACGGCAGACTCGAGGAGCTCATCACGGCCGGCGGATTGCAGGCCGAGCTTGATGATCTGGCGGCGAGGCATTGCCCGGCAAACCGGCGGCACTACCATGCGGCGCTCTACGATGCCTTGGCCGGAGCGCTGCTGCTGCGTGCGTTTTTGCATCGGCCGGAATTTGCCCAAGTGACCCTCCCGTGGTTGCTGCAGATGAGCACACTCGATGGGGGGAAGCGCGACGCCCTCCAGCAGGGCGATCTTTTCTGACCCTACAGGGCCGGATCGGCCGGAGTGAGAGCCGAGCGGCTGCGGAGAACCGCAGCGAGACTGAGCAGCACGAGGACAAGCAGCAGGGCGAAGGCGGGCCGGGCCCCGCCCGCAGCGACGAGGGCGATGACGGCCGAGGTGAAGATGGTGCGGAGCACGCGGTCGTAGGCGTGGAAGAAAGAACCGACCCGACCCATGACCTTGTTGTCGATGAGGTGGAGCATCGCTGCGCTGCGGGCAACCCGGCTACCGGCATTGCCGAACCCGAGCAGCAGGGCGGCGACGAGGTAGAGCGCAGTGCTGGGAAAGAGGACGAGCAGGGCGGCGCCAGCGGCGAAAACCGCGATGGTAAGCGGCACGGTGCTCCGGGCGGAATGTTCGGTGATGAGCCGCGGCAGCCAGAGCCCCGCGAGAACCGCGCCGGCGGCAAAGACAATCTCCCCGGCGCCGAAGACCCACGCCCCGGCGTGCAGGGTTTGGGAGATGTAGATCGGGAAAAGATAGTTGCCGACCATCACGGCGATGAAGGGCATGAGCGACGCGGCGAAGAAAACAGTCAGGCGCGGCCGGTCGCGCAACCATTGCCAGCCTGCGCCGATGGCCCGCCACGCGGAGACCCGCGTGGCGTCGGTCTGTTCGAGGTGCGTCGCTTGATACGGAATCGTTGATTGGATGACGAAGCTGAAGAGGTAGGTGGCGGCGTCGAAGAGCAGGATCGTCGTGAGGCTGACATGTTCAACCAGGATGGCGCCGAGCCCGCCGGCGATCATCATCGCGGTCTGGCCCTGTATTTCCATGAGGCCCATGAGCGACTGGTATTGGGACTTGTCGAAGACTTGCTGCAGAAAGGCGAACTTCGCCGGGAAATGCAGGGTGTAGTAGAGCATCCCGCAGAAGTAGATCGCGGCGAGTTGCCAGAGGGCGTACTGCCCGGTGGTCGCGCCGATGAGGGCCATGGCGGCGGTGGCGATAAAACCAAAGAGCTCGCTGCCGAGCAGCATCGTTTTGCGCGAGTGATGATCCACCCAGACGCCATAGTAAGGCATGAAGAGGAAGAGCACCACGGTGGTGACAAGCGTAACGGTGCCGTACGCGGCGTTGCCGCCGGGCTGCTGCACCAGCAGCCACGGCACGGCGAAGATTGTCACGCCGGAGCCGATGGAGCCCGTGATGTTGGCGAGCAGGAGCCGCCGGATGCGGGAGTCGCGAAGGAGCTCCTTCATGAATAACGGCTCAGAGTCCGTGCTGGTCGAAAAGATAAACGAGTGCGGCCATGGCGGCGGCGCCCAGCTGGAGTTCGCGCGGGTTCACCTTGTCGATCGTGTCGATCGTCGTGTGATGATAGTCGAAGTAGCGCTGGGAGTCGGGGATGATCTCGCCGACCGTGGCGCCCAACGCCATGAGCGGCTCGACATCGGTGCCACCGGTGCCGTTTTCGAAGACGTTCATGCGATAGGGTTCGAACAGCCCGCGCCAGCGCGCGGCGCGTGTGTGGGCGTCACCGGCGGTATTGCCGAGCTGGAAGCCATGGGGCTGGAAGCCGCCGTTGTCGGACTCGAGGGCGAGAACATGTGTTTCCTTTTTTTCGCCCGCGATGCGGGCGTATTCCTTGGCGCCGTTGGCACTGTTCTCCTCGCTGGAAAAGAGCACGCACCGGATGGTGTGGCGGGGCTTGTAGCCCACCGCCTGAAGCAGACGAAGCACCTCGATGGATTGCACCACGCCCGAGCCGTCGTCGTGCGCACCGGGGGTCACGTCCCAGGAATCGAGATGACCGCCGACCAAAATGATCTTTTCCGGGTGCTCCGCGCCGCGGATCTCACCGATGACGTTGTGCGACGGGGCGTCGTCGAACCAGCGGGAATTGATCACCAGTTCGGCCTGCAAGGCGGGATCGGCCTTGAGGGCGGCGCTGAGACGGTTGGCGGCAACCGTGCTGAGGGCGGCGGCGGGGATGCGCGGCACCTCGGGCAGGTAGGTGGTATTGCCAGTGTGGGGCACATCGTTGAGGGTGTGGCTGAGGGAGCGGGTGAGCACGCCGACGGCGCCGTATTTGGCGGCTTCGGCGGGGCCACTATTGCGCTGGTCATTGGCACCAACGTAGGCCTCGCCGGGGGTGACATCCTGCGGACGCATGGAGCGGTTGAAGAAGACGATCTTGCCCTTCACGTCAGTGGTCTTGAGCGCGTCGAGCGAATGCAGCTCGACGACCCGGGCGCGAAGCCCGCCGGCCGTGGTCGGCACCGAACCGCCGAGAGCAAAGGCGGCAAGGGGAGCGGACTTGCCATCGGAGCCGATGAAGCGCACCGACTCGGGTGCGCCCCGTTCCCAGTGCGGGACCAT
>JAYUBB010000079.1:0-6951 GCA_043741015.1 Opitutaceae bacterium
GAAATACTGCCGCGCGGCGAGCAGGCCCTGGATGGCGAAGGCGGTCTCGACCAGATCGCCGCCGTTGTCGTATTTGCCGAAATACGGAATGGTCCTGCCCGTGCCGCCGTCGAGGAAGTGCGACCAGGCACCGTGGTAGCGGTCGGCCTGGGCGAGAAAGCGAACGATTTTGAGCATGCGCCCGGCGCCCTGTTCGCGCGTGACGAACTGCCGCTCGGTCGCCACCAGCAGCGCCATGATGCCGAAGCCGTTTCCACCCACGGCCAGCAGATTCGCATCGCCCGGTGTGATCTCAGGGGCCAGGCCTGCGTTGGGGTGGCCGGCCTCCCAGTAATAGCGGAAGCAACCTTCCTGCACCATGTCGAGCAGCTCGGCGTCGCTCATCTGGTGCGTGGTCGCGCCGGCCACGTCCGAGAGCGGCGACTCGTTGCCGGTCAGGTCGACGGTGCTGACCTTGTAGAGCACAGTGCGGCCCGGCTCGCCGGTGAAATCCTCGTAACGCGTCCGGTCGCCGCGCTGCGTGCCGACCGGCAGGAAGTTCCCCCCGTTCTCCGCGCGGTAAATGCGGTAGGCCAGCAGGCCGGCGGCGTTGCCGGGCTGCCAGGTGAGTTCGCAATGCCGTTCGTAACCCCGGACGGCGACGCCAGCCGGCGCGAGCGGTGGGGTCGTGTCTGTCGCGGTCCCATCAATCACCGTCAGATCGTCCACGTAAAGGGTGTGCTCCGCGCCGTCGTCGAGCCCTTGGGCGAACATGACACTTACGGCCTCGCGGAGATTGAAGACTCGGTCGCTGGTGTCGTTGAAGAGCGAGCTGTTCGGGCCGAACGGAAGCTTGACGCGCACCCAGGACCCGGCCGGGATGCGCCCGCCGCCTTGCACGAGCGTCCGTGATTCCGAGCCCAGTCCGGCGCTGTCCTGCAGGGAAACCCGGGGTGAGTTAAGCTCGGTGAGCTCGGTGTCCGCATAACACCAGAGGGCGAGCGTGTCGCCCTGCATCTCAAACTTGCGCCAATCTCGGCCGGGCACGCGCACGAGCGCGTGCCAGATGCCGCCCGGGGCGGATTTCCAGTGCAGACGGAGGGCATTGGGCGGGCTGGTGAAATGCGCGGTCGTCGAGGGGATCTTGCCGTTGGTCTGTTCGATCGTGCTTGGGGCGACGGCATAGGTCTCGCTGTGCACATAGGGCCCGTCGGTCGGGGCGTTGTTGAAGATGACATGCTGGTCGTACAAGCCGGCGCGGACGAGCACGGCGAGGGCCAGTGCGACCAAGCCGGCGGCGGACGGACGGAGGAAGCGGTTCGCCGGGTAAGCGGCTTTTCCCGAGGGGAAGGTTTTCATTAGGGGTGGGTCCGATGGCCCTAGGCGGTGGCCGCCGGAGCGGCCCCCGCCGCCGCTTGGGTCTTTCTTTCCGCGAGCAGGGCCTTGATCTCGTAGGCGCGATCCTCGGTCAGCGGGTATTTGAGCAGCAACACGGCGCTGATGAGGCACAGGATGGGCGGCAGCCCGATCTCCCAGAACCGGATCCAGAACAGGGTCGACTCGGTCTGGGTTCCCATTGATTCCGTGAAGCCCGTCAGCCGCAGGAGATAGCCGCTTGCGACGGAAGCGATCGAGACCGCGACCTTCCACCACCAATTATAGACGGCGAAGTAGATGCCCTCCCGCCGGATGCCGGTCGCATACTCGTCCTCATCGCAGATGTCGGAGATCATCGAGTTGACGAGCGAGAAACAGAACACCATGCCCAGCGAAAGGCAGATGGTCGGGATGAACGTCAGCCACGGGTGGGCCCGGTCGTAGCAGACGATCTTCGAGAGGTTGCCGACGATGATGATGGCGAAGGAAAAGAGGACCGTGAACCGCTTGCCGTAGCGCTTGGACAGCCAGGTCATCGGCATCACGCCGGCGATCCCGATCGCCGCCCAGAGAGTTCCGTTCTGGGCCATGAGAATCGAGGCCGGGTCCTTGTCGCCATTGAAGATGTAGAAAATGGAAACGAAGTTGCTGAACCCCATGACCAGCTGGAACCCGACGATCAGGAGGACATAGGCAATCACTAGTTTGATGAAGGTGGTGTTGCGGTAGGTGATCTTGAAGCTCTCCCAGACGGGAATCTTTTCCTGGGTCTTGGTCTGTTTCAGTTTTCCCTCCTTGCAGACGAGGGCGCACACCAGGGCCGACACCGTGAGGATCACGCTCATGCCGACGCACACCCATTTGATGCCCGCCACCGAGTCGCCGCCGAAGATGGGCCGGTTGGCGAGGTAGTAGATCCAGGGCAGCGTGAAGGCGCCGACGTTGCCGATGAAACTGTAATAGGCGAAGAGGCTGGTCTTCTCGTGATAGTCGTCGGTCATCTCCAGTCCGAGCGCGCCGTGCGGGATCGAGTAGATCGGGACGACCGTGTAGAAGAACATCGAGGCCACAATGAAGTAGGCGAACATCGCCGGCTGGCTCCAGTCTCGCGGCACGGTCCAGAGGAGGGAGAACGAGATGCCGATCAGGATGCCGCCGACCACGAGGAAGGGAATCCGCCGGCCGAAACGGGAGCGGGAGTTGTCGGACAAATTGCCCATGAACGGATCCACGAACGCATCCCACAGCCGCGGCAGCGCCTGGGCGTAACCGATCCAGATCGCGCTGATCCCGAGGCCGACGATGTAGACAAGGCTGGTCAATTGGCCCACGGAGTTGACCGCGACGATGGTGACCACACCGCCCATGCCGTAGGCGACCTTCTGGGTCACCGGAATCCGGTCGGCCTGGGCGGTCGTGTGATGTTGGGGTGAAGTCATCGGTATGGGGTGGACTCGCTTCGGATTCGGGTTGGGGGAAGTTACGGTGCCTGCGCCATGGCCGCAGCCGATGGCGGGTGATCATAGCTCAATCTCAATGCGATTATCGGCTGGGCGCAGCAACGCGGCGAGCACGGAACCGGCGAAGCGGAGGCCGCCGGCGCGGTAGGGATTCGGATCGCGATGCGTCCCCGGGAGAAGAGTGCCGTTGACGCGGACCGACACGGGGGAAAAATTGCCGGACCGGACGGTGTAGACGAGATGCACGGGCCGGCCGAGGAGGTGGGTGTCGGCGGTGAGTCCGTCAAGGCTGCGTGGCAGCACCGGATCGAAAATGATGTCACCGAAAGATTCGCGCAAACCGAGGAGGCAGGAACGGATCTTATTGAGGTAGAGGCCAGGGCCGCTGGAGTAAAGGCGCCAGCCGCCGCGGGTCGGCACGCGCCCGGCGCGGAGTTCGGGCCAGCGGTCGGCGGCCTCGAGGCGGTCGGCGAAGTCGGCATCGGAGCTGGAGAAGTAGACGTTGCTCTGGCGCATGACGGCGCCGGGAACGACACGCTCAAGCCCCACGGGGTTGATGACCTGCAAGGCCTGCCAGAGGCGGTCGGCCTCGCCGAGCTTGGCCATGGCCTCGGCATAGCGGATGTGGGCGTGGACGTATTGGAGGCCGATCTCACGGCCGACATTGGCGGCGGTGTCGGCGCGTTTGAAAAGTTTTTCCAGGCCGCCGTGATAGACGGCGGGTTCGCTCATGAGTCGCACGCCGTCGGTGAAGCGGAGCACCGATTCGATGAGATTGGCGTGATGGCGTGCTTCGTCGGGCGTGAAGAGCTCGGCGAGCAGGGAGCGCGTCATCGGCAGCAGCCGGTAGCGAATGCCGGTGACCTGATCCGCCGGGTGCAGCAAAGGACGGAACCGACCGTCGCCCTCGTGGACGAGAAAGCCGGCGACCGTGCCACCGGGCATGGCGAGGCGGGCAAAATCGGCACGCATGCGGACGAGCAGCTGGTCAAGGCGGAGGGCGCGGGCGGCCTCGCCGGCGCGGCGGCTGACCTCGGCCAGATGGCGGAAGGTGTGGTAGGCGAGGCCGACGGTCCAGGCACTGACCATGCGCGTGCGCATGGCAGGATCGGCGGGCTGGAGGGTGTCGTCCCAGTCGCCGTCACCGTAGTTGACGAGGGCGGTGCCGGGAATGAAGCGCGCTTCGCAGTGGGCGATGACCTGGTCGCAGTGGAGCCAGAGGGAATCAGCGGGACCGGTGGAAGTGAATTGCACGGGGTCGGTGTAGCCGAGCGTCGTCTGGAGAAAGGTGAGGTCGTTGCTTGCCTCGATGTAGTCGCAGAGCGCCTTGACGGGCCAGAGGCAGACGTCGCCGTGGCTGTGGGGCTGCTGAATGGAGCGAAAGGGCGCGAACATGAACCACTGGGGCCAGCAGCCAGCGACAGCCGGCTCCTTGGGGTGGTGCGCGTATTGTTGTTCGAAGACCGTGGTGAGGATGCGGCGGACGGTGGCGAAGTCGCCGGCGGCGAGGAGCCATTCGACGGAACCCTGGCAGACATCACGCACGCCCCAGGCGCCGCCGCCGTATTGTTCGAGGCCGTGCGGGGCGGAGAAATGGATGGCGGCGTTGTGGGTGAACCAGGGAAGGACTTCGTCGAGGCGGGCGGTGCCGGGGTCGGTGGAGCCTTGCAGCCGCAGCAAGGCGGCGGGCGGGCACGAGGGGGCACAGGCACTGTCGTATTCGCCGCGCGCGCTGACGATGGCGCCGGGCAGGGCGGGGCCGCCTTGGGTGACACCGAGCATGATGAAGGCGCAGCGGTCCACGGCTTTGGTCTGGAAAGCAGCGTAGGGGCCTTGCCGGGCGATGCCGTCGGTATTGATGAGCTCGTCGCCGCCGTGGGCGGCCAGAAGATTGGCGGAGGATGCGGCGAGCGCGAAGCAGGTGCCGGGCAGGTATCTCGAGGTGAAGCTTTCGGGGGCGGGAAGGGCGGCGATCCAGCCGTCGTCGTGGACCTCGATTTCTCCGGCGGATTCAAACTCGTGCGAGCCGAGCGCGAGCTGGTGGGTGACGAGAAATTCGGCGGGAGGGCCGGAGACGACCCGCAGTTCGAGGAACGAGGCCGGGTCGCGGCCGGAGCACCAGACGCGGGCTTCGATGACGCGGCCGGCGAGACGGTAGATCCAGCGGACGGTGCCGGGCTCCATGGCGAAGGCGGAGGGCACGCCCAACTGGCGCCAGACGGAGCCGAGGCGCAGGAAGACACGCTGGCCGGATGCGCGGGCAACGTTGAGATGATTGCGCACGACGCTGAGGAGGCGGGCGAGGCTCGGGTTGCCGAGGTAGGACTGGGCGCCGAAGATGCCGGCGGCATAGCAGGTGAGGCCGAACTGCCGGTCATCGATCCAGTAGGCCTCGCCGCTGCGAAGAATGTGGCCGTGCGGGCGTGCGACGGTTGCTTCCTTGTCGCGTGAGACGACGTGCGTCTCGGCGCCGTGGAAGAAAGAGAGGAGCCGGCCGGCGGCGTCGGTTTCCTCGTGGCGACGGGAACCGGGGAACCACGCGGACCAATCGGCGGTGGAAGGCCGGTCACCGTGCACCCAGGGGGCGCTCGTGAAGACACTGTCGCTGTTGGCCGTGCGGCCGGCGGGGGTGTCGGGACCGAGCCAGGTGGCCGGCAAGAGGTCGTGCAGGAGGGAGACATCGGCCGCGGACGAGGCGGTGGGATGATCTTCAAGAAAACGGGCGACGAAGGTGACCTCGGTCGTGGCACCGGGTGCGAGGTCCAGCGGCCGGCTCTGCAGGCCGCCCAGGGCAAACTCATATTGGAGGCGGCGCGAGGGCAGGGCGGGTGCGCGGACGGCGGCGGGCTCTCCGGTCAAGCGGTGGTCGGTGCCGAAAAACTGCCAGCCATCGGTGCAATAGCTCGCGGCGCCATCGGCGCAGGCGAGAGCGAGCCAGGGGTGCCGGCCGCCGGCCATGGGCTGGTTCTGGCGGGCGAGGATGACGGGGCCGAGCCGGGAATCGGCCACGGGCAGGACATCGATATACTGGGAAACGTAGGCCTCGTTGTTGCGCACTGCGCCCTCGTCGGCGAGGCCGAGGTCCTGGGCATGCAGCAGGTCGATCCGCTGTGCGACGGTGCCGGTGTTGCGCAGCCGGACGCGCCAGGCCCAGCCGGACTTGACCGGATGCAGGCCGAGGGTCGTGGTACACTCGAGCGCCCGACCTGCGGGCGAGGTGCGCCAGGTGGCGGTACGACCGTCGGACGAGAAGGTGAGGCCGGGACCGGCAAGCGAAGCCCAGCCCGCCGGGGCGCCGTGCTTGTCTGCCCAGCGCACCAGCAGGCGGAAGAGGCCGTCCTCGGCCGGCCCGGGCAGCAGCTGGTTGAGCATCGTTTCGCGGTGCCGGAAAGCGTACAGGGCGCCGGAAGGCAGCAACTGGGCGCGCAGCCCGCCGGTGGCGGTCAGTTCCAGCAGATTAAAATCGGCGGCGGCGCGTAGACGAAGCGACATGGTGGCGGATGGACCGGGGTCCTGACGGGCGGCGGGAGACGCGGTCCGCGCGGTGGAAAACCAGGGGAAGAGGTGAGGCAAGGCACGGGCCCTGCCGGGAAAACAGGAAAGGGACGGAGGCCAGCGGGGTCGGACCGCTGGTCTCCGGAAGCACAATTCCAGTTAGAACGTGAAGCGTGCCGTGAGACGGACCGTGCGCGGAGCCGGCAGGTAGTAGCCGTCCGCGATGTGCATGCCATCGGTGCCGGTATAGCCCCAATGGTAGCTGGTGATGACCGGCGAGTTCCGGCCCAGCACGTTGTCGATGTTGAGGGCGATACGCATCGGGAATCCGCCGAGCTTGGTCTCGTAGGCAATCACCGCGTTCGTGCTGGTCACAGTCGAACCGTAGTAGGTCTTGGTGTCGAAGATGCCGGCATACGACTTGCCCGTATAGGCCACGCCCGCACCGGCGGAGAAGCCCTTCAAGACGTCATCCGCGAAGGTGTAGTTGGCGAAGAAGCTGGCGGTGTATTTGACCAGGCCCTGGTTTTTGGCGCCGGGCAACGCCTGGGCGAGCGCGTTCTGCACGTCGGCGATGGAGGCGCGCAGGTCGTTCCGCTTGCTGGCATCGAGGGCGCCATTGTTCACCACGGTATTCCAG
>JAYUBB010000080.1:0-20641 GCA_043741015.1 Opitutaceae bacterium
GTCCTCGCGCGTCAGTCCACCCATGACGAGCGTGGCACCGTCCCAAATCGTCACCTTGGTGGTCACTTCGCGCACGGCAAAGATTGGCTGGTAGAAACCAGGTGGCACCGTGACCGTCGTGCCACCCGAGATGGCGACACTCGGCCCGCCGTATTCCACGAAACCCTCGAACTCCGTGACTTTCGGGTTCAAGTCGAGACTCACGCTGTAGTCATCCTCCTCGACCGTCGGGGTGACCTTGAGCTCGACGCCGACGTTGCGCGTGGTGAATTCCTGCGGCGTGCCCGAGGTGATCGAGACGCCGGCTGAGCCACCACCCGACACACTGCCCGTGCCGACCTGGCTCTGAATCTGGCCGTAGCTCTGCGGATAGCGCAGTTCCTGCGCGACAGTTATGGTCGCCGGGTTGCCTGATAGCACGGTCAGCTTGGGCGCACTGAGCAGCTCGGTACCACTCTTCTGCGAGAGGGCGCGCACGATGGCGCTCACGTCAAATTCGCCAATGATGCCCGTGATGTTGGCCAGCGGCGCGGCCGATGACGCGAGCAACACTCCACCGGGAATGGTCGGAGCGGCGGCGGGCAGGTTGAGTCCACCCGTCGGCTGACCTTCACCGGAGATGGAGATCTGCTGCGAGGTGGTGGCGTTCTTGAACGCCTCGGCCAGCGTCCGGTTGATGCCATTGCCGGAAGTATACCCGGCCTGGGCGGCGTTGTGCTGCGTAGCCTTCGTGGCGAGACTCCACTGCACGCCGAGTTCCTCGAGCGCGCCCTGCTGCACTTCCATGAACTTGGCCTCAATCTCCACCTGCCGCACGTCGTTGTAGCGAGTGAGGATGTTGCGGATCCGCTCGAGATTCCGCGGGGTCTGCGTGGCGATGAGCTGCGAGCCGTCGAAGGCCAGAGTGCTGCCCGTGACACCCTCGAAGCTGACTCCGGCCAGTTCGAGGAAACTCCGGATCGCCTGACCCTCGCTCACGCCATTGGCCGCCGGGGCCGCCGCGCCACTGTTCTGGGTCGCCGCCTTGCCGGTCATGCGCAGCACGGTCGAGCGCGACACAGGGAAAAACTGTGTCGCCATCGTGGATTGCTCGCCGCCGGGCCGGACGACCACCGCGTCGGCCTGCACCTCATATTGGTAGCCGACGGAATCCGTGATAAAATCGAGCACGCGCTTCAGGGTCAGGTTGCGCAGAGTGATGTTAACGGTGGGATTGGTATTCGCATGGTCAAGGAGCACGATGTTCACGCCCTTTGGCTCCTGGCCGGTATGATCAAACTCCTGCGAGATGACGCTCAGGGTGTTCACCACTCGACTCAGCTCCATGCCGCTGAAATTGACGCTCGGCAGCACGATGGTGTTGAGCTTCTCGAACAAGGGCGAGGATCCGCCGGCACCCGTCGATTCCAGCGGCTTCTCTTTGATGACTCCCGGCCGGCGCCAAGCTTGGTTAACTTCGTTGAGCATCTGGGTGCTGGTCTGCGAGCGCTCGACGTCGATCCGTTTGAGAAAATAGCCGGCCGTCACGTTACCCGCATCCCTCGCCTCAACTTCCTTGAAAGTCTGTACTGCGGCCGCTGCATCGCCCGCCAGATACTGGCTGCGACCCTTGGCCACCAAGACCTGGACATCGGTCGCCCGGACGGCGGCGGGCTCGGCCGACGGCGTTGCGCCGGCCTCTATCGCAGCACCACCAGCCACCCTGACCATTTTTTGCGGAATCCTCTCCAAGCCCGCGAGCAGTCGCTTCACCGTTTCATCGGACCGGTTTATTGCCAGCAGTTCCTGTAATTTTTGCCGTGCTCCGGGCAGGTTGCCTGCGTCGCGGTCATGCAACGCCCCGGCCATCAAATGCAGCTGCCGTTCCGTAGAGTCTGTGTCGGCCTGCGGCGCAGCTGTGACGCAGGTGACGGTGAGGATTAGAGCGAGAGCGAAAATGCGAATGGAACGGTTCATACGAATAGGATTTATTGGTTATTGGCGGCAACACTCTTGGCGGGTTGCTGGACCAAGGACTTGAGCTTCGTAGTTTTGCTCGCGAACTGAGCCGAAGGTCGTAGCACTCGCATCTCAGGCACGGGCAGGTCCGGTGTGGTCCGGGCGACGACGACCTCGGGCGGATCAATCTGAATGCGCTCGATGCGGTAAGTGGCCCCGTCGTCCGCAAAGGTGTCCTCTTCGTGCAATTCGCGTGATTTGTCCGCTGCGCCTCGCAGTTTGAAAACAGCCAGTGGCGTGTCGGTAAGTTTGCGGACCCGGTTGTCGAGGACGACCTCAACGCCGGTCTTCTCATCCTGCAACACCGCGAGCGCGGCGACATCATAGACCGGCCCCGGTTCGCTGTTCTCAACGGTAACTTTGCGCACATCGAAGCTCTTCAGTGTCAGACCCAGCTGGGCAAAGTGGCGGCCTTCGCGGGCGAGCAGTGTCTCGGAAAAACTGGTGCTGACGAAGGCAGCCAGATAATCGCCCGGTGCCCCGACGTAGCCAACGAGCTGCAACCGGTAGGGCTCGAGCTTCACCGCCAGCAATTCCAGTCCGAACACTACGCCGCCTGGCTCAGCGCGAAAGTGCGGCGGTGAAACAGCAAAGGACCGCGCGACCGTGTTGTAATAGATGACTGGTGGGGTGAAGACCTCGTAGAGCCAGCCGCTGCCTTGGGATTGTGATGGCGCCTTGGGCCACGCTGACAAAGTCGCCTCTGCCAATCGCCATCCCGTCACGGTATAGGTCGGGCCGATCAGCACCGGAGTTGCCGGCTCGCTCAGCAAATGCCGGGTGCTGGCCCGTTGGCGCCAACACCAACCCACACTCAGCCCGACCGCGGCCACCGCCAAAGCGAGCACCAGCTTGTCGTATATACTCTTGATGAGTTGAATCATGGAACGGTGGTCACGGAGCCGTGGGCAGCATGGCAAACTCCAGAGTGATGGAAAACTTTGAGACGCTCGCTTTCACCAAAGGAACCGGCTCATCCACAGTACTCAGCGGAACCTTACCTAGAGCGTTGGGAACAGGTTCCACCTCGACACTGCGCACCACGATTAGTTGACGGAGAGTCGCCAGGGTGTTCAGAAAACCACGCAACGCCGCTGTCTGTCCTGTAAACTCCAGCCGAAAAGCCTCGGTCTCCACCAGCCCCGGCTGCCGCAGGGACAACTGGCGATCCAGTGCGAAATAATCGTCCGCTCGATTCAGCAATTGGGCACCAGAAATTTCGTCGCCTGGCCGTTCGCGCCGCACCGCGACCAGGGCCAGGGGGCGTGACTCCAGCAGTATCTCGACGAGATACTGTGTAGCGAGCCGCTGGCGGTGGACGGCGGCGATCTGTTCTGCCCCCGGTCCCTCATTGGCGTGCGCGGCAAAGCCGAAACGCTCATCCGGCTTGATCAGCACCTGCGCCTGGGCGGCCCGGGTGCGGAGTTTTTCAACAAAGTTGGCGAGTTCGAAATACACATCGATCGAGTTGGCTGGTGGCGTCGAAACAAACAAGGTCGCGTCCTTGTCTTGCAGCGTCGTGTGCAACTCCGCCAGCATCCGACTGGCGGTGGCCACATCGGCAACTATGGCGGCCTCGTTTTCTACACTCAACGCCGGCGACTGACGCGCCAGCCGGTCGCGTTCCTGTTTCTTGTGATTCAAGGCCGTCAGCGCACGGGTGGCCGCCTGACGCGACCGCTGCAGCAACCACACTTCGGCCACGATGAAGACGAGACACAGGGCCACAACCGTGGTGAGCAGATATCTTTGTGGTTGCCGGTTCATCGGTCAGAACGGGTGTGCTGGATCGGTCACGAGAACGAAATCGAACTTGAGGATACCCGGCTGGCTGTTGTCAAAGCGTTCGCCCTCGACGCCCGACACCGATGGCAGATCGGTGATTCCGGCAAGCAGGGTTTTCACGCGAGAGAAGGTCTCTGGGCTGACCTTCGTGAGGGGATTGGTCTTGTCGAGCATGCGACCGGATATGGCCAATTTCATCGGGACGCCCGCAGCCGGCGGGATGGTCTGCAGTTTCTCCAGCCACACATCCTCCACTTTGACCAACCGATCCTGCAGGCCGGTGAAAAATTGCAGCCAGCTGGTCCGACGGTCCTGCACCGACTGGAGCTGGGCCAATTGGACTTTAAGCAGCTCGAGTTGCGCAAGGTTTGCCCGGGTGCGGGCCTCGCGGGCCCGTAACGGGGCCATCGCCTTCTCCATGGCGGTGATCTTTCCCAGTGCCGTCGCGGTCATCTGCCGGTAATGCATGATCGGCGGCACCAACACCGTTACCGCCAGCACTGCCGCCGCGAGCAACCAGGGCTCTCGTCGGCGCAGGCTTTCGCGCTTTCGGAGTCTGGACGGCAGGAGATTCACCGTCGGTTGGGTTGGTCGCAACTCGCTCGCCGCCGCCCCGATCAGATCGGTGAGAGCGAGTGCGTGTGCGCCAATATTTACCGAAACGGATCCGGCACTGAGCTCCACCGCACCAAGTGCGTCAAAACGGTCCACCGGAATTTTCAACTTGGCCGCCAGCACCTCGGCGAGCCCAGCCAACCGGGCACCGCCCCCGGTCAGGTAAACACGAACCGGGTTCGCCATGCCGCTCTGCCGCCCAAAATGCAGGACGGAGCGGTTGATTTCCTGCGCAAGACGGCTGGCCAGCGTTTCCCTCGCGTCGGCCACCAAGCTCGCACTGCGCTCGGAGAGCTTGATCCGCTCGGCCTCGTCGGTGTCGCAATCCTGGTTCTCGGCCAGCTGCTGAGTGATGGCGCTGCCACCGAGTGCGAGCGTGCGCGCCACGAAGCGGGAGCCATCAACTTGGAGCAATGTGGTCGAACGTCCGCCCAGATTCAGGGCCAGCGCAGGCTGCGATTGGACCGGTTGAGTCAGCCGATAGCCGGCGAGGGTGGCGAGCGATGACGGTAGAATCCGGCCCGGCGTGAACCCCGCCCCCATCGCGACGGCGCAAAGTTGCTCAAGAATATCACCCTTGGCCGCAGCGAGCATGACCTCCTCCTCGCCCTCCCGCTCGCCAGAAAACACGTAGTCCCACACCACCTCGGTCAGGGCGTATGGTATCGCCTGCTCCGCCGCAAAGCGGATGATTTTTTCGCGCTTCGCCGGTTCCACGCGCGGGGTCCTGATCTGCTTGATCAGGGTCAGATGAGCCGGCAGCACGAGCACCACCGGTCCGGCCCACTTGCGCCCGCCATTCAGGGTTCGCAGGGCAGTGGCCGTGTTTCCCAACCAGCGATCCTCGCCCGCGGCTCGGGCGGAAAATTGCTCCACGGCTGAATGCACGCAATGCAGCCGGCCGTCTTCGAGTTTGAACACACCCAAAGCGATGCGGTTCGCGCCGCAATCTATGATGGTTCGGGCTGGAGATGAAAAAACGGGCAGCACAATGAAGGCGGCCCGTAGAACGGATTAGCTACCCGACTTTATCCAAAGGTCACGCAAAATCTTCATCCGCCAGCTTCGCTATTTTTTCCCGTTTAACCCCAAACGTTCGTGCACCAGTTTGGCGGCAGCCTCGGTCTGTTCCGGTGTCAGGGTTGCCTTGATTTTGGCGAGCTCGTCCGGGGCCTCGGTGGAACCATTGGTCGCGGCCTGACTCAGCCACACGCAGGATTCAACGAGATCCTTGGCCACGCCCCGGCCCTCCGCATACATCAATCCGAGCCGGACTTGCGCACGCGCATCGCCCTGCCCCGCTGCCATGCGGTAGCTGGCGGCGGCGGCGGCGAGGTCGCGATTCACGACGATCCCGTTTTCCAGCATGTAGCCCCGGACCAGATACGCGTCCGCTCCTCTCAGGCCGGACAGAAGCAAACTCCAGCGAACAGTCTCAGCCGGATCCTCGTCCATGTCCCGTGACTTGGTCGCGAGCAAATCGAAGGCCATGCCGGCACCCAGGTCGCCTTTCTCCGCCTCGGCCTTCCACGCGGGCGCGCTGCGCTCGGGATCGTGGGTCACGGCCTGGGTAACGGCTTCGACGTGCCCGAGAATGAATATCGCCTCCACATCCCCCAATGCGGCGGCCTTGCGATACCATTTCAACGCCTGCAGTGAATCCTTGGGGACGCCCTGTCCCCGGGCATAAATCTCCCCGAGCGCCTTCATGGCGCCCACTTGTCCGGCGGCGGCGGCTTTGAGATACCAGCCAAGCGCCTCGGCCAAGTCCGGGCTCACACCCTCACCCTTGGCGTAAAGAGTGCCGAGATTGAGTTGAGCCGCGGAGTTTCCCTGCTCCGCAGAGGCGCGAAACCATTTGGCGGCTTCGCCGGGATCGGCCAGGACGTCCGGGTTCGACGCATACAGTGCACCGAGGGCGTTCTGCGCCTCCGCATGTCCGGCCTCGGCGGCTTTGCGCAACCACCTGGCCGCCTCAACCGGATCCTTGTCGATGCCGTCACCCACTTTGTATTGGAGACCGATGAGGAATTGCGCGTCCGGATTGCCCTTCTCGGCTTCCGCCTTCATCAGCATCAGGCTCTCCCACTTCATGGGCGGAGCCGACAAGACCAGCGGAGCCGGCATGACCAATAGTAACAGACCTGCGGTCCACTTTCGCATGCTGCCTGTCTGCCCCAACCGGGCCGGTCGGTCAAAGCAGATTGCACTCCATAAGATTTGTTTGCCGGTCTTTCATCTAAGTCCACGCTCCTGCGCAACCGATGACATCCACCCTGCCCTACAAGATCAGCGTCCTCGTCTTCATCGAAAATCACGCCGGCGAGCAGCTCCTGATGCTGCGCGCCAAGCAGCCCAACCTCGGCGTGTGGACGCCCATCGGCGGCAAGCTCGAGATGGCGACCGGCGAGTCGCCACTCCAATGCGCGGTGCGCGAGACCGCGGAGGAAACCGGTTTGGCCGTGCACGAGGAGGACATGTACCTGTTTGCCATGATCGCCGAGAAAGCCTATCAGGGTGATACCCACTGGCTGATGTTTCTTTTCCGCTGCAAAAGACCTATCGACCGGCTCCCGCCCGACATCGCGGAGGGCCGGTTTGCCTTTTGGTCGCGCGAGGCGATCAGGTCCCTCGCCATCCCGGAAACCGATCAGGCCGCATTGTGGCCGATTTTCGACCGTTATCGCGACGGATTTGTGTCGTTACGGGCCGATTGCTCGGTCTCACCCATCAAGATTACCATCGAGCAAATCACCCCGGCGCCCTGACGCGACGACGGGCAAAT
Organism: Opitutaceae bacterium; assembly: GCA_043741015.1. Classification (GTDB taxonomy): domain Bacteria; phylum Verrucomicrobiota; class Verrucomicrobiia; order Opitutales; family Opitutaceae; genus Lacunisphaera. The sequence goes on from JAYUBB010000080.1 coordinate 7,184, forward strand.
CAGCGACTGCCAAATCTTTCGCTTGTCATCGCTCGATTTTCCCTGAAAGAGGGAATCCTTCGCCTCGATATTACTTTGAACTTGAAACATTCCCTGTGAGCAAGAAATCACCTTCGCCAAAAAAAACTGACGATGCCGGCTACAACGCCCGCACCGCCCACATCAATGCCCGGCTCGGCCACGACGAATTGATCGCGCTTTACCGCGACATGGTGCGCATACGGCGGTTCGAGGAGCGTTGTCTGCGGAGTTACCAGCAAGGCAAGATCGGTGGCTTTCTCCATCTCTACATCGGCCAGGAATCCGTCGCAATCGGCTGCGTCTCCGTGATGGGCGACGACGACCATATCATCACCGCCTACCGCGACCACGGCCATGGCCTCGCAGTCGGCATGGGCATGAACGAGATGATGGCCGAAAACTACGGCAAATACACCGGCTGCTCCAAGGGCAAGGGCGGCTCGATGCACTACTTCGATCCTTCCCGCAATTTCTGGGGTGGCCACGGTATCGTCGGTGGGCAGGTGCCGCTCGGCGCCGGCCTCGCCTACGGGCTGAAATATCTGGGGCGCAAAGGCGCTTGTCTGACGTTCATGGGCGACGGTGCGGTCAATCAGGGCGCGGTCCACGAATCCTACAACCTCGCGGCCCTTTGGTCGCTGCCGGTCGTATTCATTATTGAGAACAACGGTTACTCGATGGGCACCTCCCAGGAGCGCTCCTCCGCCGGCCCGAGCCTCGCGCAACGCGCCGAGGGCTACGGGATGAATTGGGACATCATCGAGAACGGCTACGACGTGCTCGAAGTCCGCGACAAGGTGGACAAGGCCCTCAAGCTCGCCCGCGACAAGCACCTCCCCAGTATCCTCGAGATCCGCACCTACCGTTATCGCGGCCACTCCGTCGCCGATCCCGACACCACCTACCGCGACAAAACGGAGATCGAGGAATACAAAGCGACCAAAGATCCCCTCTTGTTCTGTCAGAATGCGCTCCTCGCCGAGAAAGTGCTCACCGAGGAAATCATCGCCAAGATTGACGAGTCCGCCCGCGCCGAGGCCGAGACCTCAGCCCAATTCGCCGAAGCCAGTCCTTACCCGACCGTCGATGATCTCCAGAAGGACGTCTATTGGGAGGCTGACAACCCCGCCGACCGTAAATCGCAAGGCACGCTCTTCTTTAATTAAGCGCGCCTGACACTGGATCCCAGACTCAAGACCCTAAATCCCAGACCCAATTTTTCCGCACATGCCCGTCATCACCTACCGCGAAGCCCTCCGGCACGCCATGGCCGAGGAACTCGACCGCGATCCCAACGTCGTCATCATGGGCGAGGAAGTCGCCCAGTTCAACGGCGCCTACAAGATCACCGAAGGCCTCCTCGCCAAATACGGCCCGAAGCGCATCGTCGACACGCCGATCAGTGAGGCCGGCTTCATCGGCGTGGGCCTCGGCGCCTCGATGCTCGGCCTGCGCCCGGTCATGGAACTGATGTTCTTCAGCTTCTATTCCGTCGCCTTCGATCAGATCTTCAACAACGCCGCCAACGTCCGCTATATGTCCGGCGGCCTGATCAACTGCCCGATTGTCATCCGCGGCCCCGCCAATGGCGGCACCAACGTGGGCGCCACCCACTCGCACACGCCCGAGTCCATCGCCGCCTACCACCCTGGCATCAAGGTCGTCGTTCCTTCCACTCCGGCCGACGCCAAGGGCCTGCTCAAATCCGCCATTCGCGACAATGACCCCGTCATGTTCCTCGAGAACACGCTGCTCTACGGCGAGACCGGTGAAGTACCGGACGGCGAGCATCTGGTCCCGCTCGGTTCGGCCAAGGTCATGCGCGAGGGCAAGGACATCTCCCTCATCGGTCATGGCCGCGCCATCCAGATGGCCCTCAAGTCCGCCGACCTCCTCAAGGAGAAGCACAATATCAACGCCGAGGTCATTGACCTCCGCTCCATCCGTCCGCTCGACGAGGAGACCATCCTCAACTCCGTGAAGAAGACCAGCCGCGTCCTCTACATCGAGGAAGCCAAGCCCTTCTGTTCCGTCGGCGCCATGGTGGCCTGCCTTATCCAGGAAAAGGCCTTCGACTACCTCGACGCCCCGGTCATGCGTGTCAATTCCATCGACGCCCCCGCGATCTATTCGCCCGCCGTCGAAAAGCTTCAACTCCCGACGGTCGATAGCATCTACCAGGCCGCCCTCAACGTGCTTAAATAGTAGCGAGTAGTGGGTAGCGAGTAGCGAGCATCACGAACCCGACCACCCACCACCTCACTTTCGGCTCCCAGCCAACACCAACGCACTCAATAACCCTCGCAGCGAACTACTCACTACCCGCTACTCGCTGCTCACTACTTCTTCTCCCCATGGCCGACATCATCGATATGCCCAAACTCAGCGACACCATGACGGTGGGCACGCTGGTCAAGTGGCTCCGCAAGGAAGGCGACGCCGTGAAGTCCGGCGACATGCTCGCCGAGATCGAGACCGACAAGGCGACAATGGAGCTCGAGTCCTTCTTCGCCGGCACTCTCCTCAAGATCTACGCCCCCGCCGGTTCGCAGGTCGCCATCGGCGCCGCGCTCTGCGCCGTGGGCAAGGTCGGTGAAGCCGCCCCGGCGGCACCGGCTGCGCCGGCGCCAAAGTCTGAAGGAGAAAGTAAGAAGGAAGAACCCAAACCAGCTCCTGCACCTGCGCCGGTAGCTCCAGCGCCCGCGCCGACTCTAGTTGTTGCACCCGCCCCGGTGGCAGCCAGCACTCAGCCTTCGGCGCTCAGCGTTCCGCCATCTTCAGACGAGCGCCTCAAAATTTCCCCCCTGGCCAAAAAGATCGCCTCCCAGCAGAGCATCGACTCCTCGCGCCTCACCGGCACGGGCCCGCACGGCCGCATCGTCAAGGTCGACGTCCTAGCCGCCGCGGCGAATCCTGCACTGCTCAAGTCCGCTGCCGCTCCGGCTGCCGCCAAGCCCGGCGCTGCGTTCACCGGCGGTGCCATCTCCGCCAAGGGTCCGATCCAGGAAGAGCGCCTGGCTCCCGTGTCCACGATGCGCGGCGTCATTGCCAAGCGCATGGTCGAGTCCACGACCACGATTCCCTACGTCTACCTCGACATCGAGATCGACGCCGAGCCGCTGCTGGCCGTTCGCGCCCAGCTCAACACCGGCCTGGAGAAAGAAGGCGTGAAGCTTTCCGTCAATGACTTCGTCCTCAAGGCCAGCGCCGAGGCGCTCCGCCGCGTGCCGGCTGTCAACTGTTCCTGGGAAGGCGCGCACATCCGCCACCATGGCGCGGCGCACGTCGCCTTCGCCGTGGCGCTCGAGGACGGCCTCATCACCCCGGTCGTCCGCGACGCGCACCTCAAGAGCATCTTCCAGATCAGCACCGAGGTGAAGGCCCTCGGCAAGAAGGCCAAGGACAAGAAGCTCGCGCCGAATGACTACACCGGTGGCACCTTCTGCGTCTCCAATCTCGGCATGATGGGCATCCCGAAGTTCACCGCCATCATCAACCCGCCCAACGCCGCCATCCTCGCCGTCGGCACCACCGTCGCCAAGGCCGTCGTGAAGAACGGCGCGATCGTCGCTGGCCAGACTCTGACGATGACGCTGAGCTGCGACCACCGCGTCTTCGACGGCGCCGTCGGCGCCCAGTTCCTGGGTGCCCTCAAGGATCTCCTCGAGAAACCGGCGTTGCTGCTGGTGTAAGCTGGTAGGGCGAGTCGTCCCGACGAGCCAAGGCCACTCCGGCGCCCTGCCCAATGATAATCCTCGAAACCGACCGTCTCATCCTCCGCGAGCTGACGTTTGAGGATGACGCGTTCGTCTTCGAGCTGCTGAACGAGCCGGCGTATCTCCAATACATCGGCGACAAGGGCGTGCGCGTTCGCTCACCGACGCCCGGAAGAATCTCTCAATCGGCCCGCTGGCCAGCTACGCGAAGCACGGCTTCGGTCTCTGGCTGGTCGTATTGAAAGACGGCCACACCTCCATCGGTATGTGCGGCCTGCTGAAGCGCGAGGGAATGGATCATACCGACCTCGGCTACGCCGTCCTCGCCCGCTTCCACGGCCGCGGCTACGCTTGGGAATCCGCCTCCGCCGTGTTGGCCCATGCGCGGAACGTGCTCAAGCTCGGCACCCTCCAGGCCGTGACCGCCCAGGAAAATCCCGCCTCGATCAGCCTGCTGGAAAAGCTCGGGTTTAAATTCGACCGGATGGTCGCCCTGCCCGGCTATACCGAGCCCAGCCGGCTTTTTGTCCTGAACCTTTGAGCGAGGCCCAAAGCTAGGGCACGTCTTCAAATGTGGGAGGGGCTTTACGCCCCGACGGGACATCAGCGTCGCCAGATGTCGGGGCTTAAAGCCCCTCCCACATTCCAGCAGCGGACCAAACCTTGACTCGTATTTGAAAACGTACCCTTGGAATCAGTGCCGGATTTCGGCCCAACCGAGGTCTCCTCGCGTCAGCACTCCGCCGTTTTGGCCCCGGCCATACACGCCAAAGCACACCGGGCCATCCGGTCGCCGTTCGCGGCTCATCCGGGCGACGGTCGCCAAGGGTTCCTTGCCCACGCTGGCGTCGCGCAGGTCGATGTTCAGCATCACACAACGGACACAAGAGTCCGCCAGTTGCAGTCGCGGCGCCCCGATCGCGCCGGGCCATGACACGCTGGCGAAATTCTCCTCGGCGAACGGTGCCAGCACCCCCGCCGGACTGTCGATCAACAGATTGGGCCGAAAGCGCTCCAACTCCGCGGGCGCGTGACCCTGCTCCTTAAGACGTTCGTTCAGCAGGTGCAACGAAGGCACCGTGAGCAGATGAACCGAATTCAGTGTCCGACGCTGCAATGCCTCGGCACTGAGCCGCACGAGTCGCAAAGACTGCCCCAAGAAGTCACTGAACCACGCCTGGGCTGCGCGACCTACATCCTGCCCCGGGAAGGTGTCAAAGCCTCGCGTGCTTTCGTTCCAGATCTTCACGTCACAGGCCTCGCCTGCCACCGCCCGATCCATGGTGAGTGTCGAAACGCCCGGTGCCTGCAGGTTGAGGTAGTCCGCGTTCGCCACGGCCTGCACCAGCGCCATGCGGGGGATTCCACCCTGCCATTGCATTTCGCCGTTCGCGTTGACCACGACCCACTCCCGGTCGCCTTTCAATCCGCCCTGGGCGTCCAGCTCCACGCTCGTCACGGCCACACCCGCGCATGATTTGACGGGATAGATCCACAAGCCGACCAGCCTGATGCCCAGAAGTTCCGGAGCGTTCGCGCCTGTCATGGGTATCTTCCTCCTCTTCAGCCCGGGATTTGTCCAGCTCGCACGCCTTTGGGGCTTCCTCAATTCTCGTGATGATCTAGAAATCGTTGCGCGGATACCGAACCCAGCAACTCCGCTGCCACACTTCCCCCATGCAACTCCCTCATCCCCTCGCCCGACTCGCCGGCTGCTGCTGGCTCGCCCGGCACGTCGCCAAGACCCGCGTTTTTCTCCGCGGGGACCTGACTTTCGCCTACCGCCTCGCCCTCGGCAGCCGGGTGGGCGTGGACGGTTATTTCTTCCGTCACTTCGGCCTGCGCAAGGGCCAGATGCTCGCCGCCATCCGCGCCCGGCCTGACGATGCCGCCGTCGCCGAATGGTTTCTCCAACAGCCGGGTGTGAATCCCGGCCGCATTGCCGAGTGGAACCGTCTCGCGCCGCTCCTCGGCACCAAGGGCCACCCGGGGTATCTCACGCGCCGGATTATCACCCTGTTTCTCTACCCCAAGGCGCTCCGTCAGTCGGTCGGCAGCATCTTCGCCGCTATCATTCAGGACGAAGACCTCTCGTCCGACCCTTGATCCGTCCGTCCAATTAATCCGGGCCGTTGGTACCGGAACTGCGTGATGCTTCGCTCCGGAACGTGAGTCCGAATGGGACTAAAGCGGCTTTGCCTTTGGGCAAAGAGTTGGTTCACTGACCGACACATGTCTTCCCTCTTTCAGGTCCGCTGCGGTCTCGTTTCGCTCGGCGCAACGCTCCTACTACTCGCTGGTCCGCTCACTGTCCGTGCCAGTATCCTTGAAAGATTTCTGCACAAGGACGTCGATGTCATCACTGTCACCGACGTCACGGAGGAAGGCAAGGCCTACGTCCCGGCCACTCCGGCCAGACCGATACGCTACAAGATGATTTACGTCGGTGAGACCGATTTTGGCCGTTCCTGGGCGGGGGAATCCATCCCGCCAAAAATGGCCGTGATCAAATGGATGATGGCGGCCATGAAAGCCCAGGGTTATCTCGTGGCCGACGACCAGCATCCACCCGAGCAGCTCTTTGTTTTTGGTTGGGGCATGCTGCAGGGCGGCGAGGCCCGCCCCGCGCTCGGCTTCCTCGGCGGCGACAAGGTCAACCTCATGTGGGAGCAGGTCCAATACGGCGGCTTCGTGAGTCCCAACGTGCTGCTTCGTGGACTCATCCGCATGGGTATCGCCGGCAAAGTCTGGGACATCGCCGAGAGCAACCTCTTCATGGGCGTCGTGCGCTCCTACACCCTGAACTCGGAAACCGCCCTCAAGACCACCAAGCTGTGGGAAACGCGCTTCGCCTGCCCCGCTACGGGCCTCGGTCTCGACGATGCGATGCCGCTTCTGATCAGCGCTGCGGCGGTCAATTTCGGCCGCGAGACCGCCAAACCTGTCACGCTCAACGCCACCGACTATTTCGGCGGTAAAGTGAACTTCGGCGAATTCAAGGTGCTCGGCGAAGGCGACCGTCTCACCGCCCCGAAGGCCGAGCCGGACCAGCCCGCTGACTCGACGCTAAAGTAAGCCGCCTATCCTTCGGCCCGCTGCCGCGCATCGGCCTCGATCAACGCCTTGAGGGCGTCGAGCGTGGCCTTGGTCTTCTGCTTGGCGGCTGGCAAATCAGCGGCGGATTTCACCGGCTCCGAGGCGAAAAGATAGAACTTCATCTTGGGCTCGGTGCCGCTGCCCCGGGCCGCGAATGAGTAGCCGTTGGCCAGCGTGACGATGTAGAGATCCTGCGTGGGGATGAGCTCGCCGTCGGCATCGTGGAATTTCTCCCGGCCGAAGTCCTGGAAGCGTGTGACCTTCGTTGCGCCAAAAGCGGCCGGCGGGCTCGTGCGATAGGTGTCCAGGATGCGCTTGATCTTGGCTGCGCCGGTCGCGCCCTCGAAATAGATGTTGATCACGCCCTCGAAAAAGAAGCCGTAGCGCAGATAGATCTCGTCGAGATACTCCGGCACGGTGAGGGCGCGCGACTTCACCCACGCGCACAGCTCGGCAAACATGAGGCAGGCCGCGTTGCCGTCCTTGTCCCGCACCGAGTCGTTGGGCAGGTAGCCGTAGCTCTCCTCGCTGCCAAAAAGGTAGAAACAACTGTGCTGCTGCAAGAGTGCGGCCCGCTCACGGAAGGGCGTGGCGTCGTAGTTGAAACCCGGGCCCATCGCTGACGCCAGTTTCTCCTCATAGCCGCGCATCTTGGCGGCGATCCATTTGAAGCCGGTAAGGGTATTGATCACTTTCACGCCGTGTCCGCGGCCAATGGCATCCTGCAACGGTGACGTGACGTAGGTCTTGATCAGACAGGCGCTCTGCGTGCCGTTCCGGGGAATCCAGCCGAGCTCCTTGTACTTGGCGATCCGGTAGTCGGCCAGCAAGGCGCCGACCTGGTTGCCGGTGAGCAATTCCATTTTCCCCGTCCGGTTGCGCACGGCGACGCCCATGCGGTCGCTGTCCGGATCGGTGGCCATCACGACGTCAAGTCCATCCTTCTCCGCGAGGGCCACGCCCAGTGCCAGCGCCTCGGCGTTCTCCGGGTTGGGGGATTTTACGGTCGGAAACCGCGCGTCGAATGCCGCTTGCGACGGCACTTCGGTCACCTGCACCCCCGCATGGAGCAGTCCGGGCACAGTCGAGACGCCACCAACGCCGTGAATGCTGGTGTAGACTACCTTCAGGTTGGATTTCTGCAGCAGGTCCGTGTCGATCACCGCCTGCGCTGCCACCGCGAGATAGTCGTCGTCCGCTTTGCCGCCCAGTATTGTGACCCCGGCGGAACTCTTCACCAGATGTTGCTTCACCTCAGCAAGCGCGACCTTGTCCACCTCGGCGATGATGCCCTTGTCGTGGGGTGGCGTCACCTGCGCGCCGTCAACGAAGTAGGCCTTGAAACCATTGTCGTGCGGCGGATTGTGGCTGGCCGTGATGACCACGCCGGTGTGCGCCTGGAAATGCCGCACCGAAAAACTGAGCTGAGGCGTCGAGCGCGGACCGTTGAAGATCAAGGCCTCGCCGCCCAACCGCACCCACGTCGCGGCCGCGAGTTCGCAGAAATGCCGGGAGAAGTGCCGCACGTCGTGCGCGATGACAATTTTCGGTTTTGCCCCGCTCTTCTGCGCGGCGAGATAGCCGGCCACGTAGCGGTGCAGGCCGATGATGGCCCGCACCAAGGTGAAGTCGTTGAGCAGGTTGCTGCCGACGTTGGCATGCTCGGGCGAGCCCTGTGCGTTGATCGTGCCGGTCTCCGCCGCGGCGGCCTTCACGCCGATGGTGCGACCGCGCATGCCGCCGGTGCCGAATTCCAAATAACGGTAGAAGCGGTCGTTGAGTTCGCTCCATTCCCCGCGCTCCACCAGTTCGGCGAGACTCTGCTGCGCCCAAGCCGGCAGACCGGCCTGCAACCAGGCGGTTAGATTTTCGGCGGCACTGGGCAACAGTTTGCCGTCTTTTTTCGCCAAGGTGATTTTTTCGGTGAGACTCATGGATTATTCGAGATAAAGACCGTCCGTCACGACCGGCCGGGGTGAGAATGATTGCCAGCGCTCGGTGAATGTCTCCGCATCGTAGCCGAAGAGCGGTGAAATTTCCACCGCGACTTTCGGCAGACCGGTGGCATCGGTCTCCACGGCCGCCCCCGCGCCCTTGAGCCAGCGGGCGAACTGCCGCATCTGGTCCTCACGGCAGGTTTTCGGTGAATCGACCCCCTCGGCGTTCTTCACCGGGCTGAAGTCGTCGGCCCGGGCCGTTTCGATCACCACGGAATTGCGGGCGAACGGCAGCGCATCAAAGACGAACATCTCGAACTTAACCCCATTGGCCCTGGTGGGTTTTACGGCGGTACCGGCAGGGTCGACGGTCGTGATTTTTTTCTCAGCCCGGTGGAACGGCAGCGAGACGCCGTCCCCGCCCGTGGCCATCCGCCGGGCGAACTCGCGATCGATGATATGAATCGCAATGCTGCCTGCATCATACCGGAGCGAGCCATCGGCCTTGGTCTCCCGCTGCATGGAGATGGGCATGTCGCTGTATTCGACAACCACGATCTTCCCATCCTGCAGGCAGAAATGCCCCACTTTCTCCTCTGGGTAGGCTTTCAGCACCATCTTGCTCGACATCTCCGAGCCGGCACCGAGATGAAATCCGATGAACGCGGCGTCGATGCAGCGCACCAGGGGGTTATCCACTTGAAAATAACTCAGGGTGTCCACCCCCTCCGCCTTCATCAGGTCGAGGGCACCACTGCGGTGCAAGGCACGAAGCGATCCACCGTGACCGTCGGGGCTGAGGGCCAGCGAACCCCTGGACTCCAGCATGATTTTCCCCTCGTAGTTCACGGCCGGCATGCGGCCTTGGCGGAAGAAATGCACGCGACTCTGGTCCAGGCCGAACCAGCGGTGTCTCACGAAAAATTCCTCCGTCTGTGCGTGGTTCGCGTGGCTGGTCATGATGAACCAATGCAGGGGCCGGCCATACCGCAGGCCCGCCGCCTTGATTTTTTCGGCAAAGACCTGAAAAAGTGTTTTCTGTTTGAGCGGTGTGACCGCAAAGGTCCCCTTGGGTCCGTCGTAGCCCAGCCGTGTCCCCTGTCCGCCCGCCACGGTGAACGCCGCCACCCGGCCGGCCCGCAAGGCGGTCTCCCCCGCGCCCTTCGCCTTCGCCCATTCCGCCGGGTCGCCACCGCTGGCCGGCAGCCGGGTGCAGGGAGCCGGAGCCAGCCCGTCGAGATTGGCCCCACCGCCACTGGTCTTGAAGACCAGGGCGCGGTTCAGCCGCTCGATCTCGGCGAGGTCAATCTCCGTGGCCTGGGCGGCCAGCTCGGCGCGCTCCGGCGCGGAGAGCACGGCCCAATGGGCGAATACCTGACCCTGCCCGGCGACCCGGTAGTTCGCAATTGATTGATCGTGGTTCATTTTTTATCCTCTTCGAAACGGAAAACAAATTCCTCGCCCCTGGCATAGCCGAGTTTCTGCCGGATGAGCTGCTCGACCAGCACCGGGTCGTGGCGAAGCCGGTCGAGATATTTCTCCTGCTGGTGCAACCGGGCCTCGGCCTCGGCCAGCTGGCGTTGGTTGGTGGCTTGCTGCGCCCGCAGCGCCTTGAGATCGCGGTGCATCTGCACAAAAAAAGCCAGCGCCCACAGCGTGATGGCCGTGAACAGCACCGCAAAGAATCCTTGGCTCAGCTTGCTGTAGTTCACTGGGAGAAAGGGATTCAGCTAAAGGTGCCGCCGGGGATTCAGGCAATGTTTTTCAAAGCCCGGTGACGCTCTTTTGGCGTGCTTTTTCCCGTGCGGCTCAAATACTTGCTGGACGATGTATCAAAGCTACTACGGATTCGCGGAGATGCCGTTTCACATCACTCCCGACCCGAAGTTTCTCTACCTCAGCGCCACGCACCAGGAGGCTTTGCAGCACCTCAAATACGGCGTCCACGAAAAAAAGGGCTTCATCGTGCTCATTGGCGAGGTCGGCTGCGGCAAGACCACGCTCTGCCGCAAGTTCCTCGGGGAACTCGATCCCCAGCACTACGACACCGCTCTCGTCCTCAACCCGCGTGTTACCGAGACCCAGATGCTCAAGGCCATCCTCACCGAGCTCGGCGAACCCAATCTCGCGCGCAGCAAGAACGACCTCGTCGCCCAGATGAACCAGGTGCTGCTCGACCGCATCGCCAAGGGCCGGGAGATCGTGCTGATCATCGACGAGGCGCAAAACCTCTCCTTTGAGGTCTTCGAGCAGGTGCGCCTGCTCTCCAATCTCGAAACCGACAAGCAGAAGCTCCTGCAGATCGTCCTCATGGGCCAGACCGAACTCAAGGACCGCCTCGCCGCCGAGGAACTGCGGCAGCTCCGCCAGCGCATCCTCGTGCATTATGAACTGCGGCCTTTCGACCGTGGCGAAATGGACCGCTACATCCATCATCGGCTCACGGTCTCCGGCAGCATGGGCCGCCCGCATTTCACCCCTTGGGCCCTGCGCCAGATCTTCAAGGCCAGCCGCGGAATCCCGCGCGTCATCAACAATCTTTGCGACAAGTCCCTCCTCTCGGCCTTCATTCGCGAATCCGACGAGGTCAACTATTGGGATGCCCGCCGCGCCACGCGCGACCTCGAACGCCTGACGGACTGATCATGAGCCTCATCAACGACGCACTGCGCAAGGCCCAGAAGCAGCGGACCGGCGAAACGCCTCCGCTGGCCTCACTGCCCTCGATCGGCGGTGAGTCGGCGGTGCGCATCGCCAAACGGACCAAGCCCGCCGGTTTCTACACCCTGCTCATCCGCCTCGGGGCCGGCGTCGCCCTCCTGGCCATCGTGATCATCGGCGGAGCGGTTCTCCTGCGGAAAAAATCCCCCACGCCAGCCGGCCAGCAACCAGCCATCATCGCCCAGTCGGCTGTCTCAAATGCGACCGAGCCCGCCGCTTCAGCTTCGACCGCCAACAGTTTCGTCGTGCCAGTCGTGCTTCCTCCCCAGCCCGTGGCCCCACCCAAAATCGAGGCCCCGGCACCCAAGGCAGAGGCACCCAAGCCGGTGGCCACCGCCGCCACACCGGTGCCACCCAAGCCCGAACCGGTTAAACCCGCCGCGGCGCCTGTCAAGCTCGAGCCTCGCGCCATGAATTTCATCGAAGCCCTCCATGTCGCCGGTATCCGCGCCTCGGCCACCGACAGCAAGGTGCTGATGAACGACCGCGTCTACCGCATCGGTGACACCGTCGAGCACGAGATGGGCCTCAAGCTCATCGGCATCACCTCCAGTTCCCTGACGTTCGAGGACGAGCGCGGCGGCCGCTACACCCGGAATTTCTGAGCCCGACGCCTCAGACGGCAGGCCCCGGCAGGAAGAATACCGACCGGAAATTTTTCCCGGGGCTCAGTCCATCAAAGCCATGCAGGCTAGTCGCAGTGTCGGTTCGTAAACGTGAAGGGTAACCTGCCCCGTCGGTGTGGCGTCTGGTGAGCGACCTGCCTCGTTTCATCGGAAATTCATGACAATTCAGCCAGTCGAATTTGTTGCCGAATCGCTGTTGACCATTAAGTAACTCATCACCCATGGCCTCTTCCCGCCTGTTCACGACCGCCCTTGTCACTGTCCTGCTCGCCGCTGCTGCCGGGAGCTATTATTTCTACCAGCGTTCCCACACCGCCGAGCGCCCCCCGGCTTTCAACACCGCTGTCGTCGCCCGCGGCAACGTCCGCCAGGTGGTCACCGCCACCGGCCAGCTCGACGCCGTGCTTTCCGTCGATGTCGGCAGCCAGATTTCCGGCCTCATCATCAAGCTCCATGCTGATTTCAACACCGTGGTGAAGAAGGATCAGGTTCTCGCCGAGATCGACCCCGCCACCTATAAACAGAAACTCCGCCAGGCCGAGGCCGACCACGCCTCGGTGAAAGCCAGCGACCGTCTTCAGGAACTCAATACCCAGCGCACCCGCGAGCTTTTCGCCAAGTCACTCGTCACCCAGCAAGACCTTGATCAGGCCGAGGCGCAGCTCGCCCAGTCCCACGCCGCCCTGCTCACCCGTGAGGCCGCTGTGGAGAACGCCAACGTCGATCTCGCCCGCTGCACCATCCGCTCCCCCATCGACGGCATCGTGATTTCGAAGCAGACCGAGGAAGGCAAGACTGTCGCCGCCAGTCTCAACGCCCCCACACTCTTCACCATCGCCAACGACCTGGCCAACATGCAGATCACCGCCGCCGTCGCCGAGGCCGATGTCGGCTCCGTGGAAAACGCCCAGCCGGTCACCTTTACCGTGGATGCCTTTCCCGGCCGCGCCTTCACCGGTCAGGTCACCCAGGTCCGCAACGCCCCCAAGACCACCCAGAACGTCGTTTCTTATGAGACCATCATCGCCGTGGACAACCGGGACCTCAAGCTGCGCCCGGGCATGACGGCCAATGTCTCCATCATCGTCGCCAGCCGCGACAACGCCATTCGTATTCCCAACTCCGCACTCCGGGTGCGCCTGCCCGACACCGCCGCGGCTTCGCCGGGCACGACTGGCCCTGGGCTTGCCGCAGCGAGCAACAAGCCGGCCGCCAGCGCCAGTACCAGTACCGCGACTCCAACCGAAGGCCGTGGCGAGCGCCGCCAGCGCGACGGGGCCGCCTCCGGTGGCGAAGGTGGTGGCCGCCGTGGCGGTGGCGGTTTTCTCGGGGCGGACGCCA
>JAYUBB010000081.1:0-20572 GCA_043741015.1 Opitutaceae bacterium
TTTTTCTTTCGCGCATATTTTCGGGAATATGGGAGGGGCTTTTCGCCCCGACTCCGACTGTCTGGTTGCGATCGTGTCGGGGCGTAAAGCCCCTCCCACATATCCGGCACCCTGCCCCCTTGTTCCTTGCCACTTGTTCCTTGTCACTTGGCTTCGATGCTGTGTCATAAACAAATGCGTAATCCGTTCCGCCGGCTCGCCTCCCTGCTGAGCCTCTTTGTTGCCAGTGTCGCAACCCAGGCCGATGATGCCGCCAACGCCCTCTTCGCCGTTGATCCGCTGCGCCTCACGCACGAGGTCGTGCCCGTCGCCCAGAGCGTCGAGCTGAACCTCGACCCGGCCAAGGACGATTTCACCGGCCGCGCGGTCATCGACCTGTTCGCCCAGGTGCCCTTCAGCAGTTTCCGACTGCACGCCGAGGGTCCGGTGTTCACGACGGCCACGCTGACTTCCGCCGACGGCGAGGTTACGACTCTCACCGCCATCGTGACCGACGCCACGCACAACCTCGTCACCCTCACCGCGCCCGCCTCGCTCGGCCTCGGCAACTACAAGCTTACGATCGATTTCACGGCCAAATATCACCACGACGGCCTCGGCCTCTACAAGACCGTCAGCCGCGGCGACACTTACCTCTTCTCCCAGTTCGAGGATAAGCACGCTCGCAAGTGCTTTCCCTGCTGGGACGAACCCTCCTTCAAGATCAACTGGGTGCTGACCATCACGCTGCCCGCCGCGCTTGAGGTCGTCTCCAACGCCCCGGTCGCCATTGAGACGCGCCAGGGCGAGGCCAAGACCATCGCCTTCGGGCGCACTGCACCGATGCCCAGCTATCTCGTCGCCCTCGCCGTCGGGCCGTTTGAATATGTGCCGGTCCCCGGCCTGTCCGTGCCCGGCCGCATTGTCACGCCCAAGGGGCAGGCCGCCCTCGGCGCCGAGGCCGCCCGCCTCGCCCCGCCGCTGCTCTCCCGCCTCGAGGAATATTTCGGCATTCCCTATCCCTACGCGAAACTCGACCAGATCGCCGTGCCGGAATACGTCTACGGCGCGATGGAGAACGCCGGCTTCATCACCTACACCGACCGGCTCCTGCTGATGGATCCGGAGAAGCCCTCCTTCAGCCAGCGCCGCCGCCTCGCCAGCGTCATGGCCCATGAGATGTCCCACATGTGGTTCGGCGACCTCGTCACCATGGCTTGGTGGGACGACCTCTGGCTCAACGAATCCTTCGCCGACTGGATGTGCGCCCGCATCGTCGAGCACCAGTTCCCGGCGTTTCGCATCCAGCTCACGGAAAGCCGCGAGATCAAGGGCGCCATGCGCAGCGACGCCCTCCCTTCCATCACCGCGATTCGCCGGAAGGTCACGGCCGACTCCGACCTCGCCCAGCTCGTCGACGAGCTCACCTACAGCAAGGGCAAGGGCATCCTCAACATGGTGGAGAACTGGATCGGGCCCGCCAAGTTCCGCGCCACGATGCGCACCTATTTCCTCAAGCACAGCTGGGGCAACACCACCTCCGACGACCTCTGGGCCGCATTCAGCGCCAACTCCGGCGACAACATCACCAGCATGCTGTCCGCCTTCATCAACAAACCCGGCGTGCCGCTCGTCTCCCTCGCTCTCGAATCCGATGGCAAGCTCCGCCTCTCCCAGCGCCGCTTCCACAACCTCGGCGACCCGCAGCTGCCGGGCCAGTGGCAGATCCCTGTCGTGCTGAGCTGGGGCAAGGGCGGCGAGGTGCATCGCGAACGCGTGTTGCTCAAGGAAACCACCCAGGTCGCCGACCTGCCCGGCCTCGCCACGGCCGACTGGATCCATCCCAACGCCGACGAGGCCGGCTATTACCGCTGGAACCTCTCGCCCGAGCTCAACGCCCGCCTTGCCGGCAAGGCCGCGGCCCTCAAGCCCATTGAACGCGTCGGTCTGCTCGACAACACCTCCGCTCTCTTCAACGCCGGCCTGATCGACGGCACGGACTACCTCGCCTACGTCACCGCCTTCGGCCGCGACCCCGACCCCGACGTTAACACCAGTGTCATCAACAGCGTGGGCGGCCTCCGCGAAACCTTCATCACGCCCGCCTCGCGTCCGGCGTACAACGCCTACCGCACCGCCATCTTGCGTCCGATCCTCGACCGCATCGGACTGCAACCGGGCGCGGGCGAGCCCGTCTACTATGGGCCGTTGCGCAATTCCCTCTATGCGGCGCTCGGCTACGAGGCCGCCGACGCGATCGTCATCGCCGAATGCCGCCGGCTCGCCGCGCTTTTCCTGCAGGACCCCAAGCTGGTGGACCCCGCGCTGCGCGGGACCGCCGTCTCGGTCACCGCCTACCATGGCGACGCCGCTTTCTTTGCCACCCTGCAGGCCGCGTTTGAAAAGGCCCAGACCCCCATCGTGCGCTCGGCCACGCTCAACGCCCTCGGCGACTTCCATGATCCCGTCCTGGCGGAGAAAGCCCTGGCGTACTCACTCACCCCGGCGGTCAATTCCACCGAATTTCTCGGGGTTCTCTTGAGTGTCAGTGGCAATCCCGATCTGCGGGCGCTCGCCACCGACTGGACCATCGCCCATTACGACGCCATCGCGGCCAAGGCCCCGCCCGAATACACCGCGCGCCTGATCAACGTCGCCGCCGGCGGCGATCCCGAGTTGTTCAACAAACTCCGCGACTTTCTGCTGGCCCCCGGACGCAAGACCGAGTTCGCCGAGATCAACATCACCAAGGCCTCCGAGCGACTCAACCTGCGCCTGCGCCTCCGCGCCAAGGAACAGGCCAACGTCGTGAAGTTCCTCTCGTCCTACCCCGGCAACACGCCGAAGGACTGACCGCGCCCCTGACGTTGCCTTGGGTGGAACCCGGCCTCCCGCCGTCGCTCAAGCTATGGCGGGCTGATAGCGCTTGGCGTGGGCTCCGTAGCCTTGGCGAAGGACGCCGGACGGGTTTCCCTCCCCAGCATGTCGAACAAGCCCGCCCGGAGGTCGGGCTCCACCTGTCAGGCCATCAATCCTCCCGGGCCGCGCCCTGCGTAGCCCGGCCCGGCCGGGCGAAGCAGGGTCATTTCAATTGCTCGTCGGCCAGGCCGACTTGGTGCAGCAGCGTGTTCCAGCGCGGATCGGAAAAGAGCGCAGACAACTCCCCGCTGTTGCGCAACCAGGACATGCTGGGATCGCGCGTGGCCCGGGCTTTCTCCAGCGCGGCGAAGGCGCGGTCCTTGTCTCCCAGCCCGGCGTAGAGCCACGCGGTGCACGTCTGCAGGTCGGCGGTGTCACCGCGGGTCCGGGCCAGCTCCTCCAATCGGGCCAGCATTGCGCGAGCCTTCGCGCCCTGGCCGCGAGCGATCGCCAGGATGCCAAGGGTGGCGGGCTGCTCGATCACGTCGTTATCCAGGGCGATTTCCGCCTCGGCCTCGGCATATTTCCCCTGCTTGATGAGGCTCCAGGCCAGGATGCTGTGGTAGCTCGTGCCACCCGGCGCCAGTTGCAAGGCCCGCCGCGCCGCCTGTTCCGCCTCGACCCAGTTATTGTTCTCATAAAACATGATGCTCAGATCGACCTGGGTGCCGGCATTAAGCGGATCGAGCTGGACCGCCTGCCGGGCCAGCCGGAAGGCTTCCTCGGTCTGGCCGATGTTGTAGAGGAGCACCGCCGCGCCGGCCAGAATCTCGGGCTGGTTGGGCTGCAGCGCAAGGGCGCGGCGGAAAGTCTGCTCCGCGCCCTTCCAGTCCCATTCGCCCGTGCGCTGGATCCAGCCCAGCGCCAGCAACACGTCCGGTGAATCCGGCTCCAGCACCCGGGCCCGGTCGATCGCCGCCCGGGCCGCCGCCCACGATTCCAAGGTTGCGGCACCGCCCCAGCGGCCGAGCCGCGTGTGCGCGCTCGCCAGTTGCACCCAGGCCGCCGTGTACTTCGGCTCCAGCGCGACCGCCCGTTTAAAATGCGTCACCGCCTCGTGCAGATCCGCCATGCTCGCCTTGGCAAAGGCGGCGCGACCAAGCAGGTATTCCTGATAAGCCTCTGGGCTGACCGCCTGCCGCGCGCCCGCCTCACCGATGCCCATCTTGAGCTCCAGATTCTTCGCGATCAGCCCGGCAATCTCGTCCTGCACGGCAAAGACATCCTTGATGTCGCGCGTGAAGGTGTCGCTCCACACGTGGAAGCCGTCCGCCGCCTTGATCAGCTGGGCCGTGATTCGCACCTGGTTGCCCGCCTTGCGCACGCTACCCTCGACGACGTAGGCCACGCCCAGCTGCTTCGCGATCTCGGGCACCGGCACTTCCTTGCCCTTGAAATAAAACGCCGAGGTCCGGGCCGACACCTTCAGGCCGGGAATCTTGACCAACACGTTGAGCAGCTCCTCGCTGATGCCGTCGGAGAAATACTCGTTGCCTTTGTCGTCGCTCAGGTTGGCAAAGGCCAGCACGGCGACGGATTTGTCGTCGACCTTCGGAGCGATGGCCGCGGTGCTTTGGGGTGCGTGGGCCTGCTTCAGCAGCGCGACAAAGCGTGGATCCTGGCGGATCGAATCGAACGCCGGCTCGAGCTCGAGGCCAGCACGTGTGAGGGAGATATAGTCCGTTGTTTTCTCCAGCTCGGCTTGCAGGGTGGCGACCGCAACGTCGGCCCAGCCCACGGTCGCCCAGAGGGCCGCCGCGGTGTAGGATCTGATGTAATTGCCCGGCACGGACTGGAGGCGCTGCTGCAATAGGGTGGCCGCCGACTGCGCCCTCGTTTGATCGCCGAGCCGCGCGAGCGCCCAAGCCTTCCAGTAGAGCGCGGCGATATCCGCGGCATTGGCGGCCAGATCCTGGTCACACTGTTGCAGCACGGCCCCCCAATCCGCCTGCGCCGCGACGATGTTTCCCGCCAGCTCCTGCGCCCGGGCGGAAAGCACCGCCCGCGGCCCGGAGAAAGTCATGTCCCGCACATATTGCCGCGGAAATTGCTGCACGAGACGCAGGGCCAGGGCGGGCTGGCGGGCCCAGAGCGCGGTCTGCCACGCCACCGCGATTCCACGGTCCTGCTGCAGCAGCCAGTCCGGCCACTCGGCGATGTCCTTCGTCGCACCCTGCACATCGCCGCGCCAGCGGCATTTCACGATCAGGTTGAACGTGAGGAGCCGGCCGCTGCGCTGGCGCCCCAACGCGCCGGTGAGCAGCGTCTCCGCCTCTGAGTAGCGGCCGCGGCGGATTAACACGTTGACCAGATCCGCCGTGGCCATCGGATGCCCGCCGGACAGCTCGATCGCCCGCAGCAAGGTGCGAGTGGACTCGTCCATCCGGTTGCTGTATCGGTAGAAGGTGCCCAAAGTCCGCTGGATTCTCCAATTTTGCGGCTCGCGCAGCGCCAGTCGCTGGAGGCTGGCTTCAATCTCGTCAGCGCGGCCCTGACTGATGATGGTGCCGCCAAAGCGACGGACCAGCTCCGCATTGGCAAAGACGAGTTGCGCCGCAACAGAGTCCGGTGCCAGCGCGACCGCCCGGTTCGCCTGACGCAGCAGGGTCTCGCGGCGCGCCTGGGTGTCCTCGATCGAGTGCCAGATCATCTGGCAGGAGAGCCAGGTGGCGAGTTCCCAAGCCGCGGGCTCGGCTGGATCGAGCGTGAGAGCACGTTGCACCAGCTCCTCCGCCAAGAAAAGATTGTCTCGATTCAGTTCGTCACCGTTCTCGTAAACCTGCCGGGCCTGCGCAACCAGCTTCTGGGCCTCGGTGGCCGGAGCCGCGGGCTTTGCCGTCTCAACCGATTTCGCGGGCACGGTCGGCGTAGGTGCTTTTTCCCACGGCCGCGAGAGAACCAAGGCAAGAATGGCAATGCCGGCTCCGGCGATCACCGGCGCGAGCCAGCGCCGGAATTTTTTCTTTGGAGGCGCGGTGACTTCGCCGCGCGTTTCGTTCCCCGGGCGGGGTCGCCCGGGCTCCAGATCCGAACCTCCCAGTAATTTCTTCACCCGTTGCGCGAACGCCGGCGGCGTATCGCCGCCCAACAATCGCGTCCATTGCACCTCGGTGAACGAATCCGGCACATGGGCGTCGGCGTCACGTGTCACGTCGATCACCACCGGCAACAGGAACGCCCGGCCCTTCGCCATGAGATGCGTGCGCTGGTCCGCCAGCCGCCACTCCAGACGGAAATAACCCTCGGTCCGCGCCTGCGTCGCTGCCGAAATGATCGGGATCAGCAGCGCACACTCGCGAATCTGTCTCCGGATCTTCTGGTCCCAAGCATCCCCGCCGACGAGCTCGCTCTGGTCGAACCACACCTCGACCCCGGCGGCGCGGAGCGCGTCGCAGATGCGCTTCGCGGCCTCGGCGTCTTGCGACGCGTAGCTCAAGAAGACGGCTTTGCCTGAGTCGCTCATTTCAAAGATATGAACCACAAAGGCACAGAGACACAAAGGGCATACCGTGCGAGCACCGCCTTTCTCTTGGTGTCTGCGTGCCTTTGTGGTGAAATCCAGTCATTAAGCGTTCAGAGTTAAAAGTTGGGCGTTGAGCGTTTCTGCGGTCGCTCATTTCAGCTGGTCGTCGGCCAGGCCGACTTTCTTTAAGAAGGCCGGCCAGCGGGGATCCTCGTGAAGTACCCGCAGCAAGGGATCGCTGCGCATCGCCCCGAGACCGGCGTCCCGGTTGCGGTACGCCTTCTCCAGCCAGTCAAACGCTAGGTTAATTTCGCCCCGGAAGGCGTAGGTCTCGGCCACCTGGTAGGCGGACAATTCGGACCCCACCTCGATCAATCGCGCCAGGGCTGCATCCGCGGCCGGCCGGTCCCGGGCCGCCCAACACGCCACGGAGAGCGCGGCCACGCGCGACCACTCGCTCTTTTCCAGCCGCGCTTCCTTCACGGCCTCGTCGAACCGCCCTTGCAGGACCAGCACCGTCGAGAGCTGGCGATGCGCCGACAGGAGTGAGGGGCTGAATTCCATGGCGTGGCGGAGTTCGGCTTCGCCCTCGGCCAGACGCCCCAGGGCGACCAGCGTCCGGCTCAGCCAGTAGCGGACCTCGGCGTTCACCGGATCGAGTTCCGCCGCCTGCCGGCCGAGTTGCAGGCTCTTCTCCAGGTCGCCAAAGATGGCCGCCTGCTGGCTGGCGTTGCTGATCAGCATGGCGTCGGCCGGCGAAAGCCGCAGCGCCTGCTCCAGTGATTCCCGCGCGGCGCGCCAGTCGAAATCGTAGGCGCTCTGGATTTCAAAGCGCGCGAAGTAGGCCTCGGGCAGGTTTGGCGCCAGCGCGAGAGCCCGGTCGGTGGCGCGCCGCGCGCGCGCAAATTTCTCCCGCATGGCCTCGGCGGTGGCCTCCTCATACTCCCCGCGCAACGCGCTGGTCCGGCCCAGGGCGGCCCACGCCAGCGCGAAAGCGGGATCCTGGTCCACCGCCCGCTGGAAACAGTCCTCGGCCCTGGCCAGGTTGTCGATCGAGGGTTGGTGGGCGAAAAACTTCCCCTGCAGGTACAACTCGTGGGCGGCAACCTTGGTCGTGCCGCCCCGCTGCGCGGCGGTGATCTGGCCGGCCACCTCCGGGCCGCCCCCCGCCGGCTCGCCCGTGAGCTGGCCCCGCAACTGGCCGACGATCATCTGGGCCAGATCGGTCTGGAGCGCGAAGACGTCCTCCAGGTCGCGCGTGTAATTCTCCGACCAAAGCTGCTGGCCCGTATCGGTGCGGCTCAGCCGGCCGGTGACGCGCACCTTGCCGCCGGCCTTGCGCACGCTGCCCTCGATGACGTAAGCCACCCCCAGGATGCGGCCGACTTCCTGCACGGTGACCTCCCGCCCCTTGAGGGAAAACGCCGAGGTGCGCGCCGAGACCTTCAGCCCCGGGATTTTCAGCAACACGGTCAGCAATTCCTCGCTGATGCCGTCGGAGAAATACTCGTTGCCCTTGTCATCGCTCAGGTTGGCGAACGCCAGCACGGCGACGGATTTTTCGTCTGTTTTTGGCGTCAGCGTGCCCGCCGGCATTGAGGCGGACGCTTCCTTAAGCAGTGCCTCGAATTCCGGCTGGCCGCGCAGCTTGTCCCACCACGGATCGAGCGAGATGATCTTCCGTGAGGTGAACACGTTCCGGTCGATTTCCTGGATCAGATACGGGGCCGCCTTCGCCGCGTCGCCCAAAGCCGCATAATACCGCGCCAGCAAGGAGGGCCGCCAAAACTTAAAGTCCTCCCTCCAGACCGGTTCGATTGGTTCAACGAGGCGGGCCGCCTCGTCGCGCCGTCCGAGCCAGGCCAGCGTGATCGCCAGTTCGACTTGGAATTTCTCGTTGGTTGGGTCGTCCCTCAATCGCTGGCGCAGAGCGGTCTCCGCTGCCTGCCAGTCGTTGCGCTCAAGGTTGTCCTTGCCGGCGAGCCGGTGCGCGAGCGCGAGCGACCACGCCTTGGGGCGGAACGGCATCACGAAGTCGTCGAAATAAGTGCGCGCGGTCAGCGCCGCCGCCGCCTCCACGCGGTCCGGCCGGTGTTCCATCAAGCCGGCCCACATCGCCACGCACACCGAGCGATCCTCCGAGCGCTCAGCGAACGGCAATTTGTCGTGCTGATCGAGCACGACGCGCATCGCGGCCAGATCGCCGCGCCAGCCCCCGATGAGCGCCGCCTTCAGGATCTCCGCCGACGCAAACGGCTGGATCGCGATTGCCGCATCGAGTTGCTCGATCGCGGCGGAAACATTTTCCGGGTTTGAGCCGCCGGCTCCGTAGGCCGTGTAGGTCATCGCCAGCTCATAGCGCAACAGTGGATCACGCGGCGCACGTTTCACGGCGTCGAACAACACCGTCCGGGCCTCGGCTTCGCGCCCGTGCTGGCCAAGCGTGTAACCCAGCGCGCGGGCCAGTCGGATATGGTCCGGGTTCACGGCCACTGCCCGGCGCAAATGCGCCTCGGCCTGTTCATACGCGCCCTGCGTGCGCAGCACATGGCCGAGCGCGAGCAGCGCCTCGGGTTCGTTCGGGTCGAGCGCGAGCGCGTGGTTCGCGAAAGATTGCGTGTCCTGCCGGCGTTTCTCGCTGTTGTCCCAGCCCCGGAACAGCCACGCGGACTGCACGCCGGCGCGCACGCCCCAGGCGGCGGCGGAATCGGGTTCCTTTTCCGTCGCCCGCCGCGCGAGGTCCTCGGCCGGCCCAAGGTCGTCCCGGGTAAATCCCACCTTCGTAATCATCTCCAGGGCGCGCGCGGCGAGCTGCCGGGCTTCGGAGACGGACGCCGGCGCGGCCGGCGCCGTGACCCGCGGGACTTCGTCGGTTTCCACGTGGCGGTCCGCCCGCCAGAGCGGTCGCAGCCCATAGTAGGCCACGATGATCAGCCCCATGACCGACCACGCATGACGCAGCCAGGCCGGCCGGTCGCGGCGCCTTGCCCGCTTATCGCTGGCCTCCGTCCTCTGTTCTCTGGCCTCCGCCGGCTGAGATCCTGCCAGCAGCCGGGTGATGCGCCCGGCAAGTTCAGCGGGCGTCTCGTCCAGCCGCAGTCGGGTCCACTGCACGTCACGGAATTTATCTGGCACCCGCGCCGTGACGTCGTTGATGTCACCAATCACAATGGGGAAAAGAAAAGGATGGTCATCGGCGAGCAGGTGCGAGCGGTCCACGGC
The DNA here is from genome assembly GCA_043741015.1 of Opitutaceae bacterium. Lineage (GTDB taxonomy): Bacteria > Verrucomicrobiota > Verrucomicrobiia > Opitutales > Opitutaceae > Lacunisphaera. Next base: position 9,584 of record JAYUBB010000081.1, read on the forward strand.
CAGCTTCCACTCGAGACGGAAATAGCCCTCGGGCCGGGCGTTGGTGTTGGTCGTGATGACCGGCACGAACAGGGCACATTCCTTGATCTGTCGTTTGATTTTTGCGTCCCACACATCACCCCCGCGCAGTTCGCTCTGGTCGAACCACACCTCGACGCCCGCGGCGCGCAAGGCCTCGCAGATGCGCTTCGCCGCCTCCGCATCTTGGGAGGCGTAGGAGAGGAAGACGGCTCGGGCCGAGCCGGAACGCTCAACGTTCAACGCTGAACTCCCAACGCTCAAGGACCGGCCCTCCGACTGGTGGTGAGTGGTTTCTTCAGGGGACGGTTGTTTTCCGCCGTTCGGAGGCTGGCGGAGAAAATGCGCACCAGTTCCTCAGCTTCGACAAGCAATACCTCCAGTAACTCCGGTTTCTCGACCAGTGGCGTGCGTTGCACCAGCCGCAGCCAGCGACGGGCCTCGCGCAACTCCTTATAGCAAACCTTCAGTTTGTGAACGAAATCATCGCGCGACTCCGCCCCCTCTGCCTCGCCATGATGCCCGTATGGCGAAGTGCCTGACCGCAACAACTGGTCGGCCACATAAATTCCGGCGGGCGAGCGCTGCATCGATTCCGTGACCCGGATGACCCTCACCGAGAACTCCATCAGTCGCTCCTCAAGATCATATTTCGGGTCTTTCATTGAGCGTTAAGTTTTGGGCGTTGAAAGTTGAGCGTTCCCCATTGGGGTCTACTTCTTCGCCAGCAGCTCGAGCACGGCGGCGGTCATCGAAGTGACGGCGGCCTTGAGCGTCGGCTCGGGCACGGGGGCGAACAACGGCGAATGGTTCGAGGGCACGGGCACGCCCGTGCGCTTGCTCTCCTCGAATTTCTCCGGGGCCATGCCGCCCACCCACCAGATGCAGATCGGCACCTTCTCCAGGGTGCGGCCAAAATAGGTGAAATCCTCCGCGCCCGTGATCGGCGGGGTCTGCTTCACACGGTCCTTCCCCAGCCACTCCGTGAACACACCGGCCAGACGGCGGGTGAGCGGACTGTCGTTGATGGTCACGGCGGAGGATTCCGGGGTGACCGTCACCACGGGCAGCCGGTCCTCGGGCAGGCCGGCGGCCATCGCCGTGCCCGCGCAGATGCGGCGGATGGAGGCGACCAGTTGCTCCATGACCTTGTCGTCATAGGCGCGCAGGGTGAGTTCCAGTTTCACTTCCTCGGAGATGATGTTGCGCTTCAGGCCGCCGTGGATGGTGCCGACGGTCACGACCGCGGTGGTGCCGGGCTTCACCTCGCGGCTGACGATGGTCTGCAAGGCGACCACGATCTGCGCGGCGAGCACGATGGGATCCTTGGTGGTGTGCGGGGCCGAGCCGTGGCCCCCCACCCCGCGGATCGTGATGTCCAGCGAGTTGACGCCGGCCAGGAACGCGCCCTCGCCATAGCCGATCTCGCCGGCGGGTTGCTGGGCGGAGGTGTGCAGGGCCAGGGCAAAATCGGGCTTGGGAAAGCGGGTATAAAGTCCGTCGGACAGCATCGCTCGCGCTCCGCCCACGATTTCCTCGGCGGGTTGGCCGATCATGACGAGCGTGCCGCTCCAGCGATCCTTCAGTGCGACCAGCACGCGGGCCGTGCCGATGAGGCCGGTCACGTGGGTGTCATGGGCGCAAGCGTGCATCGCCGGCTGGTCCTTGCCGGAAAGATCCTTCACCACGTCGGTACTGGCATAGGGCACGCCGGTCAGCTCCTTTAGCGGCAGCGCATCCATGTCGCCCCGCACGAGCACGGTGGGGCCAGGACCGTTCTTCAGCACGGCCACGATGCCAGTGATGCCGACTTTCTCAGTGACCTCGAAGCCCAGCCGGCGCAGTTCACCGGCCAGCATCGCCGCCGTGCGCGTCTCCATGAAGGACAGCTCGGGGTGCGCGTGCAGGTCCTTGTAGATGGTTTCGAGCGACGCATACTCGGCGTCAACGCGGCCCTTGACGGCCTCACGCACTTCAGGTGTGGCGGCGGGGAGGGCCGCGCTGGCGAGCAAGGCAAGCAGGAGCAGCGCGAAACGTTTAACGCTCAACGCTGAACGCTGAACGTTCAAGTCGCGGCAGACGGAATACGGGATTGTTACAGTCATAGAAAGTTGGGCGTTAAAAGTTGAGTGTTGAGTGTTTCCCGGCCGCTCAAAGCGGCCGGGCCGACTTCAGGATCTCCTCGAAGCGCGGGTCGCTCTTCAGCGGGGCCAGGTAGGGATCGTCGCGCAGTTCGTTCGGGGATTCGATGCTGGGACCGGCGAGCAGGCGGCGGAGGCAGGTCAGAGCTTCCTCGGGGTGGCCGGTCACGGCCAAGACCCGCGCGGTTTCGCCCCAAACGGCGGCCATCATCAGTCCGTCATACCGGGCCAATTGCTCCAGTTGCGCCATGATGGCCGGCAGGTCTGCGTCGCCGGTGAAGGTCCGCAGCAGGGCGAGATCCAGTTTGACCAGACGCTGCTGGCGGGGCGACCACGGTCCGGCTTGGAAGATGGCCTGTGCCTCCTCAGCGCGGGCCCGGGCGGCGGCGCGATCACCGCGCAGCATGGCGAGCATCGCCCGCACGTAGGAGACGGGCATGGCGATGACCCCGCCGGAAAGATTCGTGAAGGTCTTTATCCGCGAATCGGCCAGCGCCTTTTCGGCCGCGTTGAGGTCACCGGCCCGCAGGGCCTCGGCATACTCCCACTGCAAGCCGTGTTTGTCGGCGGGCAGCGGCGGCACCAGGCCCATGTCCCGCACGTAAATGACCCGGTTGCCGTCGAGTCCAAACTGCCCCCGGACGGCAAAGCTCTTCAACCACCCATCGCCGGGAAAAAGGGGCAGGTAGCGGTTCGCCAGGGCGGGCAGTGCCGCATAGCGCCGCATCGCGGACAAGGTCTCCAGGAGACTCGTGACAAAGCTCCGGTCCAGCGGATTCAGGGCCACGGACCGTTCGATCCGGCTGAGCGCCTCCGGCCAGCGGCCCAGCCGGCGGTGGGTGATGCCGATCCGGTATTGCAGCTCCGCGTCGTTGGGCAGACCGGCCTCGGCCGCCGTGAGCTCGGCGAGCGCCCGGTTCCAGTCGTTCTCGCACAGGTAGGCAAACGCCCCCTGGGCGTAATGGGTCTCCGGCGCATCCGGAGCGATCCGCCGCGCCGCCTCCATCGCGACTTGGGCGCGGGCGCGGCGCTCCGGCGAGGGATCAACGCCGCCAAACCAATACATCGTCCCATGCAGGATGGAGAGCTGGGCCTGCGCGTAGGCAAAGGCCGGATCCCGGTCGATGGCCCGTTGATAAAGGTCGATGATCGGCTCGTATAACTCCCGGGTGGCGGTGGCGCTGAGCCCCTGCTTCAGGATCCGGCCCTGCAAAAAAAGATCGTAGGCCACCGGGTCCTGCGTGGGCCGGCGCTCGATCAGCGTCTTCTCCCCCGCCGTGAGGTTGGCCTTGAGCGCCCCGGCGATCTGCTGTGCCAGCTTCGCCTGCAGTGCAAAGATGTCGTCGGTATCACCGTCGAATGACTCGGCCCAGAGGTGCTCGTCCGTGCGGGCATCGATCAGCTGGGCGTTCATGTGCACCTTGTTTCCGACGCGCCGGATGCTGCCCTCGAGAATGGTGGCGACGCCCAGTTCCGAGGCGATCTTCTTCAGGTTTCGCGAGGCCGGATCGCGGTAGGCCAGGACCGAGGTGCGGGAGATGACCTTGAGGTCGCGAATTTTGGCGAGATTGGTGATGACGTCGTCGTGCACGCCGTCGGCGAAGAATTCGTTTTCCTTGTCCGTGCTCAGGTTCGCGAAGGGCAGGACGGCAATGGATTTCGCGTCCACCTGCGGCGGACGCGCAGGAGCAGGGAGCAGGGATGAGGGAGCATGGGCGACGGGCGGTGTGATGGGTGGAACGATCGGCTCGGGCTTGCGCGAGACGGACAACGCGACGGCGATGCCGACCGCGACGGCGGTCAGGGCGCCCCAAGTCCAGCCGGGGATGCCGGACTGGCGTGGCGCATGGCTGTCCTCTGTCATCCGTCCTCTACCCTGCTCCTTGCCTCCTGCTCCCTGCTCCTTGTTCAAAAGCCGTTTCACCTGTCCGACAAACTCCGGCGACGGCTCGCCATTGGACAACCGCGTCCACTGGTAGCGCATGAATTCCTCCGGCACCGCGGCGCCGGATTCCTTCGTCTGGTCAATCACGACCGGAACGATGAAAGCCTTGCCGCCGGACATGTCGTGCGTGCGGTCGACGGCGAGCTTCCACTCCCGGCGGAAGTAGCCCTCGCTGCGCTCCTCGGTGCATTGCGACACGATGGGGATGAAAAGCGCGCAGGACCTGATCTGGTTGCGAATGTTCGTATCCCACGTGTCGCCGCCGCGCAGCTCGTTCTGGTCGAACCAGACCTCGACGCCAAAGGCCCGCAACGCCTCGGCAATGCGCCTGGCCGCCTCGGCGTCCTCACGGGCGTAGCTTAAGAAAACGGCTTTGGCTGGTTCGCTCATAGCGGTTTGGCGGATTTAAGGATCTGCTCGAAGCGCGGGTCGCCCTTCAGCCGCGACCAGAGCGGATCGAGTCGCAGTTGCTCGGGTCCGACGAAACTACAGGGACCCTTTATCAATTCCTTCAGCTCGGTCAGGGCCTCGTCGCGCCGAACGAGGATCAGGTAGATCTGCGCCAGCTGGAGCCGCTGGATGGTTACATCAAAGGCATCGCGCGTGGTCTGTACTGCGACACTTTCGCGGGCGAGCCGCACGGCGTCGTCCGAGCGGCCGGCCAGCGCATGGGCCAGGGCCGTACCGGATGTCACCCAGGGTTCCTGGCGCGGCACCCATGACCGGGAGCGAAAAGAGGCCACGGCCTCATCCGCCAAGGTGCGGGCCTCTTCCCGTTGCCCGCGCAGGAAAGCCACCAGGGCACGGTGCAAGGCCACCGGTTCATTGATTACACCCCCTGTAGAAAGAATTGACGTCAACCGTGGATCGGTGAGCGCGCGATCCGCCGCGGCCAGATCGCCGCGCAACATCGCATTGCGATAACTCTTGTAGAGGCCGAAAGGATCATTTGCTAGCGGCGGATTTGCCTCCAGGCGGCGGAAATATTCCGCGCGGTCCTGCTCGAGTTCCAGGCGGGCGTTGGTCAATTGGAAGGAAACCTGGGGGTTGAGGGGAAACAACGCGCTGTAGTGCAGGGCGAGGTCGCGTTCCTCCGTAAAACGCCGGAGCGCATGCAAGGTCTGAAGTTGCTGCATAGGGATGCCCGCGTCGCGCGGATTCAGTTCAATGGAGCGAGCGAACGACTCGAGGGCCTCCGGCAGCCGCCCGAGACGCCGCTGGGCGAGGCCGATATAGGAGATGACCTGCGCGTCATTGGGCAGGCCGGCCGAGGCGGCCTGAAATTCCCTCAAAGCGCGCGCCCAGTTGTTTTCGCAGAAATAGGAATAGGTCCCGAGCGCGAGATGGGTTTCCGGCGAATCGGGTGAGAGCCGCAACGCCACGTCCAGCGCGGCCTTGGCCCGGGCGCGCCGGGCCGGGGTCGGATCCAGATGACCGAACCAATACTGGTACCCATGGGTGGCGCCCAGCTGCACGTAGGCCAGGGTGAACGCGGGATCCTTGGCAACCGTCTGCTCATACAGCGCCGCGACCCGGTCGAGGTTTTCCCGCGTGAGTTCCCCGCTGCCATTGAGCGTCTCGTTCAGCGCGCGGGCGCGCAGATAAAGGTCGTAGGCTTCCTGGTTTTCCGTCGGCCGGCGCGCGATCAGCGATTTCTCCTCGGGTGAGAGCGTGGCTTTCAGCGCCGTGGTGATGGCGCCGGCCAGCTTGGCCTGGATGGTGAAGACATCGGTCAGGTCCTCGGTATAGGTCTCGGCCCAGAGGTGCTGGTCGGTGCGCGCATCGATCAGCTGCACGATCAGCTTCACCCGGTTGCCCGCGCGCTGCACGCTGCCTTCGAGCACACTGGCCACGCCCAGTTCGGCGGCGATTTTCTTCAGGTTCCGGCCCTCGGGATTCTTGTAAGCCATGACCGACGTGCGGGAGATGACGGTGAGATCGTGGATCTTGGCGAGCGCCGTGATGACCTCATCATGCATGCCATCGGCAAAGAATGCATTGTCTTTGTCCGCGCTAAAATTGGCGAACGGGAGCACGGCGATGGATTTTTGGTCGGCCTTCGGAGAGACCGAGGCAGATGGGAGACCGGACGCAGGAGGCGGGACGTTCACCGGCGCAGCAGGCGCCGGCTCAGGCTTGTGTGAGACGGACAACGCGACGCCAACTCCAACGACGACGGCCGTGAGCGCGCCCCAGGTCCAGCCGGGGAGACCAGCTTTGCGCGGCTCTGGGCTGACCTCTGGCCTCTGTCCTCTGACTTCTATCTTCTGGGCCTTCTGCCCGCCCTGAGCTTGTCGAACGGGCTCCCCGCTCAACAGCCGCTTCACTTGCGCGACAAACTGCGGCGTGGGCAACGCGCCGGGCAACCGCGACCACTGCACGCGCATAAACTCCGGCGGGACGACAGCTGCCGCTTCGCGCGTGTCATCAATCACCACGGGGGCGATGAAGGGCACGCCCTCGGCGAGGAGGTGCGTCTGGTCCACGGCGAGTTTCCACTCAAGTCGGAAGTAACCCTTGCTGCGCTCCTGCGTGTGAGCGGAGATGACCGGGATGAAAAGGCTGCAGGCGTCGATCTGCTTCCGGATCTTGGCGTCCCACTGGTCACCGCCGCGCAGTTCGTTTTCGTCGAACCAGACTTCCAAACCCGCGCTGCGCAGCGCCTCCGCGATGCGCCGCGCCGCCGCCGCGTCATCACGGGCGTACGAAAGAAAAACGGCTTTGGCGGGTTCACTCATGTCCTGATCCCGGAATTTAAGTCACAGAGAACACAGAGACTCACCGAGGACACTGAGGATTGCTCCGTGAACTCGGTTTGGTTTCTCCGTGAACTCGGTGTCGAATGATGGGGGAGTGCGTTCATTTCTTTTCCTCCGGCAGGGGCGGAATCGGCGCCAGCGTGCCGCTCGCTTCCAGTTCACGCAGGCGCTGGCGATCGGCGGCCAGCTTGTCCTTAACCTCCGCCATGAGCGCACGGAACTCCGGGTCGCCACGTAATCCGTCGGCCAAAATCCCGTCGGCCATCTGGGCCGAGTAACGACCGGTGGCCACGACCCGCCGCAGGGCCGCCACCGCCTGGCGGGTTTCTCCCTGTTGGGCATACACGAGGGCCAACTTTCCGTCGTTTCCGTCTGCCAGGGTCACGGCCTTCGCGCGATTCAGCAATAAAGTTGCCCGCTCTTTCTCCCCGGTGGCAGCCAGTACGAGCGCGATATTCACGGCGACCCTCGCATTGCCCGCGTTGACCAGGGGATCCGGCGAATTGACCAGCGCCGGAAAAGCCGCGGCATAACGGGCCCGGGCATCCTGCGGCCGGCCGGCGCGCAGGTCCCGGTCGCGCAGCGCCAACAGGGCGTTAAGATAATAGACTCCGTCACGACTGGCGGTGGCGGTTTCGAAAACCGCCCACGCCTTCTCCCTTTCCCCGCGCAGCCGGTGGATGCTCGCACGTTGCAGCGTGGCCGCCTCGTCATTCGGCGCCAGGCGCAAGCTCCGTTCATACCATTCCACCGCCCGGTCCGCTTCACCGACCCAGTCATAGAGCCGCGCGATTTTGAGGGCGCACACCGGACTGCCCGCGTCCAACGCATAGCCTTGGCGGAGAGCCTCCAAGGCGAGGTCCGGCCGGTTGAGGTAGTCCCCATAGAGCGTGCCGAGCACGGTATAAGTCTGGGCAAAAGCGGGGTTTTTCCGCCGGCTTTCCTCCAGCACCGTCCGTGCCTCGTCGTAGCGGCCGAGCGGCATCAGGTAATCTGCGGCCATCGAATCCAAGCCCGGATCGCGCGGTTCCAGTTCGCGGGCCTTGGCATTCATCGCCAGGGCCTCGGCCGGCCGGCCCAGATCCCAGCGGAGGAGAATCGAATAATTAACGTAGGCCAGGACGTAATTGGGATTCAACGCGATGGCCTGTTGGAAAGCTGCTTCCGCCTCGGCCGGCTGGCGCTGGGCCCTTTTCAGCAGACCCAGTGAGCTTTGCACCATGCTGGACTGGGGTTCGAGTGCCAGGGCGCGGGCGATGAGTCGTTCCGCCTTGGCCGTCTGGGTTTCCACTGCAAACCCGTTGAAGAAGGTCTGGTGGATATAAACCCCGGCCAGTTGGGCGTAGGCGTTGACGAAATCGGGATCAAGGTCGATGGCATGCTGGTAGTGGGCCGCCGCCTCCTGCATCCCCGTGCTGCTGTATTTCCAATAGCCCGTCTGCCCTTGAAAATAGGCCTCGAGGGCGGCCAGGTTGCTGGTCGGCAGCTTCTCCAATTGCTTTTGCTCCTCCGGCAGGAGGGTGGCGCGCAACGCCGCCGCGATGGCCGTGGCCACCTCGGTCTGGATCTTGAAGATGTTCTCGGCGGTCAGCTCCCGGTCGTAGATCTCCGCCCACAGGTGGGCGTCGGTCGCGGCGTCGATCAATTGGACGTTGATGCGGATGCGATTGCCGGCGCGCTGGATCCCGCCCTCGAGGATCGTGGCGACGCCGAGCTCCGCGCCGATGGTGCGCATGTTTTTCGTCGTGCCCCGGTAACCCATGACCGAGGTGCGGGAGATCGTCTTGATCGCCCGGATGCGCGAAATCTGGGTCAGCAGATCGTCGTGCACCCCGTCGGTGAAAAAGAGGTCCTCCTCGCGGTTGCTGCGGTTGGCGAACGGCAGCACGGCGATGGATTTCGCGTCCGCTACCGGCGAACGCGTGGGAGGCCGGAGAACGGAGGCGGGAGACGGGATAATCACCGGCGCGACCGGTGTCGGCTCCGGTTTGCGCGAGACGGACAGGGCGACGGCGATGCCGACGATGACGGCGGTCAGCGCACCCCAGGTCCAGCCGGGCAGGCCGGATTTGCGCGGCGCCGGGCTGTCTTCTGTCATCCGTCCTCTGCCCTGCTCCTTGCCCCCTGCTCCCTGCTCCTTGTTCAAAAGCCGTTTCACCTGCCCGACAAACTGCGGCGTAGGCAACGCGCCGGGCAGGCGCGACCACTGCACCTTCATGAACTCCGGCGGCACGACGGCTGCTGACTCGCGCGTGTCGTCGATCACCACAGGCGCGATAAAAGGGATGCCCTCGGCGAGAAGATGTGTCTGGTCCACGGCAAGTTTCCACTCCAAACGGAAGTAGCCCTTGCTGCGCTCCTGCGTGTGTTGCGAGATCACCGGCACGAAAAGGGTGCAGGCGTCGATCTGCTTGCGGATCTTGGCGTCCCACTGGTCGCCGCCGCGCAATTCGCTCTCATCGAACCACACCTCCAGCCCCGCGCTGCGCAGCGCCTCCGCGATACGCCGGGCCGCCGTCGCATCGTCGCGGGCGTAAGAAAGGAAGATAGCTTTGGTGGCTTCGCTCATGTGTGATCAATCCCCAAAACCGGTTTACAGGAGGAAACGGAGAGAACGGAGTTGAACGACCTGTTCTCTGTTCCCTCCGTTACCTCCTGTGAAATGATTGGGAGCTTCATCAGAAAAGCGGGGCGTTATTCTTCGGGTCGTTGAGTAGCGCCTCGAAGCGCGGGTCGCCCAGCAGTGGCCAGAGGAAAAGACCGTGGCGGAGCCGGTGAACCGAGAGGTAGTTGAGCCCACTTCCGATTCCCAATCCCGACGAAAGCTGGCGGGCCAGGGCCGCCAACGCCTCGTCCTTGTTTCCCAGCCAGGCATGGAAATTTGAGTCATTGAAACTGCGGCTGATGATCGGGTCGGCCATGGCCTTTTGCCGGGCAGCCAGGGCACCGGCCTGATCCCCCAACATGGCCCGCGTATAGGCCAGTTGGGCCCAGTTGTCTGCATTGTCGGGTTCCTTCTCCAACAGACCTTGCAGCCGGGCACACTCCTGTTCGAGGACCGGTCGCGCCCGGTCGGGCTGGCCTTTCGTCAGGTAGGCTTGGGCCGCGGCGCGCACTCTCTCGCGGCCGTCGAGATTTGACCTGGTTTGCCGGTTCTCCTCCCAGGATCGGATCACCGTGTCTGCATCGCCGCTGATCCTGGCCCATTCCTCTACGATCGCGGCCGCCATCGGGTCATTGCGCCGCATCTCAGGGGTGAGGGAGGCCAGCAATCTCTCCATCTCCGCGGTCGAACCGGTCGCATCGAAGGCGATCAAGGCCCGCGAAGACTTCCGGCCCAGGTTGTCGGGCACGATCTCAAGGACTTTGCGGGCGCACGCCGCGGCCTCGTCGTATTGCCGGCTGCCCCAGAGTGAACTCTGGAGGCTTTCCCAAGCTGCCGAACTCCGCGGATCGAGCTTCACGGCCTCGCGATAGCAGGCCTGCGCCTCGGCCCGCTGCCCCTGCCGGCCAGCCACTCGGGCCCGCACATAGAAGGTCATGGCTTGGGTCGGAAAGTCGCGTTTGAGCCGCTCGACGACCTCCGTGGCGCGCGGAAAGTCGCGCACATCGATGTAATAGTTCGCCAACGTGGCAACGGCCTGCACGTTGTCCGGCGCGAGGGCCAGCGCCCGGTCGATCGCTGCCTTGGCCTTGGCCGCCTCGGCCGCGGTGCGATCCAGGAAATTGAAGGTCTGCAAGTGCGTGCCGGCCAGCCCCACCCAAGCGAGCACGAATTTCGGATCGAGCTGCACCGCGTTCTGATACAGCGGCTGCGTTTGCGACACCCGTAGCCGGCGATTGGACTCCCGCTCCTCCAGCTGGCGGGCCTTCAGGAGCAGGTCGTAGGCGGCAAGACTCTCCGTGGGCGGGCGCTCCAGCGCAGCTTTTTCCCCGGAGGAAAGCACGGCCTGGAGTTTCTCCGCGATGTTCTTCGCCAATTCGGACTGGATGGCGAAGATGTCGGCCAAGTCGCGGTCGTACGGGTCGGGCGCCAGCACGTGCTGGCCGGTGCGGCCATCGATCAACTGGCAGACGACGCGCACCTTGCTCCCCGCGCGCCGCACGCTCCCCTCCAATACGTAGG
>JAYUBB010000082.1:0-6921 GCA_043741015.1 Opitutaceae bacterium
CCAGGGCGACGGTACGTTCAAGGAGGAGGCTGCGGCGCGCGGTCTGGCGGTCAACGACGCCTCGGTCATGGGCGCGTTTTGCGACTACGACCGGGACGGCTGGCTCGACGTCTATGTGCAGACCAACCTGCTCGACGGCGTCGCGCACCCCAACGGCCAGCGCGATTATCTTTTTCACAACAACCGGGATGGCACCTTCACCAACGTCACCGACCGGGCCGGCATCGCGGGCGAGACGCAGGGCCACTCGGTGACATGGTGGGATTATGATGCCGATGGCTGGCCCGACCTCTATGTGGCGAACGACTTCGCGGCGCCCGACCAGCTCTACCACAACAATCACGACGGCACGTTCACGGAAGTCATCCGCTCGGTCCTGCCGCACACCCCGTTCTCCTCGATGGGCGCGGACGTGGGCGACATCGACAACGACGGGCGCATCGACCTGCTCGCCGCCGACATGGCCGCGATCACCCACAACAAGGACCAGCGCGGCATGGCGAACATGCGCGACCAGTCCACCGAACCGCCGGACGACGGCGGCACCGTCCCGCAGTTCCCGCGCAATGCGCTCTACCTCGCGACCGGCACACCGCACCTGCTGGAGGCCGCCTGCCTCACCGGGCTGAACGCCACGGACTGGACCTGGGCCGTGCGCTTCGAGGATTTGGACAACGACGGCCGGCTCGATCTTTTCGTGACCAATGGCATGCATCGCGAGGCCCACAACACCGACCTCCTGACCCGCGTGATGCTGGCGGAAAACGCCGTGCAAAAAGTCTCGATGGAGAAATCGAGCCCCGTGCTCAACGAGACGCATCTCGCGTACCGCAATCTCGGCGACCTGCGGTTCGAGGAAGTCGGCGCGAAGTGGGGCCTGAACGAAAAAGGCGTGGGCTTCGGCGCGGCCTTCGGGGATCTGGATGGCGACGGCGACCTCGACCTTGTCTACACCAATTACCAGAAGGAGGCGACCGTGCTGCGCAACGACAGCAGCGGCCACCGCGTGCTGTTCAGCCTGCGCGGGACCGCCTCCAACCGCTTCGGGGTGGGCGCGACGGTGCGTCTTGAAACCGCGGCCGGCCCGCAGATCCGGGTGCTGGGGCTCGCCCGCGGCTTGCTTTCCAGTTCCGAACCGGTGCTGCACTTCGGGCTGGGGGAGGAGACTGTCATCACGCGATTGGAGGTCATCTGGCCGAGCGGTCGTCAGCAGGCGTTCACTGATCTCGCCGCCGACCGGCGCTACACCATCACCGAGCCGGCCGAAACCCGGAGCGCACCCGCCGATCCTGCGCCCGCTCCTCAATTCGAGGAAATCGGCGCCACGGCCAATCTCGCCTGGCCTTCCCGGGAGAATCGGGTCGACGAACTTTCGCAGCAACCGCTTCTGTTTATGCGCCAGAATCGTCGCGGCCCGGGTCTGTCTGTCGGTGACCTTAATGGCGACGGCCGCGACGATATCGTGATCGGGGGCACCCCGGCCGATCCATTGCGTATCTTGCTCGCCGGTGTCGACGGGCGGTTCAATCCGGTGGCTGCTCCGAAGGCCGAGGCCGATGGCACGGTCAACGACGGTCCGCTGCTCATCTTCGATGCCGATGGTGACGGCCAGAATGATCTGCTCGTGACTCGCGGCGGCACCGCGCTGCCGGCCGGGTCGCCGGGCTACCAACCCCGCCTGTTCCTCAACGATGGCCATGGCAACCTGCGTCCGGCCGCCCCCGATGCGTTGCCGGCCCTGCCCATCAGTGTTGGCGCGGTCTGCGCCGCGGATTTCAATCACGACGGGCGCCTGGATGTCTTCCTGGGCGCCCGCGTCATTCCGGGGCTGTATCCCTTCGCGCCCCGCAGCGTCCTGCTCGTCAACCGCGGCGGTCGCTTTGAGGATGTTACTGATGCGCTCGCGCCTGGCTTGCGCGAAGTCGGGCTCGTGACCGCCGCCCTTTGGAGCGACGCGGACAATGACGGCTGGCCCGACCTGCTCGTGACCTGCGAGTGGGGGACGGTGCACTATTTCCACAACGACCAGGGCCGGGGCTTCACCGATTGGACCGAGCGTGCGGGCTTCGCCGCCGCCGGCACCGGCTGGTGGACCGCGCTGGCCAGCGCGGACTTCAATGGCGATGGCCGGCCCGACTATGTGGCCGGCAATCTGGGCCTGAACACGACCTACCGCGCCGATCCCGCGCACCCGGCGCTGCTCTTCGCCGGTGATTTCACGGGCGGTGGCGGACTGCAGCTTGTCGAAGGCTGCTATGAGGCCGACAAACTCTTTCCCCGCCGCTCGCGTCGTATTTTGGGCGCCGCGATCCCCTCGATTTTGAAACGGTATCCGCGGAACGATTTCTACGCGCGGGCCGCCTTGGGCGAGATTGTCGGTGAGGACAAACTTGCTGCCGCCCAGCGATTCGCCGCCACCCAGTTCGAGAGCGGCGTGTTCCTCAGCCAGCCCGACGGCACCTGGCGTTTCGCGGCACTACCCCGCCTCGTACAGATCGCACCTTTACAAGGTGTGGTCACGGGTGACTTCGACGGCGATGGCCGCACGGACATCTACTCGGTGCAAAACTCCTATGCGCCGGTCGCCGCCGTTGGCCGTTTCGACGGCGGTATCAGTCAGCTCCTTCGCGGCGACGGCCACGGTGGCTTCACGCCGGTGCCGGCGGCCCAAAGTGGCTTGGTCGTGTCCGGCGACGCCAAGGCGCTCGTCAGTGTCGACCTCGATGGCGACGGTTGGACTGACTTTGTGGCCAGCCGGAATAACGGCACGACTCTGACCTTCCGTAATCACGGCGTGTCCGGCCGACATGCGCTCACGGTCCGGTTGCACGGTCCGGCCGGCAATCCGACCGCCGTCGGCGCCCGGCTCACGCTTGAGCTGGCTGATGGTTCCACCCAGACCGTCGAGATTCAGGCCGGCTCCGGCTACTACAGCCAGTCCGCGCCCGCGGCCGCCTTCGGCTGGCCCGTCGCCAATCCGCCCCGCGAATTGCGCATCCGCTGGCCCGACGGCCGGCTCACCACCCACTCGGTTCCGACCGGGGCTACATCTCTCACCCTCTCGCCCGATGTCTCGGGCAAGTGATTCGTCTAGGATTATGCGAACAAAGTCTATTCCCCGGCCCGGCAATTTCCCTATGATGTGCTTTGCCCCAGTGTCACTCGCCCCACCGCCGCTGGCCACCATCCCCGTGTGCCCCTCCCCCCAACCCCTATGTCTCTCGACTTCCGCCAGAGTTGCCTCGTCCTTGGTTTTATCATGACCGGCATTGTTGCCCGATCCACCACGCTCACCATCACGGTGCAGCCGCCCGCGCCCGCCGTGGCCGAGGGCTTCAAGATGGGCGCGGCTCGTGCGCCGAGCGGCGACATGCTCACGCTCGACAACCGCAGCCTCATTCTGAACGGCCGGCGCTGGACGCCCGTCATGGGCGAGTTCCACTACACCCGCTACGCCGCCGCCGAGTGGCGCGGCGAGCTGCAGAAGATGAAGGCCGGCGGCATCGACATTCTGGCCACCTATGTTTTCTGGAATCACCACGAGGAGACAGAGGGCCGGTGGGAGTGGACCGGCGACCGCGACCTCCGCCGCTTTGTCCAACTGGCGAACGAGGTCGGCCTCAAGGTCATCGTCCGCTGCGGTCCTTGGTGTCACGGCGAGGTGCGCAACGGCGGCGTGCCTGACTGGGCCATCGCCAAGGGCTGGAAAGTCCGCACCGACGACCCGCCCTACCTGGAGCACGTCAAGGTCGTCTACGGTCAGATTGCCGCGCAGCTCTCCGGCCTGCTCTGGAAGGACGGCGGCCCGGTCATCGGCATCCAGTTGGAAAACGAATACGGCGGTCCGGCGGAACATCTTCTCCATCTCAAGGGCCTGGCCCGCGCCACCGGCCTCGACGTGCCCCTCTATACCCGCACCGGCTGGCCCGAGCTGACGACGCCTATGCCCTTCGGGGAAATCACACCGCTCTACGGCGCCTATGCCGAGGGTTTCTGGGACCGCGAGACCACGTCCATGCCCGGCAACTACTGGTCGGTCTTCCATTTTTCCACGCTGCGCACCGACGCCAACATCGCCAACGAGGCCCTCGGCCGCCGCGACGTGAAGGACTCCGCCGATGTCGCGCGCTATCCCTACCTCACCTGCGAGATCGGCGGTGGCATGATGAGCAGCTACCACCGGCGCATTCTCGTCGATCCGCGCGATGTCGAGGCCACGACCCTCGTCAAGCTCGGCTCCGGCTCCATCTCGCCCGGCTACTACATGTATCACGGCGGCACCAACCCCGAGGGGAAACTGACCACCCTCATGGAGCAGCAGGCCACCGCCACCACCAATTGGAACGACATGCCGGTGAAAAACTACGACTTCCAGGCTCCGCTCGGCCAATATGGCCAGGTCCGTCCGCATTACTACCTGCTCCGCCGGCTGCACCTGTTCCTGCACGACTTCGGCCCGGCCCTCGCCGAGATGGACTCCTTTCTCCCCGACCAGCGTCCCGCCGGCAAGGACGACCCGACCACCCTGCGTTGGGTGGCGCGTTCCAACGGCCGGGCGGGCTTTGTGTTCGTCAACAATTACGAGCGGGCGAAAAACCTTCCGGCGAAGGCCGGCGTGCAGTTCGCCGTGAAACTCGCCGACGGCACCGCCTGCACGTTTCCCGAAAAGCCCGTTGCCGTGCCCGCCGATGCGCGTTTCATCTGGCCCTTCCAGCTTGATCTCGGCCGCGGCGTGACGCTGGCGTGGGCCACGGCGCAACCGCTGGCTGTCACCGAAACCGGTGACGTGCGCACGGTCTGGTTTGCCGAGACTCCGGGCGTGGCCCCGGTCTTTGCCTTCGCCGGTTCCGCGCCACAGAAGCTCATCCCGGGCCGTGAACTCTTCAAGACGGTCACCGGAACCGGCGGCGGCGTGGTGCGGGTGGTGCTCCTCAATGAGGCTGACTCACTCGCATTTTCGAAGGACGCGGCCACGGGGGTCGCCCATTTCGAAACTCCTCCACCTGCGGTCATGCCGCGGCCGGTCGAAATCGAACTGGTTCGCGCGGCCGGTCCGGCTCGTTCCATTCCGCTGGGTAAAATCAGCCAGCCGGTCGCGGTCGAGCCGTCCGACGAGGATTTCAAGCAGGCCGCCGTGTGGCGCATCAAACTGCCGGCCGGGTTCGATCCCGCCACCACGGACGATCTCCTGCGCCTCCATTACGCCGGCGATGTTGCCCGTGTTTACATCGGCGGCAAATTGATCACCGACGACTTCTACAACGGCCTGCCGCTGGAGATCGGTCTCCGCCGCTATGCCGCCGGGCTGAAGGTGGGTGAGCTCACCATCGCCATTCTGCCCTTGCGGCAAGATGCCATCTCGGGCGCCAAGCCGCTGATCTACTTCTCCGCGTCCGCAGCCCGGCCCGATTTTGGCGGGAAGGACAGCGTCGCGCGCCTCGACCGGGTCGAACTTGTGACGCTCTCCGAGATCTGGCGGAAGTCGGAGTAGGAGCGTCCGGCGAATACTTTCCAATACTCCACCCCTGTCATTCTGAACGAAGCGAAGAATCCAGTATGATATTTGCCACCGTTCATGACTCTGGATCCTTCGCTGCGCTCAGGATGACATACCCTTAAAATATTTTGTCGGGAAGACATCCACAATGAAACCATTTCGTCTCCTGTTGCTTGCCTTACTGTCGACCACCTCCCTCCCCGCCGCGGAGCTGGTGAAACTCGACACTGACGGCGTCATCCGCTGGACGGCCGACAACCGCGAGGTGGCGCTCTTCGGCGCCAACTACTGCCTGCCCTCGGCGACCGACTACCGCGCCGCGGGCTACGTCCATGCGGACCGAAAGAAGCTAGTCGAGCAGGATCTGGCTCATTTTGCCCGGATGGGTTGGGATGCCATGCGGCTCTGTCTGTGGGGCGACTGGGAGAACAGCGACCAAGAGGGCAACCTGATCGTCAACGACCACCTCGACGTGATGGACTACGCCATCGCCGAGGCGAAGAAACGCGGGGTCTACATTCTGTTCACACCCATCACCACTTACAGTGCCTGGTGGCCTGACGCGAAAGCCGATGCGCCCTACGCGGGCTTTTCGAAGCACTTTCAAAAGAGCGAGCTCGGCACGAATCCCGCGGCCATTGCCGCCCAGTGCAATTACCTCCGCCAGATCCTGGATCACGTGAACCCCTACACCGGCGTCGCGTTGAAGGACGAGCCGCAGATCATCTTTGTCGAGATGATCAACGAGCCGCATCATCACGCGGAGGATTTTGGCGGCTCCGTCGCCTACATCAACGCGCTGGCCGACGCCGTGCGCAGCACGGGCTGTCGGAAGATGCTTTTCCACAACCTCAGCCAGGATTTCCGGATCGCGCCCGCCATCAAGGCGTCGACGGTGCCGGGTGTCACCTTCGCGTGGTATCCCACCGGCTTGAACATCAAGCATGAGCTGCTCGACAACCATCTGCGCTCGGTGGACGACTTCGCGCCGATGGCCCGGTCCGACCTGCGCCACGTGCCGAAGATCGTCTACGAGTTTGATTCGGCCGACATGAATTCCGGCTACATGTATCCCGCGATGGTGCGGGCCTTCCGCGAGGCGGGCGCGCAGTTCGCCGCCATGTTTTCCTACGACATGCTGGCCACCGCGCCCTACAATCTCGGCTGGCAGACGCATTTTCTGAACCTCGTCTATTCGCCGAACAAGGCCATGAGCGCCGTGATCGCCGCCGAGGCCATGCGCGCGCTGCCGCGGGAGGGCCACTACGGTGACTATCCCGGCAACCGCCAGTTCGGCCCGGTGCGCGTCAGCTACGAGCAGGACGCCAGCGAGCTGGTGACCGATGAGATTTACCTGCACGCGAACGACACGGCCACCGCCGCGCCCGCCCCGGCGAAGCTGCGGCGCATCGCCGGCACCGGCA
>JAYUBB010000083.1:0-6910 GCA_043741015.1 Opitutaceae bacterium
GCGGTTCTTCTTGTACGGGTCGCAATAGATCGGGGCGCTGGTGCACAAGGTCACGCGGGCGAGGTCGTTCATTTGCATGGGCATGTGGTCAGGGCTGCGATGGAGAGTGGTAACGTCTAGCTTGTAGCGCACTTCGCGCACAAGGCATTTTGTTTCCCGTGTGGTGTGCCGCAAAGTATATCGGCGGGCGGCATCCAGTGGTTTCTCCGACAGCCAGCAGAGCATGACTTCAAATTCGGCGGTAGTCACGGGCTGGTTGTTCGGCTTGGCGAGCATGTCACCCCGGCCCAGATCAAGTTCCCGGTCCAGTTCCATGACGACGGACATGGGGTGAAAAGCGGACTCCACCTTGCCGGCCGGACTGTGAATGGCGGTGATCCGGGCGGCAAGGCCGGTTGGCAGGTGGACGATTTCGTCTTGGGGGCGGAATACACCGCTGGCCACCTGGCCGGCGAACCCGCGGAAATCCGACCGGGCCTGATCCTGCGGGCGAATCACTGTCTGCACGGGGAAGCGGGCATCGACGTGGTTGGCGTCGTTGCGCACATAAACGTTCTCGAGGGTGTAAAGCAGCGCGCCGCCGGCGTACCACGGCATGCGGGTGGATTTCTCTGCCACATTGTCCCCTTGCAGGGCGGAGAGGGGGATGAACTGGATATCGGCAGTGTCGAGACGCTCGGCATACGCCATGAACTGTTCGCGCACCCGGTCGAAATCGGCCTGCCGGAAGTCCACCAGATCCATTTTATTGACGCAGACAATGAGGTGCTTAATGCGGAGTAACGTGGCGAGGAACGCATGGCGGCAGGTCTGTTCCGTGACGCCTTTCCGCACATCGACCAAGAGCAAGGCGAGTTGGGCTGAGGAGGCGCCCGTCACCATGTTGCGCGTGTATTGAAAATGACCCGGGCAATCCGCGAGGATGAACTTGCGCCGCGGGGTGGCGAAATAACGGTAGGCGACGTCGATGGTGATGCCCTGTTCGCGTTCGGCCCGCAGGCCGTCGGTCAGCAGGGCAAGGTCCGGGCCCGTGTGGCCGCGCCGTTCACTCGCCAGTTGCACGGCTGCTAGTTGGTCCTCGAAAATAGACTTGGTGTCGTAGAGGAGGCGGCCGATGAGCGTGCTCTTGCCGTCGTCAACATTGCCGCAGGTGATGAGACGCAAGAGATCCATGGGGTCAGAAATAACCCTGGCGCTTGCGATCTTCCATCGCGGTTTCGGAGCGGCGATCATCGTAGCGGGTGCCGCGCTCGGTCTGTCGTGCGGCGGCGACCTCGGCCACGATCTCCTCCAAAGTGGCCGCGGTGGACCGGATGGCGCCGGTGCAGGTCATGTCACCCACTGTACGAAAGCGGATCTGTTCGCGTCGGAGTTTTTCCCGCGGCTGCCGTGGCAGGTGGGGCGAAGCGGCGAGCAAGGTGCCATGACGCAGGAAGACTTCCCGTTCATGTGCGAAGTAAAGCGAGGGCAGTGGCAGTCTCTCGCGCTCAATGTAGGCCCAGATGTCGAATTCGGTCCAGTTGCTGAGGGGGAATACCCGAAAGTGTTCGCCGTTTTTCTTGCTGCCGTTGTAGAGGTTCCACAACTCGGGGCGCTGGTTCTTGGGGTCCCACTGACCAAACTCGTCGCGATGGGAGAAGATGCGTTCTTTGGCCCGGGCTTTTTCCTCATCGCGCCGGCCGCCCCCGAGGGCGGCATCGAGCTTCAGTTCTGCCAGAGCCTCGAGTAGCGTGAGGGTCTGCAGGGCGTTACGGCTGGCGTTGGGTCCGGTTTCCTCTACAGCGCGGCCGGCATTGATGGTGTCCTGCACTCGCCGCACGATCAGCCGGTAGCCAGTGTCTCGGGCAAACCGGTCACGGAATTCCAGAGTCTCGGGGAAATTGTGGCCGGTATCAATGTGCAGGAGGGCGAAGGGCGGTGAACTGGGCGCAAAGGCTTTGCGGGCCAGGGCCGCGAGAACCAGCGAATCCTTGCCGCCGGAAAATAGAATGGCGGTATTCGGAAGCTGCACAGAAGCCTCACGGATAATGTGAATGGCTTCGTTCTCCAGCAAGGCAAGATGGCTGAGGAGAAGGGTGGACATGGATCAGCTGGGTACCAGACGCTGGTGGGCGAATCCGACCAGCTGGCCCCCGCAGGTTTCGATGCTTTGCTCCGCAGTCAGCAGGGTGAGATCGGCCCGGGTGGGAGTCTCAAACCCGGAAGAGATACCGGTCATCAGGGCGACTTTCCCGGATTTCGCTCCAGCGTAGAGTCCTTTGACATCCCGGGTGCGGCAAACTTCAAGCGGGGCGCTGACATGGATGAACGACAGATTCGGACCGAGAATTCCGGTCACCAGCCGACGGTGACTTTCCAGCGGAGTAATGAACGAAGCCACGACGCACAGCCTCGATTGGAAGCCCAGCTTCGCGGCTTCGGCGGCGCGGCGGAGATTCTCCGCGCGATCAGTATCAGAAAATCCAAGCCCCTGACACAGGCCGGCGCGCAAATCGTCTCCATCCAACGCCAGCACGCCGCTGCCATCTTCTCGGAATTGCTTGATCAGGTGTCCTGCTAAAGTCGATTTGCCCGCGCCCGACAAGCCAAAGAGCCAGAAAACATGTGGGTGGGGAGAAGGGAGCATGGAGAAGGAAGCAGGGCAGGGGACTGAAGGCTGAGGTCGGATCGAAAACCCTCAACTCTCATCGGTTCAAAGCACGTCGGCGAAGGCGGGTTTCATTTTACGGAAGGTGGCGTGGCCGAGGTAACAGGTGGCTAGGCTGACCGCGTAGAGGTAGGCGAGGTGATGGAGATTGATCGGGCGGGCCCACAGGGTGGCGTCGCGGGCGAGTTCGATGGCCAGCAACACTGGGTTGAAACGCATGTAGACCCAGGCGGCGGCGGGAATTTTCTGGGCCGAATAGAAGACCGCGCTGGAAAACATCAGGGCGATGGTGAGAAACTGCATAATCTGCCCCACATCGCGGAAAAACACCCCGAGGGCCGAGAAAAACCAGCCGACGCCAAGCATCAGGATGACGACCGGCAGTAAAATGACCGGTAGCCAAAGCGCGTTGAGGGACAGGCCCGGGCCGAGCAACAAAATGCCCGCCATCAGCAGAGCCAGGCCGATCAACATGTGGAAGACCGCGCCCAGGACATGGGCGGCAGGCAGGATTTCCAAGGGGAAGACCACCTTCTTCACAAAATTCGGATTACCGACAATGATGCTGGGTCCCCCTCCCAGCACCTCGGCCACAAATTGAAACAGGGTCAGGCCGAAGAAAATACCCAGGCCATATTCCATGCGGGTTTCATGGGGCAAAATGCCGAAAGAGCCCCCGAAGATGTAGCCGAAGACCAGCACGTAGATCGCCAACATTAGGAGCGGGCTGAGAAACGACCAGATAAGCCCGAGGTGGCTGCCCCTGTGTCGCAACTCCACGTTGCGCAGGGTGAACTGCCAGAGGAGATCGCGATGCTGCCAAAGGTCGGCGGCGAAGGGTGCAAAGCGGCGAAGCATAGGAGGAAAATGGGAAACGGGTAAAACGGCGAAATGGGAAATGCGCGAGGCAAGAAGAAAGTTGAGCGGTTGAACTTTCAACCTTCAACTTCAGTGATGTGATCAGCGCAGATATCGCCATGACAATTCTGCGGGTGAATCCCGCCTTTGTTCAGGTGAGGAAGGGGAAAATTTACTGATTGCCAAGGCACATGCTTTGCGACGGCCTGTCTCTCTTATCCCATGAAAATCCTGAGACTATTCGCGGCCCTGCCGCTGTTTGCAGCGGCCTTGATGGCGGCCCCGGCCAGTGACGTGGTTCTGCCCGAAAAGGTGTTCCCCCAACTGGACGGCATCCTGAAGAAAGCGGTCCAACAGTCGCCGCGGATGCTCAGCCGGGCGCTGGACCTGGAGGTGGCCGAAAACAACCGGATTGCCGCACGGGCCGGGATGCTGCCGAGTATCGGAGCCTCCTACAGTTATTATAAGTCAAAGGACAAACAGTCATTGCTCTACGACATCGGAAGCTCCACCTCAAACACGTACACGCTCACCAAGACACCCTATTCCGCCAGTATTTCGCAGCCGTTGTTTCATTGGGGTGCCTTGCAGAATAACGCTCGCATCGGCGAAATTCAGCAGAGCATCGCCCAAGGGCAGTATCGCGAAGCCTACCGGCTTCTGGCCCAGACCCTGCGCGGCGAATACCTGCGCCTGGTTCTGCTTAAGCTGACGGCCAAACGGGCGAGCTTT
This sequence comes from Opitutaceae bacterium, assembly GCA_043741015.1. GTDB lineage: Bacteria > Verrucomicrobiota > Verrucomicrobiia > Opitutales > Opitutaceae > Lacunisphaera. Next base: position 4,238 of record JAYUBB010000083.1, read on the forward strand.
TATCAGGATACTTCCGCCAATGAATTGAAGCAGCAGGAAGAGCGTTTGACCAAGAAGGTTATCTCCGATGCGGAAATCTTCAGTGTGCGCATCAACGCTGAACGCGCCCAGATCGCGGCGGAGCGGGCGGACTTTGACCTGCAAAACGCTCGAAATACTTTCGCCCGCCTGGCGGGCTTGGGGGCAGCCTTCACGGACAATGATATTCCGGATAGCATCCCGGAAGCCGCGTACGGGCCCAACGGGTTGAATCAATTACTGGCGGGGTTTCTGGCGCAAAAGGACCCCGTTAGTGCCGAGGCCGCCGCTCTTCGGCAGCAATTGGAAGTCGAAAACCTTAACTACGAGATTAACAAGACAAGACTGTGGCCCAAGTTCAATGCCTCCGCCGGCATGAGCCAAGACGAGCAGAATAATTACTTCGGTTCCGGGGCAAAATATAAAGTGAACTCGGTCTATGCCGGGGTTTCACTCAATTGGGCCATCTTCGATGGGTTCGCTTCCAGTGCCGCAGCACGAAGTTCGCTGGCCCGCCGCCGCCAGTTGGAGAATGATTACCGGCAACTGACCGAAAGGCTGGCTCAGGATGCGCAAACTCAGGTGAAATTGGCCGATTTCTCGGCGCGCAGCATGTCCATCACCGACCGTTTGCTGGTCTCGGGCGAAGGCAATGTCAGGTCGAGGGATGAGGAATTCCGCCGGGGTGTCCGTTCGGAGGCCGAAGTCAGCCAGGCCAAGCTGAGCCTGTATGACGCGCAGATCAACGCGTATAGCGCCCGCCGTGATTACCTGCTCAGCGTCGGCGATTTTCTCGGCACGGTGATGGAGGATCCCGTGCTGGCCAACCTCGCCGAGAAATAAAATGGCGAACATGAAGCCGGCGGCAAAGCCATGGTTGGTGCAGGCAGGTGTGGTCATCATTGCGGTGATCGCGGCAGCCATGGTGGTCAGCTATCTCATGCGACCGGTGGCGCAGGTGGTGACGGCGACCCGCGGCAAGGCCGTCCGGACCGTGCCGGGCACGGTCGAGGTGAAGGCGGAGTTCGACATCGTGCTGAAAAGCGAGGTCGAGGGCCGCGTGATTTCCAGCGAACTGGAGATCGGCCGCCGGGTTTTCAAGAACGACGTCCTCGTGATCATCGATTCCGGGGATGTGGACCTGGAAATTGAGCGCATCAAAAACGAGATCGTGGCCGCCAAGAAGCGCTTCGAGCTGGGCTCCACGCTGCGGGCCGAGGTGCTGAACAAGCGCGACACCCTGGACAATCTGGAGAGGCAGACCAAGGTGGGGGCCTTTCCGGCCGCCGAATTCGAGAAGGAACGCCGGCTCTACCAGCAATTGGAGCAGAAGATGGAGCTCGATGAAGTCGCCCTTCGCCTGGCCTTGGAAACGCAGGAGAACAACCTCAAGGCCAAGGAGCGGCAGAAGTCCAAGATGACCATTGTCGCGCCCACGGACGGTGTCGTCACGGCGGTGCTGGCGCGGGTGGGCGATCTGATCGGCAGCAACTCGCCGATCGCCAACCTCATCTCGGTCGGCCGCACCATCGAGGCCAAGCTCAGCGAGGACAATTTTGCCGCCATCAAGCTCGGCCAGCGCGCCTCGGTGCGGTTCCTGACCTTTGGCAACGACCAGTATCCGGCCACGATTTCCAAGGTGTTGCCCTCCGCCGATGTCACGACCCAGCGCTATTCGGTCTATCTGGATGTGGTCCTGCCCGAGGGGCGGGTGGTCATGCCCGGTCTGACCGGCGAGGTAAGCATCATCATCTCCGAGCGGGCCAATGCCGTCATCATTCCCCGGCGGGCGCTGATCGGTGATTACGTCTATGCGGTGGAGGAGGGCAAAGTGGAGCTGCGCAAGGTGGAGAAGGGCTTCGACAGCCTCAACCAGGTCGAGATTCTCAAGGGGGTCGATGCGGGTGCGGCGGTCATTGTCGAGAAGCAGGACCGTTTCCGCTCGGGTGAGCGCGTGCGCACGGAAGTGCTCGAGAACTAAGCTCCGGCGGAACCGGAACGCAGGAGAAGGAAGAATGGAGCAAGGAGCAGGGAAAACAGACCACTCATCACGAACCACTTTCCGCTGAACACCCGGCTCGCCGCGTTTTCACTTTCCCTCCCGCTCTCATATATCCCTTTTCCTTTCTCCCCGCTCCCTTTCCCCGCTTCCCGTGTCGACCAATCTCCGCATCGCCCTTCGCTTTCTTACGGCCCGGAAGCGCTCCATGCTCATGAGCCTCAGCGGCATCGTCTTTGGCGTGGGCTTTTTCATCGTGACCCAGGCGCAGACCAGCGGCTTCGAGGAGTTTTTCGTCAAGACGATCCTCGGCACCAACGGCGCCATCCGCATCGAGGACAAGATCCAGGCCACCATGTTCTTCATGGTGGCGACCGGGGCGCATGCGGAAAGCAAGTTCGAGGTGCAGACCCCGCGCGAGGCCCGCAAATACGTCGAGGGGGTCGAGGAGCCCGACGTCATGATGGATGCGCTGCGCAAATTCCGGAATGTCTCCGGCGTTTCCATCGTCGTGGAAGGTTCTGTGATCGCGGACAGCTCGTTCAAGAACGATACCGCCAAGGTCTTTGGCATCCGACTGGAGGACCATATGGCGGTTTCCGATCTGGCGGCTCAGGTCGCCCGGGGGAGCGGAAGTCTGGAGAATTTCCGGACCA
>JAYUBB010000084.1:0-6905 GCA_043741015.1 Opitutaceae bacterium
ATGCACGACGGAATAGGTCTGGTTGAGCAGCACCGGCTCGGTCGTGGTGAACTGGAAGAGGTTGCGCCCCGTGCGGTCGCGGTGGAGAGCGCGGTTGTAACGGCCCTTGGCGTCGGCCACGAGATTCGTCGCGTCGCGCGGCAGGTCGAGCCAGCGGTTGTCACCCGTCACGAACTTGAACTGTTGCGGCGGGTCGGTGAGCAGCGGAGCGGCCGGCTTGCGCAGCAGGAGGACCGGGCGGCCGTTCAGTTCGCCCCGCTCCAGCCGCCACTCAGGCTGGCCCACCGCTTTCTGCCAGCCGTTGAAGTCTCCCGCCACATAGACCGGCATTTCGTCGAAGTTCACCCAACTGTGCTCTGCCGGATCCAGCATGAACGCCAGCTGGCCCGCCTCGTCCACAAAGTAGGCCGCCTCGTCAGCGTAGAGTGACGGCGCCGCCGGGCTCAGGTCGGTAAAATCGAAGGCCTTGTCCCCCGGTGCCAGCAACGGCAGCGAAGCCGCCGTCCAATCGGCACCCATCTCGATGATCCCCGACGAAGCGGAGATCAGCCAGGCGCGGGCGATACGATGGGCGGGTTCAAACATGCCTTTATGCTCCAGCACTTATTGCGCCACCGCAAGCCGGGTGTGGGCGCAAACTTTGGCTGCCCGGAAGTTTTTGTGACTTTTGTGCTTTTTGTGGCCAATGTCTTTTTCAAGCCTAGGTTCTCCGCCCATGTCCCGTATCCTCGTCGCCCTGTCCGGCGGAGTTGACAGCTCCGTCGCCGCGCTCCTGCTCAAACAGCAGGGCCACGACATTGTCGGCGCCTACATGAAAAACTGGATCAACGAGGACAACGTCATCGGCCATTGTCCCTGGATGCAGGACATCGACGACGCCCGCGCCACCGCCGAGGCCATCGGCATCGAGTTCCGCGTCGTCAATCTCATGCACGACTACCGCCGGCTCGTCGTGGACTACCTGCTCGACGGCTACCAGCGCGGTCTCACACCCAATCCGGACGTGATGTGCAACCGCGAGATGAAGTTCGGAGTGTTCGCGAAATATGCCAGGGCCGAGGGCTTCACCGCCGTCGCCACCGGGCACTATGCGCGGCGAATCGAAACTGACCCCGGCCGCTTCGCCCTCCTCGAAGGCGCGGACCGGAACAAGGACCAGTCCTACTTCCTCGCCCTGCTCTCGCAGGCCCAGCTCCGCGACGCCCTTTTCCCCATCGGCCACCTGACCAAGCCCGCACTCCGCGCCCTCGCCGCCGACGCCAACCTCCCCACCGCGCGCAAGAAGGACAGTCAGGGCATCTGCTTCATCGGCGAAGTAAAGATGGCCGACTTCCTCACGGCCTACGTCCCCGCACACCCCGGCCCGATCGTTCGTGCCACCGACGGGAAAGTATTGGGCCAACACCGCGGATTGCATTACTACACCATCGGCCAGCGTCGCGGCATCCGTATTCCGTCCAATACGGACAACGAAGCATACGTGGTCGTGGGCAAACGAGCGGACGATCACGCCCTGCTCGTCGCCTTCGACCAACCCGACGCACCCGGTCTCTGGACCGGCGAGTGCCACGTGCACAGCCTCAGCTTCATCGGCGAGCCCATTGCCACACCGCAGCGCATTGAGTGCCGCGTCCGTTATCGCGATCCCCGCGTCGCCATCGAGTTCACGCCCAGCCCCGGCGGCACCGCGCACGTCAAATTCGCCTCACCCCAGCGAGCCCTCGCCCCGGGCCAGATCATGGCGCTCCATGCTGGCGAACGCCTGCTCGGCGGTGCTGTGTTCACTTGAAAGCCGCCGCGCTGTCTTTTCCTCACCTTGGCGGAGTGCCTGAGTGAACGGGGCGTTCCGGCCTTTTGAACGGCAGCGTAAGAATGGTATTGGCCAGATAGAGAGGGCTTTACTTGGACAAGGAGCTTCAATACAAATGAAGTAGTCGGCAACGGGCCGCCTAATCATACGCCTTCAAAGCCCTCAGGGCACCTTGGAGGTTTATCCTTCGTATGAAAACAACATCACTTTCTGAGTCTGCAATGTCACCTTGCCTCCAGATCCTTCATCTTGAGGACAATCTGGCTGACTACGAACTGGTGCAAGTTGCTGTCAAAATCGGGAAGCTTGCCTGTCAGTTGACGCCGGCCGCAACCCGGGAAGAGTTCGTCAAGGCGCTGGAGCAGGGCAAATTTGATGTGATTCTGGCCGATTGCAGCCTGCCCGGCTATGATGGTGCAGCCGCCTTGGCGCAGGCACGCGAATTGCAGCCCGATACACCCTTCATCTTTGTATCCGGCACCCTCGGTGAGGAACGGGCGGTTGAGATTCTCAAGGAGGGCGCAACCGACTGCGTCCTGAAGACCCGGCTGTCCCGCCTGGTGCCGGCGATCCGGCGCGCCGTGCAGGAGTCCCAAGAACGCGAGTGGCGCAGGCAGGCGGAAGACGCCCTGCGCCAGAGCGAAGAGCGCTTCCGGGAAATGGCGGAATATATCCGCGAGATGTTCTGGAGCGCCTCGACGGACGGACGGCAAATCCACTATGTCAGCCCCGCCTACGAGCAGATCTGGAAGCTTCCGCTGGCTGGACTCTACGCCCGCCCCCTGAGCTGGCTGGAGCAAATCTGGCTGGAGGACAAGCCGCGGGTGGTGCGCGCGCGAGAGTTGGTGGGCCACGGCACCGCCTACAGCCTTGAATACCGTATCCTCCAGCCCGACGGAACCTGCCGCTGGATCGAGGAACACGGTTATCCCGTCCGGGGCCCGCTCGGCCAAGTGGAACGCATGGTGGGCGTATCCCTCGACAACACCGAGCGCAAGCAGCTCGAGGAGCAATTGCAGCAGGCCCAGAAAATCGATGCCATCGGCCAGCTGGCCGGCGGCATCGCCCATGATTTCAGCAATGTGCTCACCGTGATCAACGGCTACAGCAATCTGCTCCTCGACAATCATATTCTGCCACCGGCCGTCGCTGAATCACTGAAGCATATCTACGTGGCGGGAGGCCGGGCGGCCAATCTCACCCGGCAATTGCTGATCTTCAGCCGCAAGAGCTTTGCCCACCACCAATCGATCGACCTGAACGAAGTCATCGATGTCGTGACCGCGATGCTCACGCGCATGATCGGGGAGCACATCAGGCTGGAACTCGACCTGGCGCACCCGTTGCCGCGGATCTTTGCAGACACCAGCATGCTCGAACAGATCCTGATGAACCTCGTGGTGAACGCCCGCGACGCCATGCCGAAAGGCGGCAGCTTGGTCATCAGCACGGGATCCTGCGAAACGACCGCGGCAGACTGTAAGCGAAATCCCGAGGCTCAACCCGGCGCCCACGCCTGGCTGAGCGTGCAGGACACCGGATGCGGCATACCGCCTGAGGTCCTCCCGCGGATTTTCGAACCATTTTTCACCACCAAGGAGGAGGGCAAGGGCACCGGCCTTGGGCTGGCCAACGTTTTCAGCATCGCCAAGCAGCACCAAGGCTGGGTGGAGGTCGAAAGCGAGGTCGGGGCCGGCACCCTGTTCCGCGTCTTCCTGCCCGTCGCCCAGGAGCAATCCGCGGAAACCCCGTCCTCCCCGGAAAACTTCCTCGTCCAGGGCGGCAAGGAGGTGATTCTGCTGGTCGAGGATGAAGAGCCCGTGCGGGCGTACGCCCGCACGGTGCTGCAGATGCATGGTTACAAGGTGTTGGAAGCCAGCTCGGGAGTGGACGCACTCGATGTCTGGAAACGGCATCGGGACAGGATCGCCCTGCTCCTGACGGACCTCGTCATGCCCGACGAGATGACCGGCCTGGAACTCTCGGAAAAGCTCCGGGCCGAACGACCCGGCCTGAAAGTGCTTTTCAGCAGCGGCTACAACCCGGAGATGGCCGAGGATGTTCTCAAATCACAAAGCGGATTCAGTTTTCTCCATAAGCCCTATCAGCCCAAGACCCTTGCCCGCATGGTGAGGGAGATTCTGGACAAGGGCACCGTGACAGCCACCAGTCCCTCGCAGACCCCTTTCGGGTGACACTTTCGGTGAGTTATACCCCGCCGCGCTGATGCCGGCGCAACCCGCTCCGAGCCCCCTTACCCCATGATCTCCCCCCTCTCAAATTCAGCCTCACCCGCGCCGACCCCCGGCGCAAAATCCGGCTCAAGCCCGACCGGCCCCCTGGTGTTGGCCATCGCCGCCCTCCTTGGCCTTGCTGCAGGCCTCGCCTGGATGTGGTTCTCTCCCCACCCCGTTGAAAGGGATACCCTGCTCTGGTTCGCGGCCGTCTGCGCGGCCGTGACCGCTATCACCGTGGGCTATGTCGTTCAGGCGACCCGGGCCCTGGCGAAAGCCCGGCGCGAGTTGGAGAAGCACCAGTTCGATCTCAACATCACCCTCCCCAAGCTGCGCGAAATCTGGGACAAGGCTCCCCTCAGCATCATGCTGTTCGAACCGAACGACCCCAAAGTGCCGGTCAAAATCGTCGACTGCAACCCCCGGGCGTGCGAAATGCATGGCTACACCCGAGAGGAGCTGGTCGGCCAGTGCGTCGACCTGATCGAGGCGAACCCGTGGGCGCACAATGCCATCAACTGGATCGAAAGCTTGCGCAAGCAGCCCCGCTCCGAGGGGGAGAGCCGGCACAAGCGGAAGGATGGCTCGATTTTCTGGGTCGAATATTTCACCACCCTGATCGTCGTGGACGGCCATGAATACGTAATCGGCCTAGACCACGACGCCACCGCCCGCAAGCAACTCGAGCAGGCCCTCGCTCATGAGAGCGATTTGTTTTGCGCGTTGCTCGACTACAACGACGACAACATCTACTTCAAGGACCGCGAATCGCGTTTCCTCCGCATCGGCCGGGAGATGGCAAAAAAATTCGGCTTGGACGACCCAAAGGCGGCCGTGGGCAAGACCGATTTCGATTTCTTCAACGCGGAGCACGCCCAGCCGGCCTATGACGATGAGCAAAACATCATCCGCACCGGCCAGGGCCTGATCGCCAAGGTGGAGAAGGAAGTATGGCCGGATGGCAGAGTGACCTGGGGTTTGACCTCCAAGCTTCCGATCCGGAACGCAGCCGGGGAAATTTTCGGCACCTGCGGCATCACCAAGGACATCACCGCGCTGAAAGTCACCGAACAGCGTCTCTCCGAGGCGCGCGATGCCGCCGAGTCCGCCACCAAGGCCAAAAGCGAATTTCTCGCCAACATGAGCCACGAAATCCGCACGCCCATGAACGGCGTCATCGGCATGACCGGCCTCCTGCTCGACACCGAGCTGGACGACCTGCAGCGGGAATTTGCCGAGACCATCCGCACCAGCGCGGACACGCTGCTGACTGTCATCAATGACATCCTCGACTTCTCCAAGATCGAGGCGGGCAAGCTGCATTTCGAGGCCTTGGAGTTCGGGCTGGTCGAGACGGTCGAGGGCACGCTGGACATGCTGGCCGAGCGCGCGCAGCGAAAAAACATCGAGCTGGTCAGCGCGATTCCGCCCGACGTTCCTCCCTACCTGATCGGCGATCCCGGCCGGTTGCGGCAGGTCCTCGTCAACCTCATCGGCAACGCCATCAAGTTCACGGAGCGCGGCGAGGTCGTCATCCGGGTCTTCAAGGAAGCCGAGACCGACACCCACGCGACCCTGCGATTCAACGTGATCGACACCGGCATCGGCATCCCCCTCGAGGTGCAGGCCCGGCTCTTCCAGGCTTTCACCCAGGCCGACAGTTCCACCACGCGCCGCTACGGCGGCACCGGACTGGGCCTCGCCATCTCCAAGCAGATCGTCGCGATGATGAACGGGCAGATCGGGGTGACGAGCGAGCCCGGCAAGGGCGCCACCTTCTGGTTCACCGCGCAGTTTCTCAAACACGTCGGGCCGCTTCCGGCCGCCCGGGAGAACTACAACCGCGACCTGTTCGACCTGCGCGTGCTGGTGGTGGACGACAACGCGACCAACCGCCAGATCCTGCGGCACCAGATCGTCGCCTGGAAAATGCAGAAAGGCAGCGCCGCCAGCGGACACGAGGCTCTCAAGATTTTGCATGCCGCCGCCGCCGCCGGCAAAGCCTACGATGTCGCCCTGCTCGACATGCAGATGCCCGAAATGGACGGCCTCACCCTGGCCAAGGCCATCAAGGCCGATCCCGCCATCGCCTCGACCCACCTTATCATCCTGACCTCGCTGGGCCACGTCATGGCCCAGAAGGAACTGAAGGCCATCGGCATCGATGCCTACCTGGTCAAGCCGGTGAAGCAGTCACGCCTCTTCGACTGCCTGGTCGACGTCGTAGGACAGGCCGTGGCGGATAACATCTTCGTCAAGGCTGCCACGCCCATCAGCGCACCCGTCCCCGCCGGAACGCCGCTCAAAGTAAAAATCCTCCTGGCCGAGGACAACACGGTGAACCAGAAGGTCGCCCTCGCGCAGTTAAAAAAACTCGGCTACGGGGCCGAGGCCGTCGGCAACGGGCTCGAGGCCGTGCAGGCGCTCGACGATATCGCCTATGACATTATCTTCATGGATTGTCAGATGCCGGAAATGGACGGCTACGAGGCCACGCAGTGCATCCGCAAGCGCGAGCACGAAGCCTCGACCTCCGGCCGGCTGAAATCGCGTGTCCACATCATCGCCATGACCGCGAATGCCATGCAGGGCGACCGGGAGAAATGCCTGGCCGCCGGCATGGACGACTACGTCAGCAAGCCCGTCCGTGAAGCCGATCTCCGCGCCGTCTTGGAACGCTGGACCCAAACCCGGTAAGGAATCGGTTTTCAATCATGTGCCCCCGTCCCGCCTCTCGGCGGGCGCGGCTCATCGTGGACGTTGATCTAAACACAACGTCATAAGTAATTGCCTATAGCGTTGGGTGGGTTTATCGTCGGTTCAATGAAAGCACTGACGATTTCCGATCAAGAAAACATGAT
>JAYUBB010000085.1:0-2044 GCA_043741015.1 Opitutaceae bacterium
GTCGAGTTGATGCGCATCCTGCTCGACGAGGAGGACATGGCCTGGGACGCCGCCTGGGCCATTGTCAGCCATACTTTCGCCTACACCAATCACACCCTCCTGCCCGAGGCGCTGGAGAAGTGGAGCGTCGGGCTCTTCGAGAAAGTGCTGCCCCGCCACCTCCAGATCATCTACGCCATCAACGAGCGCCTCATGCAGGTCGTCGAGGCGAAATGGCCCGGGGACAACGGGAAGAAAACCGTCTGCTCCATCATCGAGGAAAACGGCCACAAGCAGGTGCGGATGGCCAACCTTTCCGTCGCCGGCTCGCACGCCGTCAACGGCGTGGCCGCGCTGCACACCGCGCTGCTCAAGCAGAATCTCTTCCCTGAATTCGACGCGCTCTACCCGGACAAATTCCAGAACAAGACCAACGGCATCACGCCCCGCCGCTGGCTGCTCAAGAGCAACCCGCGACTATCCGCACTGGTTACCAAAAAGCTGGGCAGTGAGGCGTGGGTGCGTGACCTCGACAAGCTGCGCGGGCTGGAGAAGGCCGCCGGCGACCCTGCGTTTCAAAAGGAGTTCATGGCGATCAAGCGCGCCAACAAGGTGGATCTTGCCGCCGTCATCCGCGTCGAGTGCGGCGTCGAGGTGTCGCCCGACGCCCTCTTTGACGTGCAGATCAAGCGCCTCCACGAATACAAGCGCCAGCACCTGAACCTGCTCCATATTCTCGCGCTCTACCGCCGCCTGTTGCAGAACCCCGGGCTGGACATCGTGCCGCGCGTCTTCGTCTTCGCCGCCAAGGCCGCCCCCGGCTACGACCTCGCCAAGAACATCATCCGGGCGATCAATGTCATCGGCGCGCGCATCAACGGCGACGCCCGCATCGGCGGGAAGCTCAAGGTCGCCTTTTTGCCCAATTACCGCGTGTCGCTCGCCGAGAAGATCATTCCCGCCGCCGACCTCTCCGAGCAGATCTCGACCGCGGGCAAGGAGGCCTCGGGCACGGGCAACATGAAGCTCTCCCTCAACGGTGCGCTGACCATCGGCACGCTCGACGGAGCCAACGTTGAGATCAAGGAGGAGGTCGGCGACGAGAACATCTTCATCTTCGGCCTCACGGTCGAGCAGGTCGCGGCACTGTGGGCCAGGGGCTACAACCCGTGGGATCTCTACAATGCCGACGAGGAACTGCGGGCCGTCATCGACTGGCTCGGCAGCGACTACTTTACGCCGGGCGAGCAGGGCGCGTTCGCCCTGGTCCATCACAGTCTGCTGCAAGGCGGCGACCCGTATCTGCTGCTGGCGGATTTCCGCGGCTACTGCGAAGCGCAGGCGCGCGTGGACGCGGCCTATCGCGACCAGAAGCGCTGGGCGAAGATGGCGATCCTCAACACGGCCCGCATGGGCAAATTCTCCAGCGACCGCACCATTCGCGAATACGCCAAGGACATCTGGCGGATCAAGCCCGTGAAGGTATAAAGTTGTCCCGCGGCCGCCCGGCGGCCTTCACGGCCCGGATGCGGCGCCCGTGCCAGCCGTAATTGACCGACATGCCCACGCCGATGAGGAAGTAAACCATGCCCGGCACCGCAACGTTGACCGGTAAGAAAGTCAGCCCGATGGAGACCAGGCACACACTCACGTAAACCAGGCAGCCGCCAAGGGCGGCTCGCGTGTGGAGCACTTCCACGGGATCGAGGCGCAACTGGTCCCGCAGCCGGTAGGCGTGCCAGTAGAGCAGCGCGAAAAGCCCCCAGGTCGAACCGAGTCCGGCGCCATAGGCACGGTAGACGAACTTCCACTGCTCCAAGGTGGTGGCGGCGCCCTCGTGATGAACGCCCATGATCCCCTCAAACAGGCCGGTGAATAAAAATTTCAGCGGATAAGAGGCAAAGAGGACCATCAGCAGGATGGCATAGTTGACCCCGTGGGTGAACCCGTCCTCGAGTCCGTAGCGCCGGAAGAACCGGTAGTGGGTGTTCCAGAAGGCCATCATGATCCAGAAACAGACGACAAAGGCCGGGAAGCCACGGACCACGGACACGAGTCCTTCAAA
>JAYUBB010000086.1:0-6866 GCA_043741015.1 Opitutaceae bacterium
AATCCACCGCCGCTGCCTCGCTGGCGCGACCGAGATCAACGAGGCGGATCCCTTCGACCGCGCCGACGGCAAGCGCCAATGGCTGAGCTGGCGGGTGCAGCCCTGGCACGACGACACCGGGGCCATCGGCGGAATCGTGATGTTCACCGAGGACATCACCGAGCACAGGCAGCTCGTAGAGAACCTGGCCGCCGCCCGGGACCAGGCGCTCGCTGCGTCGCGGGCGAAGTCGGAATTCCTCGCCAACATCAGCCACGAGATCCGCACGCCGATGAACGGGGTACTTGGTATGGCCGACCTGATCATGGATACGCCCCTGACCGAGGAGCAACAGCAGATGGGCCGGGTGATCCAGACCAGCGCACGCAGCCTGCTGACGATCATCGATGACCTCCTGGATTTCTCGAAGATCGAGGCCGGCATGTTCCGGATTGAAACCGGGGGTTTCAGCCTGGCGGAACAGATCGACCAGGCGCTGGCCCTCCTGTCCCCGCGCGCGCAGGCCGGCCGGCTGACGCTGGAGAGCGACCTGCCCTCCGACTTGCCCGCGCAGCTCTGCGGCGATGCCGGACGCATCCAGCAGGTGCTGGTAAACCTGCTCGGCAATGCCGTGAAATTCACCGAAAAAGGCGGGGTCGTGGTGGCGGTGCAGCCACGGCCGCCGTCTGCACCGGGGCAGTATGCGTTCCGTATCGAGGTGCGCGACACGGGCATCGGCATCACGGCCGAGCAACAGGCGCGACTGTTCCAGCCCTTTACCCAGGCCGATGGCTCGATGACGCGCAAGTATGGCGGCACAGGGCTGGGGCTGGCCATCTCGCGACAGTTGCTGGACCTCATGGGCGGTCGCATCGGACTCGAGAGCGAACCCGGCCGGGGCTCCGTCTTCTGGTTCGAGCTGGAGCTGCCTTTGGGGGAAGAGGGCGCGCAGATTTCGCATCCGATGTTATCCCCGCGGCCGCCCGCCGAGCGCCCGGGGCGCAAGATTTTGGTGGCAGAGGACAATGCCGCGAACCAACTCGTCATCCGCCTGTTGCTCGACAAGCTGGGCTGGGGCTGCGACATCGTGGGCGACGGCCAGGCGGTCATTGAGCGGCTGGCGGCCGGTGATTACGCGGCGGTACTCATGGACTGCCAGATGCCGGAGCTGGACGGCTACGAGGCCACCCGGATGATTCGCGCTGGCGCGGCCGGCGAAGGCCGCCGGCGGATACCAGTGGTCGCTCTCACGGCCCACGCCATGGCGAGCGACCGGCAGAAATGCCTGGAGGCCGGCATGAACGAGTATATTTCCAAACCCGTCCAGCAGGAAGTCTTGCAAGCCATTTTGCACCGCTTCGGCGTGAGCGCCCGGCCGGCGGCGACGCTGGATCCCGCGCAACTGGCCCAGCTGCGCACCCTGCCCGGCCGCACCCAGGCGAGCCTGCTGCACGAGTTGTTTGAGATGGCCTTGCGGGAGATGCCACCAGCGCTCGCACAAATGCATGCTAATGTGCAGCAAAAGGCCGCGGGGGAGCTGGCCCAGGTCGCCCACCGGCTGGCGGGCAGCGCGGCCAACTTCGGCGCCGTTTCCCTGCGCGCGGTGCTGCAGGACATCGAGCGCACCGGTCGGGCCGAAGATTGGACCGCGGTGGCCGTCCGGTTGGCCGACCTTGACCGGGAGTGGGATCTGGTGCAGCAATCCCTTCGTCAGCAGCTTTCCGAGCCCCGCCCATGAAAATACTGATTGTTGAGGACGACCCGATTGCGGGTGCGGTGCTCGAGGCCTCGCTGAAGGAGCTGGGCCACGAAATCGAGATCGCCATGGACGGCGAGGATGGCTGGAGGCGTTTCTCGGCCGCGCCGCGCCGCCTCATCATCAGCGACTGGATGATGCCCGGGCTGGACGGTTTGGGGTTGTGCCGCCGCATCCGGGTGCAGGGCGGCGACTATACTTACTTTATTCTGCTCTCCAACCTGACCACCAGTGGGGAGAACCTTGACCAGGCGATGGCGGCGGGCGTGGATGATTTTCTCACCAAGCCGGCCAAGCTGGCGGAATTGAAAGCGCGCCTGCACGTAGCCGAACGCCTTCTCAGCTACGTGACCCAGGTGCGGCAGCTGCAGGAGATCATTCCTATCTGTGGCTACTGCCGGAAAATGCGCGACGACAAAAACTACTGGAGCCAGGTGGAGGAATATATCGGCAAACAGACGGGATCGAGTTTCAGCCACGGCGTCTGCCCCGACTGTTACGAGCGCGTGCTGGTGCCGGAGATGAAAAAAATCGGGATCGTGCCGCCGCCCTATCAACAGGCCCGGCGGGTGGTGCGATAGTCGCCAGGCATCCCAGGCAGGCGTTCACTTATCCTCAGCTACCTTCAACTCGGCGGGTCCGGTGGTGCCAGCCGATTGCAGAAGATCCTGAACAGACTCAATAATGGCGAGCATCGCGGGGCGTTGCGCCGTGAAGGTCAGCAGGCGTATCTGCCGTTCGGTCAGCCGCGCCCGGCGGATTACGTCGGCGAGGTGCTGCGCAGCCTGGCCGGCGGTGCGTTCATAGGCCGCCAGTTTCTGCCGGACAGGGCCCAAGGTCGAGGGATCGGCCAGATCGAGTCCGCTGACCGCCTCCAGCCAGAGCAACGCCAGGCTGGCCATCTCCGGTGAGTCGCTGGGGTAGCCCATCCGGCCCATCAGGCTGGCAATGGTTTTGAACTTCACGTTGCGCCCGCCTTCCACGTTGAGCACGGTGTTCCGGTGGCAGTGTGCCAGCTTGGCCAAGGCCTCGTGGCTCAGTCCTTTTTGCTCCCGCAACCTGCGGAAAAGCTGGGCGTATTGCATCGGGCAGGTGCATGAAGCCGGAGCTCCGTTTTGTCAACGCAGGGACGGACAGCAAGATGAATGTTGACAAAAAATGTGCGCACATCAATATTATATATCGATGGAGAAAACCCACCGCCAGGGCCGGCCGGGGGCAAGGGAGCGTGTCTTGCAGCGTGCCCATGCCCGCCAGCTGCTTTTGACTCTGGCGGATATCTGCCGGCACCTGCGGTTGAAACAATCCAATCCGGGAGTCCGGGTGGCTTATCTCAAGGTGGAGCTGAACCTGCGGCGATGGGCGAAGAGGCGGAAGCCATGAGTCAGCCGGCCGCAACAAAAGCGAAGGTGTCCCCACTGCGGCTGCTGGTGGTGGATGACATCGAACTGGTCCGCCAGATGGTGGCAGAGTTGTTTGTCCATGCGGGATATGAAGTGGAGGAGGCGGGCGGCGCCGACGAGGCGTTAAAGCTGGCGCAATTGGTGCGCTGGGACGGACTGGTGCTGGACGTTGATATGCCCGGAATGAACGGCGTCGAGCTTTACGCGAGAATCCTGCGCAGCAGCGGTCGTGACCACCTGCCGGTGCTTTTCTTCACCGGCCGCCCGAACGACACCTTGCAAATGAGCCTGGCCGATGCCCCTTGGGCCCAGTTTGTCTCAAAACCCTGCGCGGGTATTCAGCTCCTAGCTATGATGAAACAGTGCCTTCAAGCCGGTTCGGGAACGGTATGATCCGAGCAAGGGCTTAGCCGGGAGCATGCAGTTGGGTGGGCGTCGGTTTCCATACCGACGCCTGTCGCCGATATGGAAATCGGCGACCACCTTTTAGTGCGGCCACCTTGCGAGTGGAATCGCCTTTCAACTGCATGAGTCCGGCTTAGGGCGTGTGTGAAAAAACTCCCGAGCGCCGGAGGGCCTTGCGGGCGAGGCGCGCGTCGCCGTCGTTGGGCGCGGGGGTGATGCCGAGCACGGCGCAGAGCAGGTTGTAGACGTGGATGTTTTCCACGTCGCCCAGTTCAAGACCGCGCCGGAAGGCCGGACCGCTGGCGATGAAGAGCGCTCCCATGTTGGGCGTGGCGTTATCCCAGCCATGACTGCCCTTGTCGTAGTTGGCGGCGAGGGCGGGCCAACCGGTCTTTTGCTCGATGGTCCATTGGTCGTCGGGCACGAGCATGACGGCGGGGATGCGGTCGTTGCCGTCGTAATGGAAACGGGACGGCAGGTGGCCACGCTCATAGACTTTCAGTTGTGGCGGCGCTTTGGAGCGGAGGGCGGCGGCCAGCTCGGTAGCGGTGCGCGTGCCGGGTTTTGGCCGCACGCCCGCGTAGGTTCCGGTCGTTTCGATCTCGACGGTGCTGAGGTCCACCAAGTCTTCCAGGAAGATCACCCGCTTCGTTGAAACGGGAGACATGCCGTGGTCGGAGACGATCACCAGGTTGGCCTGCCCACGCAGCCCGAGGCGGTCGAGACCGGCCAGCAGGCGGGCGATGGCCTGATCCACTTCCGTGATGGAGTTCTGCATGGCCGGTGCATCCGGCCCAAGCTTGTGGCCGGCAGTGTCCACCGCGCTGAAATAAAGCGTGATCAGCCGCGGGCGCTGTGCCGGTGGCAGTTCGAGCCAGTGCAGCACACCGTCCACCCGGTCTGGCGACAGCACCTTGTCGTTGAATGGGAGCCAGAGCGATGCGAGGCGGCCGTCGTGCGGTGCCTCCGAACCGGGCCAAAAATAGCACCCGCTGCGCACACCCTGTTTCTCGGCGGTGATCCACACGGGTTCGCCACTCCACCAACGCGGATCGGTGTTGGATTCAGGTTTGCGCATGCCGAAACTTTCACCGGTGGCCGGATTGTAGAACCAGTTGCCCACAATCCCATGGTGAGCGGGGCGGAGGCCGGTCACCAGGGTGTAATGATTGGGAAAGGTCTTGGTGGGATAGGATGGCGTCAGGCTGTGGACATGCGTCCCCGTCGCGGCGAGCTGCTTCAGTGTCGGAGATGAAAAACGCTGCAAATAGTCCCAGCGGAAGCCGTCGATGGAAATGAGAATCAGCGGGCCGGAGGTGTCACGTCCGGTCGGGGTCGTGCAGAATGACAGGGCCAGGCTGACGAGAAGGAGGCAGGCGGCATAAAAGCGGTGCATCAGTTCCGGGCAAACTAGGGTTTGTCGGCGACCCCGCAATCCGCATTGTGGCCCGCATGAACGAGGCAGAAAGACTGATCCGGCTGGAAGAACGTTACGCGCACCTGCAACGCCATGTTGTCCAGCAGGACAAGGCCGTGCTCGGGCTGGCGGAGGAGGTGGCCAAGCTTCGCCAGGAAATTGCCCTGTTGCGCGCCCGCGAAACTGGCGAAACGCAAACGGGCGAGATTCCGGACGAACGCCCGCCGCACTATTAGAACAGGGCGGTGAGCTCGACGTGCTTGCCGGGCTCAATAAAGATCTCACCCGAGAGGGCAGCGGTCTCGTCGTTCTTGTAGAGTTTGCAGGCGACCGGTGCCGTCACGTCGTTGGAGGCCCAGCCCCACTTGCCAATGGAGACGAATTGCATCGGCACACCCTTGTCCCAGCTAAGGCCGGGGCCGTCGCCGCGGATGAAGAGTTTGTTGCCGATACCGATGTAAGCTGTGACGAGCAGCCGCGTGGCACCGTCGGACGAGACCGAGGCTTCCATGGGAGCCGGATCGGCGGACTCTTCGCCGGCGGGGGCGGCGGACTCGATGGTTGCGCCGTTACTGTTCTCGGCCGTTGCTGATTCGGTCGACATGGCGGCGAGGGTTTCTTCGGGCTTCGGCTTGCGCGGTGCGCGCGGTTTCTTCGGCTTGGCTTCCTCGGTGGACGACGCGGAGAGGGTGACGGACTCGATGACCGGGGCAGAGGCTGTTTCGGATTTGAATTCCTCGGTCATCACGCCGGGCGTGGCGAGCAAGGACGCATTCGCGGCCGTGGTGCCAGAGACCTGGCCGAGGGCGGCAATGCGGGTGTCGAGCTGGGCAAGCGTGGCTTGGAGCCGCTCGTTGAGCTTGGCGGTGGCATCTTGCGCGGCGGCGAGCTGCTTGCGCGAGGCGGCCTCGAGGGCGGACCACTCGGCGGCAGCCTTCGCGATCTTGTCGGCCACGGCCTTGAGATTGTCGGCATTGGCGGCGCGGAGTTCGTCGAGTTCACGTTCCAAGGCCTCGCGTTCGTCGGTATCCTTGGTGGCGAGGGCCTCGTTGAACTCGGCGAGCTTCTCCTGCATGCGGTAGGGCAGGTTCTCGGCGGTGTGGGCGGTCTTGTGCACGGCCTCCTCGACGGCCTTGATCTGGGCGGCGGCGCGCGCGAGGCTCTCGCCGGCGGCGTGGAGGCGCTGCACCTGGTCGGCCACACGACCACGCTCCGCCTGCACGTATTCGGCCGAATCGGCGGCATAGTCGGTGAGGAAGGGGATGAGGCCGATGATGGCGGCGAGCACGACGCACAACACGGCGCTCACAAAGGGCAGCGGGGCGTAGGGATTCCTGGCGAAGTAAACGACGAGGAAGGCGGCGAGGAGCAGGCCGGCATCAATCGCGAGATAGATCAACTTGGGCTGGCGGGGAGCGGGGTCGAGATTCATGGGGATTCGCGCGCACGCTGTTTTCGTCCGGCCCCGGCGGTTTCTCAAGGCTAAATCCGGTCCAGTTGGTTCTTGAGCGTGGCGCAGGCTATGGCAGGCTGCGCGCACAGCCGATGAATTTTTCCCACTTTGTGCGGATTGATCGGGAGCGCCGCGGACTTGAGCGGCACTATGTGGTGCACACGTGCGATCCCAAGTTTACCTTGGAACTCACCGCCGACCGCGAGGCACCCGACAAGATCGGGCAGGGTGTCATCAAGCGGGTTTGCGTGCCCAACTCGTGGGCGGGCGACTACGGCGAGTATGGCAAGATGCTCGCCGCCGCGCAGGATTTCTTCGCGCAATCCCATTGCAGTCCGCCCCGGCGCGCCTAGCGCTCACGCCATCATCCGCCGCCAGGTGGTGGCGAAAAGCGAGACGAGCATGCCGATGCGGATGGAGCCTTCGAACGTGAGGACGACCAGCACCCACTTG
>JAYUBB010000087.1:0-20393 GCA_043741015.1 Opitutaceae bacterium
CACCCGCTACGACAAACTGGCCGAGACCTTCCTCGGCTTCGTTTGTCTCGCGGCGATCCTTGATTGGCTCACTCATTGATTTTGCAAACACACCCTAGAAAAACTGCATGGGATAATGCTAAGCTCTCCACTGATGGCAGACGCCATGGTTTGTGGTTTCAACTTAGTGATCGGGTCTAGTTTTTGTGCGACATAGATGAGACCGACATTGAGAAAAAGGCTCGAAGCGAGCCCGCTGATGGTATGGGTGATTGAGTTCATCGGGCTTAGTATCGTGCAAAGCCGAAGAAAAATGGATCGCGCAAATGACCTGAATACACAGCGCGCTACCCCCGGCTCTTCTCCCGCTTCTTCACCTAATTACAGGTTCGTTTGTCCATTGCCCGGCAGTCACTTGCGTGATAACAATTTGCCATCGAGCACAACCATGCGGACCAAGTCTCTCTTTTACGCCGCCACTGCATTTTTGGGCTTCATTTGGAGCCAGATTTTTGGTGCTTGGTCCGATAAGACCGCCGGTCTGCCATGGCTGGAGCACTTTACGGCCCGCGACATGGGTTCCGACCAGCAATCTTGGATCGTCATTCCAGACAAACTGGGGCGGCTCTTTGTCGGTGGCATAGGACTGATGGTCTTTGATGGCCAGACTTGGAAAACCCACCCGATCGGCAGCTCCTACGCCGTGCGGGCCCTCTTGTTTGGAGCGGATGGCCGCCTCTGGGTGGGTGCCGCCAACGAAATCGGCTATATCGATGAACCTTCAGCCGGAGACTTTCAGTATCATTCATTACTGGACCGGCTGCCTGAAAGTGAACGTCCTGTCGGGGACATCTGGGGCTGTGGAATTGTCGGATCCAAGGTTTACTTCATGGGTCGGGAAAAACTGTTCTGCTGGGACGGCTCGGCCTTTCGCATCTGGCGATTTCCCAGCAAGAGCCGGTTGTTTCCTCTCAAGTTAAAGGGCGAAACTTGGTTTCATCATATCGAAACGGGGTTGTATCGTCTGGACGAGACCGGTCCTCAATTGGAGCTGGATCCCAGCCAGCTGCCGAACACGGGTATTCTGGGACTGAGCAAGGACTCATCCGGCCTGCTCTTGGTCAGCAGCCTGGGTTTTTATCGACCCGGCGCCCCACCACACCAGGAGTTTGGCGAGAAACTGAATCGCTACATAATTGAAAACCGGCTCGCCAGCTATGCCACCATGCCGGACGGCGGCCATGTGATTGGAACCGTAAACGGCGGACTGGCGATCGTGGGCGCCGACGGTCAAACGCAGCGGATCATGGATGCTCGCGACGGCCTGCCTGGACAAAACGTCTTCTCGGTTATCACCAATGACAACGGCCACATTTGGTGTTCCGCTTCAGGGGGTATCTTCCGGCTCGAACAGCAAGGACTTGTCACCCTTTTCCGTTCCGAGAATGGCCTGAACGGGGGACCGACAAGCTTGGACACAAGCAGCGACCGTCTCTACGTCTGCACCGAGGTTGGCACTTTTAGACTTCGCCCTGCAACCGACCGGGGCGCGGAATTTGAACTGCAAACCCAATTCAAGGAAGGCTACTGCGCCCTTAAGGTTCATGGCGAGGGGCTGTTGATGGGCCGACATGGTGGCCTCGACTACTATGATGGCATCAACATTACGCCGATCTACAGCCTGATGGCGAAAGGGGTTTACAGTATCCGACAAGCCCGCTTCGCGGCCGACAACTATCTGCTTTCCGAAGGCTACGGCCTGGTCCGACTTGAGGCCCTGCCTGACGGATCGTTCCACCATACGCCGGTTATGCAGGTACCGGATGTCATCATGGCCCTCGCTGAAGATACCGCCGGCCGCATCTGGATCGGCACGGCCAGTCAGGGATTGTTCATCTCCGACTCCGCGGCCACCAGCCTTCAACCCGTCCTCGATCCTGATACCTCGAAACCTTTCGGTGGTTTCGTCTGCCTAAGTGATCTGGGCGCCAATCTGCTGGTGTTCGTTGAAGGCAAGGTGCTCCGCGCCAATCCTGACGGGGCCGACCTTCGGGTCCTGCTCCGGCTGCCGTCGCTTAAGCCCATGGCGGTGCAAGCGACGCCCTCGGGCAATGACACGGTGGTCGCCTTTAAACGCACGGGCGCCACGAACACTTCCACCTGGGGTCAGGGACTTGGGGTCCTGACCATCGGTGACAACCGAAGCGTCAGTTGGCGTGAGCTCGATGTGCCGGCGCTAGATTCGATCGGGTTTGTGCAGACCATGAAATTTTTCCAGGAAGACGGTCGCCCGACCCTCTGGCTGGGAGGCACCGAGGGCCTGCTCCGCCTCGATTACGAGGCCATCCCAAAGCTGCAGACGCCCACCACGCCCTTCATCAAGCTGGATATGCTTCACTCCAGTCAGTCCGCGAAAGCCAGTGGAGTGAATTTCCCGTTCAACGATCATCGGGTAAGTTTCAAAATATTCACGGGAGACTACACGCGCAGCAAGGACTGGCTGCTGCAAACTCGGCTTGGCCAGGATGGCAGCGAATGGTCCACGGCCAACGTCCGGCGCTCCTATGAGTTTTCCAATCTATCCGAAGGCAATTACCACTTCGAGGCCCGGGCGGTGAATGCCGCCGGCATGGCGAGCGAGCCCGCAGTCTTTGCGTTCCGCATTTTGCCGCCTTGGTATCGCTCACCTGGCGCCTACATCAGCTACGCGCTCGCCCTGGTCTTGGGCGTTTGGAGCCTCATCCGTTTCCGCGAGCGTCAGATCCGGGCTCAAAATGCAAAGCTCGAATCTCAGGTCCAGGTCCGTACGGTGGAGCTGGTCAAGGCCAACGCGGCCAAGGACGAGTTTCTCGCCGGCGTCAGCCACGAGATCCGTAACCCAATGAACGGCGTCATTGGGATCTCGGAATCTCTGAAGACCACTGGCCTCGACCAGGAAAGCCGCCGCAAGTTCGGTCTGCTGCGCCAGTGCGCCAGCCATCTGTCCTCGCTGCTGGATGACATTCTTGACATTTCCAGGATGCAGGCCGGCGTCATTGAACTCGATCTCAAGCCCTTCGACCTGCACGAATTGGTCGAGACGGTCGCGGCCATGGCCGCATCCGACAGCGAGAAATACCGCATCCCCGTGGAAATCGCGATTTCACCCGCGGTGCCGCGACGGCTCGATGGTGATCCCCGCCGCATCCGTCAAATCCTGCTGAACTTCGTCAGCAACGCCTTGAAGTTCTCCGGTCGTGGCCAGATCAACGTCACTGTCTGGTGCAAACCGGTGGTGAGCCCCGATAGGACCGAGCTCGTCTTTGCCGTGTCGGACGACGGCCCGGGCATCTCCGCTGAAGAACAAAAGCGGCTCTTCACCCGATTTGAACGTGGCGCCGCAGCCCAACATGGGCGCGTGCCGGGTACCGGCTTGGGCCTCGCCCTGTGTAAAGGTTATGCCGAAAAGATGGGCGGCCGCATCTGGCTGGAAAGCGAACTGGGCCGAGGCTCCAGTTTTTATTTCAGCGCCCCTTTCGCCATCGCTCCGGAATCCGAGGAGGCCCCGCCCATGGACGATGCTGCCGCCCGAGCCGGGCAGAAACTCTCTCTCGTGGTGGATGATCAGGAATACAACCGAATCGTGCTCGTCGATTTGCTGGCGAAACTTGGGATCACCGCCCAATCAACCGGCGACGGAGCCG
This sequence comes from Opitutaceae bacterium, assembly GCA_043741015.1. GTDB lineage: Bacteria > Verrucomicrobiota > Verrucomicrobiia > Opitutales > Opitutaceae > Lacunisphaera. Next base: position 3,663 of record JAYUBB010000087.1, read on the forward strand.
AGGCCCTGGCTCTGGCCGGCAAAATAGACTTCGGGCTCATTTTTCTGGATTACGATTTGCCCGGTTTGGGCGGACTGGATGTGGCGCGGAACATCCGGGCGCTGCCCACCGGTTCGGCCCGGGCCTGCATCTTCGCTACCACGGCCTTCAGCACCCCGGAAAAACAGGCCCAATGCCTGGCCGCGGGCATGAGTGTCTTCCTGGGAAAACCCGTCACACTGGAACGCTTACGCAAAGCGCTCGCTGCCGCCGCCGGAGAGGCCGCCTCCCCCGCCCCGGTACTGCCCCCCATCGATGGCCTCGCCAACCTGCGGCTGCTCGCTGAAAAGAAGAATATCAAATACGAGGACGAGTTGGCGCTGTATCTCTCCGAGCTCCAGCTGGAGCTGGATCAGCTCGGCGCGGCTGTGCAAGATGAGGATACGCCCGAGGCGTCTCATTACGCCCACCTGCTCTGCGGGCGCTGCAGCTTTATCTACGAGCGCGAACTCGAACACTTGCTGCGTCAGATCGAGGAGGCTGTGGCCAAAGGTCTGTGGGCCGAGGCCCGGCTGTTGTGGTCTGCCCTGCATCCCCACTCCGCCGACCTGCGTCTCAGGTTGGTTTCTTCCGTCCCAGCTGCTCCGCTCGCGTGAGCCCGTTGACGATCGCGTAATGAATCAGCTTGGGCGTCGAGTGAATGTCCAGCTTGCGCATGATGTCGCGGCGGCGTGACTGCACGGTCGCAGGGCTGATGCTGAGTACCGTCGCGATCTCGTCGTCGGTTTTGGACTCGCCGATCATGGCGAGTATCCTGGTCTCGTAATCCGAAAGTACGCGGATGAAGGACTTGGGATCCCGGCGGATTATCGCGCTCGATTGGTTTACCACAGGAGTGTAATAGATGCGACCACCCAGCACGGCATGAATGGCCTCGGTCAGTACCTCGGGACGTTGGTCATTCTTATCCACGAACCCGTGGATGCCAATCCGCTGCACCTGCAGCATCGTCCAAGGATCATGGTGGGACGAGATGATGAGCAGCTTCACGCGGGGTAACTCATCGATGATCGTCCGCGCCAGCTCGAGTCCATCACCGTCCGGCAGGGAAATGTCCAATAGCACAAGGTCAGGCTGGTGTTCCCGGATGGCGGCAAGCCCGTCGATAAATCCAGCGCAATGCCGCACGACCCGCAGCCGGAGATCGCGGCAGTGAAACTGCAAAAATTCGGCCACGAGGCGTTGGTCTTCCACGATTACGACGCGCCCGATGTCGTTATTCCCGCCGCCCTCGGTACCAGGTATTGAGTCGGCCGATTTCACGTGTGGTCTCATTAGTATTGTGGCAGAAAACCTGTGGCAAGCAGCTCCTGCCTTTCTGGTGAATATCATTCTTTTCTCCCCCTCCGAAGTCGAGCTTCCGCTGTCCCGCCGTGATCCCCGGGCAAGTCATATCTTGGAAGTACTGCGTCGTGAACCTGGCGGGGGTTTCGATGCGGGCCTGATCAACGGACCCCGTGGCAAGGCCACCCTCCAAGCAGTGACCGACGATGCTCTCGTCCTGTCTTATGAGTGGGGTGCGCCTCCTCCGCCACTTGCGCCTATCCGGCTCATCGTGGGCCTGCCCCGGCCCCAAACCGCCCGCGACATCCTGAGGGAAGGTGCCGCCCTCGGTGTGGCGGCCATGGATTTTGTACTCACTGAAAGATCCGACCCCGGCTACCGCCGGAGTTCTCTTTGGATTTCACGCGAATGGGAAAATCTCCTGATCGCAGGTGCCGCCCAGGCTTGCTGCACCCGGATCCCGGCGGTTCGGCACGGCCGATCACTCGGCGAGACCATCCCCCTGCTGCCGGCCGACAGCACCCGCGTCGCTCTCGATAACTATGAGTCGCCGGGCTCACTAAGCACTCTTGCCCTCAATCCCCGGTTCCCCGTGACGCTCGCTTTGGGCGCGGAACGAGGCTGGTCGCCCACTGAGCGCGACCTGCTTCGCGCGCACGGCTTTGCCTTTGCTCATCTGGGTGCACGCATCCTGCGCACCGAAACGGCCTGCATCGCCGCCGTCATCCTGCTCAAGGCAAAGCTCGGTTTGCTCTGAAGATCGCCGCCGTCGGTTGCCGCGAACCCTTGCCCAGCCGCTTGACACAGGTCCAACCGGCGGGGGTCAGCCCGAGTTCACCAGGCATTTCAAAAACAATCAGCGGGTCAAGTTTGGCTGCCAGTAGCTCATCCAGGCGCGCAAATAACCGGGGGGCGACGGCGGTGATGATTTCGTAAGGCGGATCGATGAACACCAGATCGGGCGCCTCGCCCGGCATAGTGCTGGTGGCGTCAGCGGTGATGACCTGCAGGTCGTCGGCCGTGCGACCGAGGCTCTTGCACACGGCTGCGATGTTGCGGTGGATAAACTCCACCGTTTTTTCGTTTTTTTCCACAAACACCCCACCCGTCGCGCCACGACTCAGCGCTTCGAGGCCGTAAGCGCCGCTGCCGGCGAACAAGTCCAGGAACCGCGTCCCCGCCACGTGGGCCGCCAAACTCGAGAACACGGCCTGGCGCAAGGCGTCCGTCGCCGGGCGCACCGTGTCGCCTTTGGGCAGCACCAGCGGGATGCCCCGGGCCTGTCCGCCGGTTATGCGCACGTTTCCTCCGACGCTGAAAAGCACGCTGGTTTGGGGTGATTTACGCCCATCGGGCCAAGACACGGAACACTTATTGCTAATAGCGGTTTTAACATAGCATTTGCACGAGCACGGGGAGGCGATTTACTTCTCCCCGCCGCCTTGGGGTCAGCCACCTAACTGGCTTCCTTCTCGCCCAAAGGCAATGCCTTACCCATTCCACCAAGCATGTCTCCCCGACTAATAGTCAGGCTGCTCTCCGCAATCCTCGTGGCGGTCGTCGCTGTGCATGGCGAGGAGGTTAACGGCTGGCCACTGTCTGTCCGGCAGGTGAATCCCGACGGGACCACCGAATCCGGGGAATATCTCGTGCCCTTCCTGTTCCGCAAGGCCCGCGCGGACGGGGTTGAAGTGGAGGGATTCCGGCCGTTCTTACTGCGCTCCCGCGAGGGCCCACGCGAGACCACCATGCTGCTTTATCCGTTCTTCACCTGGCAACGCGAGGAAGGCTACCGTTCCTTCAGTTTTTTCCAATTGATCAATGTTCGCCGGGAAACGGAACCGGACAACCAGACCCTGCACGCTTTCGATGTCTGGCCGTTTTATTTTTCGCGCGACACCGGCGAGCCCGGCGAAAGCTACCGGGCTCTGTTTCCGATCGGCGGCACCATCAAGCACCGCTTCGGCTACGATCGCATTCATTTTGTCCTTTTCCCCTTTTATGCGGACACAGAGAAAAGCGGCGCACACACTACGCACGCCCCGTGGCCCTTCCTGCGCTTCATCGACGGTGACGGGCATCACGGCTTCGAGTTCTGGCCGTTGTTCGGTCACCGGGGGCGGGCAGACGATTATGACGACCAATTCTATCTCTGGCCACTGATCTATCGTTCCGCGAAAAATCTCTCCGAGCCCCAGCCCGACGTGAAACTGGGGGTGTTGCCGTTCTACACCCGCGATACCGCCCCCGGCTATATCAGCGAGAACTACGTCTGGCCCTTCTTCGGCTACACGCACCGCACGGAGCCCTACCGTTACGACGAGCAGCGTTACCTCTGGCCGTTCCTCGTGCAGGGCCGCGGCGACCAGCGCCTGGTCAACCGTTGGGGACCCTTCTACACCCATTCCGTGATCAAGGGCTACGACAAAACCTGGTTTGCCTGGCCGCTTTTCCGCCATGCGCGCTGGACCGATGAGGGCGTCGCCCAGGAACAAAGCCAGGTGCTCTGGTTTCTCTACTGGTCGCTCACCCAGCGCAGCACGACCAATCCCGCCGCCGCACCGGCGCACAAGACCCATCTCTGGCCGCTCCTGAGCTCCTGGAATAACGGCGCCGGCCAGCGCCAGTTGCAGCTGCTCAGCCCTTTCGAGGTTTTTTTCCCCACCAATGAGCCGGTCCGCCAGCTCTACTCCCCGCTCGTGGCCATTTACCGTTTCGACCAGCGGGCGCCGGATGACACCCGCCACTCCCTGCTTTTCAGTCTGGTGAGCTGGAAAAAATCCCCGGCGGAAACGGAATTCCATCTCGGCCCGCTGTTCAGCTCCCGCACCACGCCGTCGTCCTCACGCATCGCCCTCGGCCTCGGCCTGCTCGCCTGGTCCCGCACGCCGGACACCGGCCGCTGGAAATTTTCCCTGTTCGATTTTCGCCAGAAACCCGCTATTATCGGGGTCAACCAAGCCCCGCCGCCATGAATTACCTAACTTCCATTGTCGGCCACATCGGGGGCACCCTGCTCCTGTTGACGCGCTCTCTGAAATTCATCGGCACGCTGCCTCGACAGCGGACGCGCTTCATCGAGCAGTGCTACCTCATCGGCTACACCTCCCTGCCGATCGTCACCATTCTCAGCTTCTTCATCGGCAGTGTCCTGGCGCTGCAGAGCGGTTACAGCATGGAGAATTTTGGCGCCAAGCAGTTCATCGGCACCCTCGTCGGTCTCACCATGGCCCGCGAGCTCGGCCCGGTCATGGTGGCCATATTGATCGCCGGGCGCGTCGGCTCCGCCATCGCCGCCGAACTGGCCTCGATGAAGGTTTACCAGGAAATCGACGCCCTCGTGACCATGAACATTCCCCCCGAGCGCATGCTGGTGCTGCCCCGGCTGGCGGCGATCGTGGTCATGATGCCCGTGCTGGCCATCATCGCCAACCTCTGCGGCTGGTATGGCGGCGCCCTCGTCTGCGAATATACCCATTCCATCTCGGTCGACTCGGAATCCTACTTCACCGCCTTGAAAACCTACATGAAGCCGCATGACGTGACCGACGGCCTGATCAAGGCCGAGGTCTTCGGTTTCGTGATCGTGCTCGTGTGCTGCTATATCGGCCTCAACACCCGTGGCGGCCCGCGCGAGATTGGCGCTTCCGTCACCAAGGCCGTGGTCACCTCGCTCATCCTCATTCTGGTGCTCGACTACTTCGTCACCAAAGCCCTCCTCATGTCATGAGCACCGCCTACACCGCCTCTCCTTTCATCGGCAAGACATTCGGCGTCACCGTCAGCAAGTTGACCAAGAAATTCGGCAAAACCACCGTGCTGCGCGACATCGACCTGGAGGCAAAGCCAGGCGAGATATTCTGCATCATGGGGCCCAGCGGCTCGGGCAAGACGGTGCTCTTGAAACACATCGCCGGCCTCGAAACCGCCACCAGTGGGGAGGTGCGCATTGGAGAATTCGACGCCGCCGACCCCGAGACCCGCAACAAGGTTCACCTCGCCCTCGTTTTCCAAGCTGGCGCGCTCTTCAGCTCGCTTTCCGTTTACGACAACCTGGCCCTCTACCCCCGCGAGCACCGGGAGTGCAACGAAGCCGGCATCCGCGAACGCGTGATGCATGCCCTCCAGATCCTGTCGCTGGAAAAGGCCGCCAACAAATTCCCCTCCGATCTCTCCGGCGGCATGAAGAAGCGCGTCGCCATCGCCCGCGCCCTCGTGATGGAGCCCCAGTTGCTGCTCTACGATGAACCCACCTCCGAGCTCGACCCGGTGATGTCGGCCACCCTGACCGAAATCATCGCCACGCTGCGCGAACAAACCGCCGTCACCAGCATTGTCGTGACCCACGACCGCGACCTCGCGTTCAATATCGCCGATCGCATCGCCTTTGTCATGGACGGGCGCATCCGGGGCATCGGCAAGCCCGCCGACTTCAAGCAGCCCACTGATCCCATCATCGCCAACTTCCTCAACCCGGTCATCGACCTTAAGAATCCCCGCTTCAAACAACTGGAGAACAGCCATGAATAATACATCACAAACCATCCGCGTCGGTCTCTTTTTCCTCCTTGGCCTGGCGCTCGCCTGGATCACGTTCGAGTCGCTCAACGGCGGGCGACTCTTTAAAAAGCCCGGCTACACCCTCGTGGCCGGCTTCGCCAACCTCAAAGGCCTCAAGAACGGTGACGAGGTGCGCATGGCCGGCGTCAAGGTCGGCGCCGTCGAGCTCACCCGCCTGGCCGGCCAACGCGTCGAGGCCCTGCTCGCGATCGAGCCGGAGGTTAAGATTCCAAACGACGCCGTCGCCAGCGTCGAACAATCCAGTCTGCTGGGCAGCAATTACCTCGGCATCACCTTTGGTACGCCTGGCGGCCCGCTGCTCAAGGACCAGGATGAAATCAAGACCAAGCCCACCGTGGACATGAGCGAGGTCATCAGTCAGCTCGGCACCCTCGGCTCCAAGCTGGAACAGGTGGTGGGCGAGATCAGCAAATCCATGGGCACCGGCAGCGAAGGTGGCGGCCTCTTCCAGCGCATCGACAAGCTGGTCTCCGACAACGGCCCCAAGCTCACGGAAACCGTCAGCAACCTGCAGGACATCACCGCCAAGATCAAAAACGGCGAAGGCACGTTTGGCAAACTCATCAACGACCCTAAGCTGCACGACGAGCTGCTCGCCAGCGTGGGGGAGATCAAACTCGCCGCGGCAGATGCGCGCACCTTCATGGGCGACGCCAAGGGTATCGTGGCCGACGTGAAAAGCGGCAAGGGTGCCCTCGGCGTGCTGCTCTACGACGAACCGACCGCCGCCAGCCTCAAGGTCTCGGTGAACAACCTGCGCGAGGTCTCCGATAAGCTCAACAGCGGCCAAGGCACCTTGGGCAAGCTGATTTCCGACGACAGTCTCTACCTGAGCGTTCAAGCCACGATGAAAAAGGCCGACCGCGCCATCGAGGGCTTGGGCGATTCCGGGCCGATCACGGCCGTCGGAGTCGTGGCCGGTAAGCTCTTTTGATGCCGCGGCCACCATACGATGAAGCGCTAATTATTCGCGTCGAATCGCAATATTCAGGCCTTGGGTCCGCCTTGGGCGAAGTAACGCGCGCGCAGCCGCAACCCGTTCAGGCGGATGAATCCCGTGGAATCACTCTGGTTATACCACGACTTCACGCCTTCCATGGAGGCGATGTTCATGTCGTAGAGCGAATACTTGGACTTCCGGCCGCAGGTGATGATGTTACCCTTGTAGAGCTTGAGACGGACGGTGCCCGTGACGTGCTTCTGCGACTCGTCCACGAGGGCTTGCAGAGCCTCGCGCTCGGGAGCAAACCAGAATCCATAGTAAACCAGCTCCGCGTACTTCGGGATGAGCGAGTCGCGCAGATGCATGACCTCGCGGTCCATCGTGAGTGATTCGACCTGACGGTGGCCTTGCATGAGGATGGTGCCACCGGGTGTCTCATAGACCCCCCGGGACTTCATGCCGACAAAACGATTCTCCACCAAATCCACGCGGCCAATGCCATGCTTGCCGCCGAGTTTGTTGAGCGTCTTGAGGACTCCGGCAGGCGAAAGTTTCCTGCCATTCACCGCGGTGCAATTGCCCCGCACAAAATCGAGTTCGACGTATTCCGGCTTGTCCGGAGCGTCCTCCGGTGAAACCGAAAGTTTGAACATCCCCTTGTTGGCCCTGGTGGTTGGATCGAACCACGGGTCCTCCAGGATGCCGGCCTCGTAGGAGATGTGCAGGAGATTGCGGTCCATCGAATACGGCTTCTTGAGCGAGGCCTCGACCGGAATGCGGTGCGTACGACAATACTCGATCATTTCGGCCCGGCCGGGAAATTCCTCGCGGAATTTCTCGATCTTCCATGGCGCCAGGATGGTGAGCCGCGGATTGAGCGCCATGTAAGTGAGCTCGAAACGGCATTGGTCGTTCCCTTTGCCGGTCGCGCCATGTGCGACCGTGTCGGCCTTTTCCTTCTTGGCGATCGCTACCTGGGCCTTGGCGATGAGGGGGCGCGCGATCGAGGTGCCGAGATAATACTGGCCCTCGTAAATCGCGTTGGCCCGGATCATCGGGTAGATGAAGTCCCGGGCGAACTCTTCGACCAGATCGAGGGTGTAATGCTTGGTCGCGCCCGTTTTCCTCGCCTTGGCGGACAGACCTTTCAGCTCCTCCTCCTGCCCAATATCGGCGGCAAAGGTGACGATTTCCGCGTCGTAGGTTTCCTTAAGCCATTGGACAATGACCGAGGTGTCGAGGCCCCCCGAGTAGGCGAGAACGATCTTCATGATGGTTCGGCAGTGTTGGCGATGAGCTCCAGCGCGCAAAGTAAAAATCACCTATTACACCCTAATCGGCCTCAGCAGCATTGCTTTTGGATGATCACAGCGCGATGCTCCGGCTAATTCCCATGAGCAGCGTCCCTCATCGGCTCAGCCATAAAACGACCCGTGGATTCACACTGGTGGAGATTATGGTCGTCGTGGTGATCATTGGTCTGCTGGCTGCCCTGGCCATCCCCGCCTTTCAACGCACTCAGCGTGCCTCCCAAAATTCGCGGATTATAAATGATTTCCGCATCTTCGCCCAGGCCTTCGAAATCTACAACGCCACCAACGGTGTCTGGCCAAACAATGTGGGCCCAGCCGTCATACCTACATTACCCTACTCGATGGCTGGTGATTTCAAGGCTGACACCTGGAAAAACCCCACCGCGATCGGGGGCAGTTGGAATTGGGACAATTCACTCTCTACGGGGGGCTTTGCCGGCATCTCGATCAGCAACTCAGGCAGTCGCGTTATTTTTGTCGATGACACACAGCTGGCCGAGATTGACGCCAAACTGGATGATGGCGATCTGACTACCGGAAATTTCCAGAAAGTCTCGGCTACGCGCGTCACGTATATTCTCTCGCAATAAGTGCTAGTATTCAGGCCCGGCAACGGGCCAGCGTAGCCAGAATCGCCTTTTGCACGTGGAGCCGGTTTTCCGCTTCGTCGAAAATGATGCACCGCGGATTATCCAGGACCTCTTGAGTCACTTCTTCTCCGGCATGCGCCGGCAGGCAATGCATGAAGAGGGCATTTTTCTTGGCGGCCGCAAAGAGTTTTTTCGTCACTTGAAAAGGCAACAAGCGGCGTTGCCGCTCGCCGGCCTCCTTCTCCTGCCCCATGCTGGTCCATACATCAGTGTAGACAATGTCAGCGCCTTCCACCGCCTCGAACGGGTCGGTGGTAAATTGAAATCCGCCACCGAGCCTCTTTACGTCTGCCCGGATCGCCGCGCCCGGCTCGTGGCCTTCCGGCCCGGCCAACGACACTTTCATGCCGAAAAGATTGGCTCCGAGAATCCAGGAATTCGCCATGTTGAACCGGGTATCGCCGAGAAACGCGATCTTCCGGCCCTTGAGTGAAGCGAGGAGATCATCCTTCGGCCCAGCCCAGCGCTCCGCCGCCGTGAAAGCATCAGCATAAATCTGACAGGGGTGCAGGTAATCGGTCAGGGCATTGACCACGGGCAGCCCGCCATGCTCCGCCAGCTCTTCCAGATCCGACTGCGCGTAGGTGCGCACGATGAGGCCATGCACAAAACGCGACAGCACCTTGGCCGTGTCGGAGATGGTTTCCCCCCGGCCAATCTGGATATCGCTCGTGTTAAGAAAAAGCGGATTCCCGCCGAGTTCATGGACTGCCACTTCGAATGACACGCGGGTGCGAGTGCTCGACTTGGCAAAAATCATCGCCCAGGTCTGGCCCGCGAGCAGCTTTTCCGGCACGCCACGCTTTTTCTTAAGCTGGCGGGCGAGCGTGAAAATCTCTGCCACCTCGGCACGGGAGAAATCGGTCTCTTTAAGAAAATGTCTCATGGTTGCCGTCCTTGGCTTTTCCCGGCCAGCACGCCGCGAATGATCGTCGCCGCACGCTCCAAATGCTCCTTGGTCGCGATGAGTGGTGGCAGGAGCCGGACCGTGTTGCCGCCGGCGGTCGGGGCCAGCAACCCCGCCTCGCGCAGTGCGGCGACATACGGCGCCGGGTCGCTTTGCAGGACCAGTCCGATCATGTAACCCCGGCCCGTTACCGTCTTCATCTGTTTCGGAAAATCTATCACCAGTTTCTCGAGCTCGGCTTTCCAAGCAATGCCGTTGGTCCGGACTTTCTCCAACAGGTTATCCTTCGCCATGACATCGAGCACGGCCAGGGCCGCGGCGCAGGCGAGTGGCGTGCCGCCAAAGGTCGAGCCGTGCGTGCCAGGCGTGAACAGTTCGGCGTGCTTCTCGGCCGCCCAGATCGCGCCCATGGGGTAACCGCCAGCGATGCCCTTGGCCATGCCAATGGCGTCGGCGCGGATCCCGGAATGTTGAAAGGCATAAAACGTGCCCGTGCGGCCGACGCCGCATTGCACTTCGTCGAGCATGAGCAGCAGGTTGTGCTGGTCGCACAGCTTGCGTAGGCCCCACAGGAATTCGTCGGTGCATGGCGTGACGCCGCCCTCCCCCTGCACGGTCTCGACGAAAATGGCCGCCGTGTCCGCGTCAACGAGGTCGGCGAAGCTTTGCAGATTGTTCAGCTCGCCAAAGGAGAAGCCGGGCACCAGCGGCCGAAAGCCTTTCTGGATCTTCTCCTGGGGCGTGGCGCTCATGCCACCAAACGTGCGGCCGTGGAACGCATGTTTCGCGCAGATGATCTTGTAGCATTTGCCTTCCTCGCCGGCCTTGCGGACGCCATGCAGCCGCGCGAGTTTGATCAGGCCCTCGTTGGCCTCGGCGCCGCTGTTGCAGAAAAACACCCGACCGGGCCCCGCCTGCAGCACGATCAGCCGGGCCAGCTCGCCTTGGTTGGGATGCCGAAAGAGGTTGCTGACATGAATCAGCTCGCCGGCCTGCCGCCGGATCGCCTCAACCCAAACCGGATGACAATGCCCGAGCGCAGCCACCGCCACACCTGAGGTGAAATCCAGATATTCACGGCCGGTGTCGTCCCACACCGAGACGCCCTGCCCGCGCACCAGGGTCAGCGGGGCGCGCGCATAGTTCTTCATGACGTAGGCGTCATAAAGCTCGGCGGTGTTCGTGCGGACGATGGATGGCTGCGACATGTAAGAGGTAGGCGGGAGCTTACGAAACGCCGGGTCAAATGCACGCCCGCAGTACGTCAGCCGGCCGGTTCAGCCGTGTACAATTTCGGTCCCTACACCTTTGTCCGTGAAAATCTCCAGGAGCAGGCTGTGGGGCATCCGGCCGTCGATGAAATGCACCCGCTGTACGCCTTCCTCGAGGGCACGCACGGCGCTTTGCACCTTTGGCCGCATCCCTTTGTCCACGATCCCCTTCTTTTTCAGGCCTTCGACTTCGCTGACTTTCACGGTGGAGATGAGGGTGTCGGGGTTTTTGAAATCAGCCAGCAGGCCAGGAACGTCGCTCATGTAAACCAGCCGTCTGGCGCGCAGCGCGCTGGCCACGCGACCGGCCACAAGATCCGCGTTCACGTTGTAAGGTTTGCCGTCCAAGCCCTCGGCCACGGGCGAGATCACCGGCATGAACCCGTCGGCGATCTCCTTCTTGATGAGTTTCACCTTCACCTCGGTCACATCCCCAACGTAACCGAGATCAACCGTCTTGCCGTCATCATCGACGGTGAGTTTCTGGCAAACGATCACACTGTCGCCGGGGAGGCCCTTGGGGTTGGCGCGCACCGCGCTGAGTGTGGCGCAGACATCTTTGTTCACGACCTCGTCGAGCGTCTTCTTGACGATGGCAATCGTCGCCTCGTCGGTAACGCGCATGCCATTGACAAAGTTCGGCTTCAGGCCGGCGCTGTCCATCGCGCGGCTGATGGCTTTGCCGCCGCCGTGCACGACGACAACATTGATTCCGACGGCCGCGAGAAACGCAATGTCAGTGGCGACCCGCTGACGCATCGTCGGATCCGGATCGTCCATGAAGCTGCCGCCGTATTTGACGACAAAGATGGAGCCACGAAAATCATGGATGTAGGGCAGCGCCTCGTGGAGGACGCGCGCCTTGGCAATAATCTCCGAAATGTCCATGGCACTCACAGGTTCTCGTGCACCACCTTGGCCGGGGGAAATCCGTTGAAGTAAGTGGCCGAGGCGTGGCTGTAGGCGCCGATATTGACGCTGTGGACGAGATCGCCGCGCACGAGGTCGGGCAGGTTTTCCGCCATCGAAACCACATCGAGTGCGTCACACGTCGGTCCGAAGACGGAGCAAAGGCTGGTGGGGCTCTTCTTGAAGGCCATGACCGGATACTTACAGTGGTCGAAGATGACACCCGAGTAGGTGTGGTAGACGCCGTCGTTGATGTAGTAGCTGGTCTTGCCGTCGCGCACGGCCTTGCCGATGACGGAGGAGACGCTGGTGCCGCAGACGGCGGCGAGGAAGCGACCCGGCTCGGCAAGCACCTGGATGTCCCTGGGAAAAAGGCGGTCGAGCTCGGTGTTGATGACCTTGGCCAGCTCGGGGAACGGGCGGACCGATGAATCATACGGCGCCGGGAAGCCGCCGCCGATATCGAGCAGGTTCATCTTGGTGTAACCGCGATCCCGCGCTTCTTTGAAGATGTTCGCCGTGAGGTTGAGCGCCTGGACGTAGTTCTCGAAATTGGTCGTCTGGCTGCCGACGTGGAAGCTGATGCCCTCGACGGTCAGGCCGAGCCGGTCGGCCTCGAGGATGAGGTCAACGGCCTCGCCGGGCAAGGCGCCGAACTTCGACGACAGTTCCACCATCGCGCCGGTGTTGGGCACCTTGAGCCGCAAGGCGAGGCCCGCGTTCGGTGCATGCTGCTTGATCTTATGAATTTCCTCGAGGTTGTCGAAGGTGACGAGCGGCTTGTATTTGTTGAGCTGTTCAAGCGTGTCGGTCGGCTTGGTCGGATTCGCGTAGATGATCTTGTCCCAGATCCAGTCCTGCCGCTTTTTGGCCGGCAGTTTCTTGATATTCTCATAGACGATCATGAACTCCGGCATCGAGGCGACGTCGAAGCTTGCCCCCTCCTTGAAAAGGGTGCGGACAATCAGCGGGTCGGGGTTGGCCTTGACCGCGTAGTAAACCTGGATGCGCGGCAGGTGCCGGCGAAACTCCCGGTAGGCTTTCCGAAGCGCGTCGTGATCAATGACGAACAGCGGCGTGCCGTGTTTCTTCGCGAGCTGCTGGAGCCGGGCTTTCGAGATCATTGCTGGGCCGTTACCCGGCGTCCGTCACGAGGAAGTTCTTGAACTGCCACGGATCCTTCCGGTCGAGGTCCGGCTTGTTGTGCGCGTCGAAGGTCGTGTCGCGACCCTTGAACGGGGTCCAGTCGGAGGACTTGGAAATCCACTTGCCGAGGTAGGGCTTGGCGATGCTGAGGACGTAGTCGTGGGGGATTTCGTCGGGGACGACGACGCCGGACTCGGGATTCTCGATCATCCACATCAAGGCGGCGACCACCGAGATCGCGACCTGCATCGTGGTGGCGTTCTGGTGCGGGACCAGGCGGCGGGACTCCTCGATGCTGAGGTCCGAGCCGACCCACCACGAGTTGTAGTCGTGACCCATGATGAGGGCGCCGAGGATATCGGAACCCTGGGTGATCTCATCGTTCATGATGCGCTGGTTCTCGACGAGGCGGTAGTTGTAGCCGCGCATCTCATTGAGCGAGGCAATGGCCTCGTCGCACGGGCAATAGGCATAGTGCATCGTCGGGCGGTAGACGGCCTTGCCGTTCTTCCAGACCGTGAGCTTGTCGGAAATGGTGAAGGCCTCGCCGTGGCGGACGACCATGCCGAGAATGTTGTAGTTGGGCACCCAGGAACGGACCCACGTGTTCATGCCCATGCGGGCGAGACAGATTTGGTTGCCCGGACCTTCCCTGTGTCGGAAGGCGTGCTTCGGGAGCGTCTTCTCGTGCGTGCCCCAGCCCATCTCGGAGGTGGTCGTGCCTTCCTCGCGGAAACCCTCGATGCTCCACGTGTTGACGAATTCGTCCACCTGCTTCGGCAGATCGGTGATCTGGGTATCGCGCTCGGAGCAGTGGATGACCTTGACACCGAGGGCGCGGGCCAGGTGATTGAACTGCCGGGTCTGGCTGAGCCCGACAATGGTCTCGGCGCGGCGGCCGGTGGCCTTCTTGTCGGCAATGAGCTTCCGGCCGATGTCGATGAGACCCTGCTTGACGAAGTGGGAGATAAGGCCGGGATTGGCGCCGTGCTCGATGACAGCGGTCGGGCCCTTGGTCTTCCACTTGGCGAGCATCCGGCGCAGGTTCATGTGGCGCCAGTAGAGCGTCTTGGTGGTCGGATGCGCGTTGGGGCCGCTCGAGTAGGGATCCCATAGCTCGGTCGAGGTGTTGATATACCGCACGCCGTGATCATGGCACCACTGCAGGATCTCGAGGGCGTCGATGTTCCAAGCGAGGTCGATCAGCATGTCACCGGGGCCGACGTGCTTGGCGAGCAGCGCGCCCATGTTCTCCTCGGTCACACGGTCCCGCACGAAACGCACACCCTTTTTGATCCAAGAAGCGAGCTTGGCCTTGCGGTCCTCGAAATCCATCACGGTGACGTTCTTCGCGGGCACCTTGAGGTGCTTGAAGAGGATGGGCAGGGTGCACTCGGCCACGGCGCCGTAGCCGACGAACAGGATCTTATTTTTGAATGGGAGCATGAATTCGAATCGTTGATTTTTCTACCGGGCGGGCCGCGAAACCCCGCAGCCGCTCATTGGAAAATTTGAACAAAATCTGGTAGCGAAGCGGGCGCCAGTGCAAGCGATTATTGAGTGACGAACCCGCAACGGCCGCCCGGCCGGAAACCCCGCCCGAATGCCAAAGCGACCTTACAAGTCGCCCCGCCGTCATCCATCAGCTGAGCACGCAAAATCACTCGCTCTTGTTGTAGTTCACGTAGCCCTCGGTCAGATCGCTCGCGAGCAGGCGGAACGACGCCTTCCCCAGGTGCAAGTTGAGTGTGACGGTGAACCGGCGGGCCTTCACGATCTCCTTCCACTTGGGCTTGAACTCGGGATGCGGTTTGCCAGCGGTCATCGCGGGCGTGTCGTTGTAGAGAATATCCAGCTTGGCCTCGACGAGCTTGGCCCCGGCGTAACCGGCAGCGTCGGCGAGCCGGCCCCAGTTGGGGTCCTCCCCATACCAAGAGGATTTCACGAGCAGGGAGTTGCCGATGGCCCGGGCGATCTTCTCGGCGTCCTCGGAGGACGCAGCGCCGGTCACCTTCAGCTCGACAACCTTGGTGATCTTTTCGCCGTCGGAGACGATCTTCTCGGCCAGGGCTTCGCAGGCCTTCCAGACCGCCTCGGCGAACAGGACACGCAGCTCGCGCGGGCTCTTATCCCCGACGCTGACGCCGGAATGCCCGTTGGCCAGCATGAGCACGGTGTCGTTGGTGCTCATGTCGCCGTCCACCGTGATACAATTGAAGGTGCCGGCGACGGCCTCGGACAGTGTCTTCTGCAGGAAGCTGCGCGGCACGGAGAAATCCGTCGCGAGAAAAGCCAGCATCGTGGCCATGTTGGGCTGGATCATGCCCGCGCCCTTCGCGATACCGGAGACAAAGTGCTTCTTACCATCATAGGTGAAGCTGACCGTAACCGTCTTGGGCTTGGTGTCGGAAGTAAGAATGGCGTTCGCTGCCTTGTTGCCGTGATCGGAGGTGCGGCCTTTTTCAGAAACAGCGCGTTCCATTCCCTTCAACAGCTTGGCCATCGGCATCGGCTGGCCGATGCGGCCCGTGGAGCAGATGAAAAACGATGACGGCTTCAGGTTGAGCGAGGCGGCGATGCGCAAGGCAGTTGTGTTGGCATCGCGCAGGCCGTCAGGGCCGGTGCAGGCGTTGGCGTTGCCGGAGTTGGCGACGATGCCGTGGAAGGGTCCGCCGTGGGCGAGATGCTTTTGGCAGAGCAGCACCGGCGCGGCCTTGATCGCATTAGTGGTGAACGTGCCGGCGGCGGTGCAGGGACGGAGGGAAAAGAGCAGCGCGAGGTCGAGGCGCTTCAGGTCGTTCTTCTCACGGATGTCACAGGCCACACCGGCGGCATCAAAGCCGGGGACATCGGTGATGCCGGCGCTATCAAGGGTAACGGTCAGTGGGGTCATGTAAGACTGATTTAAAGGAGTCCCGCCGTCTCGGGCAGGCCCAGCCACAGATTCATGATCTGCACGGCCTGGCCGCTCGCGCCCTTGACGAGATTGTCCAACGCGGAAGTGATGACGAAATTGCCGGTGCGGGCATCGTGCACCGCGGAGAGGTCGAGCCGGTTGGTGCCGGTCAGATAGGCCGAGTCAGGCGTCTCGCCGGCCGCCAGGATCGAGACAAACGGCTTGCCGGCATAGGCGGACCGCCACGCGGCGTAGAGCGAGTCGATGGTCGCGCCCCGGGCCGCGAGCACCGTGGTCGTGGTGATGAGGCCGCGCCGCATCGGCGCAAGGTGCGGGTTGAATTGTACCACCACCTTGGCCCCGGCTGCGACAGAAAGCTGTTCCTCAATCTCGGCGAGGTGCCGGTGCTTGGTCAGACCATAGGCCTTGGCGCTCTCGGCCCGCTCGACGTAAAGATATTGCTCCTCGGCCTTTTTGCCCGCGCCGCTGACCCCGGAGAACGAATTGACGACGATGTGCTCCTTCGCAATGACGCCGGCCTTGAGCAGGGGCGCCAGCGGCAAGATCGTGCTGGTCGGATAGCAGCCCGGGGCGGCGGCGAGCTTGATCTCGGCCTTCCACTTGGGATCGGTCAGCTCGGGCAAAATGAATCGCGCCGACGGCAGCAGTTCGGGCGCGTGGTGGTGGCCGTAGTATTTCTCGTAAGTGGCCAGGTCGGCGACCCGGAAGTCGGCGCTGAGGTCGATGACTTTCCGGCCGGCGGGTACGAGCGCCTTGGCGAAGTCCGCGGCG
>JAYUBB010000088.1:0-2033 GCA_043741015.1 Opitutaceae bacterium
GGCCTTGGAGACGGAGGCGAGCGGATCGACGGCGGGATAGATGCCGAGCTCGGCGATGGAGCGCTCGAGCACGATGGTCGAGTCAAGGTGGGCGAAGGTATTGGCCGGAGCCGGATCGGTGAGATCGTCCGCGGGTACATAGACGGCCTGCACGGAGGTGATGGAACCCTTCTTCGTCGAGGTGATGCGCTCCTGGAGGAGGCCCATCTCGTTGGCGAGGGTCGGCTGGTAACCCACCGCGGAGGGCGAGCGGCCGAGAAGAGCGGACACCTCGGAACCGGCCTGCGAGAAACGGAAAATATTGTCGATGAAGAGCAGCACGTCCTGGTTCTTCTCGTCGCGGAAATACTCGGTCATGGCGAGGGCCGAGAGGGCGACGCGCATACGGGCGCCCGGGGGCTCGTTCATCTGGCCGTACACCAGCGCCACCTTGGACTTGCTGAGATCCTTCTGGTTGATGACGCCGGCCTCGGACATTTCATGGTAGAGGTCGTTACCTTCACGGGAGCGCTCGCCGACACCGGCGAACACCGAGTAACCGCCGTGGGCCTTGGCGATGTTGTTGATGAGTTCGAGAATGACAACGGTCTTGCCGACGCCCGCGCCGCCGAACGCACCCGCCTTGCCGCCCTTGATGAAGGGGCAGATCAGGTCGATGACCTTGATGCCGGTTTCGAGGATCTCGGACTTGGTGTTCTGCTCGGCCAGGGTCGGGGCCGGACGGTGAATGGGATAACGCTTCGTGTGCGGGACCGGGCCCTTGCCGTCCACCGGCGTGCCGGTGACATCGAAGATGCGGCCGAGCACGCCTTCGCCCACGGGCACGGTGATCGGCGAGCCAGTGTCGGTGACAGGGTAGCCGCGCACGAGACCTTCGGTGGAGGACATGGCGATGGCGCGTACGAGGCCTTCACCGAGGTGCTGCTGGACCTCAAGGGTCAGCAGCTCCTTTTTGCCGTTGACGGTGAAGTCAATGGTGAGCGCCTGATAAATGGGCGGGATGGTGTTCTCGGCGAACTGCACGTCGACGACGGCGCCGATGACTTGGACGATTTTGCCTTGGTTGCTCATGACGGGAAAACGGGCGGGGTTGCGGTGAAAGATTATTGGGCGGAGAACGAGGCGGCGGCGATCTCGAGGATTTCCTGCGTGATGCCGGCCTGGCGGGCCTTGTTGTATTCGAGCGTGAGATCGCCGACCAGCTTGGTGGCGTTGTCCTTGGCGGTCTTCATCGCAACCATGCGCGAGCTGTGCTCGGAGGCCTTGGCGTCGAGGACGTGCTGGTAGATCTCGCGGTTGACGTAGAGCGGCAGGAGCGACTCGAGCACGGTCTGCGCGTCAGGTTCGAAGAGAATCTCGCGGTCGTCAGTGCGGGCAGTGTGGCCGGAGGCGGTGTGAAGATCGGCGACCATGGTGGCGAGGCTTTGCAACGGCAGGAGCGGCAGGCAGGTGGGCGTCTGCACGAGGGTGTTGCGGAAATGCGGGTAGATCACCTCGACGGTATCGACCACGCCCTCGACATACTGCTTCACCATGAACTCGGCGACGAGCTTCACGTCGGCAAAGGGCACGCGGTCACTGACAGTGAAATCGGCGAGCAGGTCGCGGCGGGTGCGGGCGAGGAATTGCGCGCCCTTGCGGCCGATGACGGTGTATTTAGCCGGGCCCTTGATCTCGGTGACGAGCTTGAAGAGGTTGGCGTTGAGCGGACCGCAGAGGCCTTTGTCGGAGGTGACGAGGATGATGCCACGCGTTTTCACGTCACGCCGGGCGAGGAATGGATGCTGGCTGTCCTCGACGCGCCCGGCCACCGCGGCGAGCATCTCAGCCATGAGGCCGGCGTACGCGCGGCCGGCGAGGGCGGCCTGTTGCGCCTTCTTCATCTTCGACGCGGCCACGAGCTCCATCGCCTTGGTGATCTGGCGGGTGTTCTTGACCGACTTGATGCGCCGGCGGATGTCTCGGGTTGAGGCCATGGATCAGGAAAGACGTTCTTTCTTACTTCGCGACGAAGGTGTTTTTCCACTCGTCGG
>JAYUBB010000089.1:0-2028 GCA_043741015.1 Opitutaceae bacterium
TCTGGGCGGAATATGAGCCGGTGCAGGACGAGCCGCCAGTCGCGGCCGCGCAGGCGGCCTTCGGGCAGAACGTCAAGCCCCTCTACCGTTTCGCCGCCGCCAAGCGCATCGTCAGCCTCGACGCCGATTTCTTCCACGCCGAGGCCGGTTCGCTTTACTACGCCCGCGAATTCGCCAAGGGCCGGCGCGTGACCAAGCCCACCGACCCGATGAACCGCCTCTATGTGGCGGAGAGCAGCTTCACCCTCACCGGCAGCATGGCCGACCATCGCCTGCGCCTTGCCAGCAACCACATGCTGGCCTTCACCGCCGCCCTGGCCAACAAGATCCTCGGGACCGAGATGTTTGCCCCGCTGGCGCAGGGCTTGGATTTCCCGAATCAGGCCAAGTGGATCGAGCAATGCGCCGAGGATCTCTTGCAGCACAAGGGCGAAAGTCTCGTGGTGGCCGGGGCGCACCAGCCCATGCAGGTCCACGTGCTGGCCTACGCGATCAATGCCAAACTCGGCAACCTCGGCAAAACCCTCGACTTTGTCGCCATCGAGCCGTCGTCGGCCTCCACCATCTCCGCGCTCGCCACGGCCATCAAGGGCGGCTCGGTCAGGACCCTCATCGTCCTCAACGGCAATCCCGCCTACAACGCGCCCGCCGATCTCGAATTTGGCAAGCTGCTTGGCGCGGTGCCCGAGGTCATTCGCTTCGGCTACTACCAGGACGAGACCTCGGCCTTGGCCGGCACGCATATCGCGGCCACGCACTACCTTGAGTCGTGGGGCGACGCCCGCACCGTGGACGGCACGATCGTGCCGGTGCAGCCGATGATCATGCCGCTGTTCAACGGCCTGTCCGAGGTCGAGCTGCTCGCCCGCGTGGCCGGGGAGGAGACCCCCGACGCTTACGCCCAGGTTTTTGCCACCATCGGCAAACTCTCCAGCGGTGATAGCAAGAAGGCGTTCGAGAAATTCCTCCACGACGGCCTGCTCGAGGGCTCGGCCTACAAGAGCGTCAGCGTCGCCTTCGATCCGCAGCGTTCCGGTTCCGCCTTCGCGAAAACCCCGGCATTGGTCGCGCTCTCGATCGAGAACCTCGAGGTCCGTTTCGCCACCGACCACAAGATGGACGACGGCCGCTTTGCCAACAACGGCTGGTTGCAGGAATGCCCGGATCCCATGACGAAGATCGCGTGGGACAACGCCATTCTGGTCAGCCCGCGCCTGGCCAAGGAACTCGGCATCGTCCCCGCCGGCAGCCTGCTGCAGGTCGCGCGCAAGGAGGAGGCGGAGTATGCGCAGGGCAAGGAGAACGCCTTCATCGGCGAAGTGACCATGAGCAACGGCCTGAAGGTGCGCGGCCCGATGCACATCCAGCCCGGTCTCGCGAATTACACCATCGTCCTTCCGCTGGGCTACGGTCGCACCAAATCCGGCCACATCGGCACCGGGGCGGGCTTCAACGCCTATGCGGTCCGCACGACCGGCGCCATGGGCTTCGCCACCGGGGCCAGGCTGACGAAGACCGGCGAGCGCATGAAGCTCGCCAACACCCAGGAGCACTGGTCGATGGAAGGCCGTGACATCGTGCGCGAGGCCAACTACGAGGGCAAGGACAGCTACAACGAGAATCACGATTACGTAAACAGCATCGGCATGGAGTCGCACACACCGGCCGTGCTCGGGGCCGACAAGGGGAAGTCGCCCGCGTTCATCGCCGCCACGACGCCCCGCGGCAATTCGCTCTACGAGACGCCCAACCTCGACGGCATCCACCAGTGGGGCATGTCGATCGACCTCAACACCTGCATCGGCTGCAACGCCTGCATCGTGGCCTGCCAGGCCGAGAACAACATTCCGATCGTCGGCAAGGACCAGGTCCTGCGTGGCCGCGAGATGCAGTGGATCCGCCTCGACCGCTACTATTCCGACGGCAAAGCCGACGCCGAGGCCTTCGGCGCCGAGGGCAACAAGATCCTTCCGGAGGATCCCCAGGTCTCGATGCAGCCCATGACCTGCCAGCACTGCGAGCTCGCGC
>JAYUBB010000090.1:0-20301 GCA_043741015.1 Opitutaceae bacterium
CCGGCGATCGAGAAGCCCGTCGCCAGCAGCACGCCCATGATCAGCCCGATGAGCAACTGG
This sequence comes from Opitutaceae bacterium, assembly GCA_043741015.1. Taxonomy (GTDB): domain Bacteria; phylum Verrucomicrobiota; class Verrucomicrobiia; order Opitutales; family Opitutaceae; genus Lacunisphaera. The sequence continues at coordinate 61 of JAYUBB010000090.1, forward strand.
CCGCGGAAGAACGCGACCAGAATACCCAGAAACTCGCGGACTAAAAACACCACGTCATCCCGCTGTTCCTTCTGGAGGAAGGGCAGGTGTTCAGGCAGGGATCGGGTCGGATCGTCGTTCGAGAGCAAAAAGAAAAAGAGATAAACGGGGATGACGGCCAGGGAGGCAACAAACCCAAACAGCCCGAAAATACCGGCGCCGGCCGACTTGAGCGTGGGGGCCAGGTGGCTGAACAGGTCCTGCGCCTGCTGAGTCAGGCCATCGAGAGCGGCCTTGACCGTCGGATTGTCGAGGTAGGGACGGATGACGACCAGCCATTGGGGATAATGCTGTTCGCCCCAAGCGACCGTTTTCTGCCACAACACCGGCAGGTAGGCGAAGAAGTCGATAATTTGCGCAACGAGGGCGGGGACAAAGGTGAAGAGCAGCGCGGCGACCAACAGCACGAAGATGGCGTAGAGTAGCACGACGGCGGCGGGCCGCTTCAGTTTCAACCGTCGCTCGAATACAGTGACCACCGGCCGCATGACGAGGGCCATGATGCCGGCGACCGCCAGCGGCCAGATGACGCTGGAAAAATTGCTGATGAAGCGGGCCACGCCCGACAAGAGTGCATAGAGCAGCCAGCCAATGGCGCAGAAGCCGGCGAACCCGAGGGCAAAGCCGACGAGCTTGCGCTGGACGGGGGTCAGGAGCGGGGCGGATTCGGAGGACATGAGACTTGGTCGGGCCATGGGCGAATTTACCCGCCTGCCTGAGACTCCACTTGATTCGGTGTGGTCACGGACTCGACCGAGCCATCACCGGCGGCAAGCCATTCCTGGGCCAGGCACAGATCCAGGAAGACCTTGATCTTGCAGGGTGCAGCCCGGCCAAACTGACTTACATAAATACGGGCCACGCCATACTCAGCCGGGCTGGCCACTAGAATGGCGCAGTGGCACTTGCCGCTGCGGCCCCAATTGTTCACCACCACATGCATCAGCGCGCGTACGTCCTCAGGCATGACGCCGGAGAAATCCGCCAGCCGCAGATCCCACAGCGCATGCATGTCGGGGTTGAACTGCTTTGAAGTGTAGAGACCTTTAAGTATCCCGTGAAAGGCGGGCAGGTTGATGATTCCTGTCACGTGATGCGTGCGGATCGTGCGGTCCAGATCGAACACGGTCACGACCTGCATCTTGGCCCGGACGATACCATTTTGCTCAGAGGGCTGATTGTTCATGGGGCGGAGTAGTTTTGCTACCCTGACTGGGCCAATAGTCCAGTTTGGACTGCGCATGCCGGGACAGGTTTAATTGCTGACGCAGCGGCCCGTCTCTCCCCTTGACAGTCTAGGGAAGAACGCCACTCTCCTAGTCAATCTAGGCATAACCATGACGCACAACAAAGCCGACCTTTTGCAGGGCACCCTCGACCTACTCATTCTGAAATCGCTCCAAAACGAGCCCATGCACGGCTTCGGCATCGCTATCCGCATCGGACAGATGTCGAAGGACATGCTGACCGTGGAGCAGGGCTCGCTCTACCCCGCGCTCTACCGGCTGGAGGAGCAGGGCTGGATCAAGGCGGAGTGGGGTGTCTCGGAGAACAACCGGAAGGCGAAGTTCTATTCACTCACGGCCACCGGCCGGAAGCAGCTTCAGACCGAAGAACACAGCTGGGCCAAGCTCTCCACGGCCATCAACCTCGTCCTGGGGAACGCCTGAGCCCCGGAGAAATTAACTACCGAGACACGGAGCCACAAAGAAATCCATCTGGTTCGAACTCAGTGTCTCGGTGGTTCAAATCCGACTGATCAGATCCCAATGAAATTCCTCCGACGGATTCGCTCCCTGTTTTGGAAAAACAAACTCGACGCCGAGATGGCCGAGGAGATGCGGCTGCACCTTGAGCTGCAGACTGAGCTGAACCTGAAGGCCGGCATGAATCCGGACGACGCCCGCTATGCCGCGCTGCGCCAGTTCGGCAACGTGGCGGGCATCCAGGAGAGGACGCGCGACGAGCGTGGCTGGGTGTGGCTGGAGCAGATAGGGAAGGATATTGGGTTTGCCGGTCGCTCGCTGGGCCGTGCCCGGGGCTTCACGCTCACCGTGTGGGTCACCTTGGTGGTCGGCATTGGGGTCGCGACGGTGGTTTTTGATCTGACCTCGCATATTTTATTCCCCCAACCCTTTCCGCAGTCGGAGCAGCTTTTCCTGATCGGGTTCAAGGATAAGCAGAATCCATTTACGCCCTATCGGACCGGCCTGCACCTCCAAGCCTATCAGGAACAGGTGCGGGCATTTTCCGAATATGCCGCCGTGTCGCGTGAAATCACCAATGTCGTGGTACAGGGTGAACCGGTGATCACCGATCTCCTGAGCGTTTCCGTGGACTGCTTTCTCACCCTGGGGATCAAGCCGGTGCTGGGCCGGGGGTTTCTCCCGGAAGAACACCGGGTCGGAGCGGACAATGTGGTGATTATCTCCGATCTCTTCTGGCGGCAGCATTTCAATGCCAGTCCGGATGTCTTGGGCAGCAAAATCCTGATCGATCAACAGGTCTGCACGGTAATCGGGGTGCTCGCTCTCGCCCAGCCATTTCCGCCCACTTTTGATGGGGAGGTTTACCGTCCCCTGGTCCTCAAAGTTGATCCGGCCAATCCGTTCACGCCGATTCTCTTCACCATCGGCCGGCTGAGGCCCGGTGTGTCGGTGGAGCAGGCGAGCACCGAACTCGCCGCCATCACATTGCCCCCGTTGCCGCCATGGGCAGCGGCGTATTTCACGGAACAGGAAACGGTCTTGAAAAATCCTGCGGAACTTTCCCGGCCAGAAACGCTTTGGGTGATGTTGATCGCCGCCACACTGCTTTACGCAATGGCCTGCCTCAATGCGATGAACCTGATGCTGGTCCGGCTGCTCGGGCGGCGGCAAGAATTGAGCATCCGGCTGGCACTCGGAGGTTCTCGCTGGCAGATCGTGCGTCTGCTGGTCATCGAGAGTGCCGGGCTGGCACTGCTGGCAAGCTTCACGGTGGTCTTTGCCGCGCGCTGGCTGTTTCCACCCATCTTGGTGGCGCTCACGCGCAGTGAAGCGATGCGCTACGTCTCTTTCTGGGACTGGCGCACCTTGGGCTGCATTGCGGGGCTGACGCTTCTGGCGAGTGTGGTTGTTGTGGTGGTGCCTGTGTGGCGCCTGCTCCACGCCGAGATCAACCCGGGGCTCAAGGATGGCGGCCGGGCGATGGGTGGGAGCAGGCAGACAGGTGCGTTACGGGCCGCACTCGTCATGTTGCAGGCGGCACTCGCGGTCATTTTGTTGGCTGGCACCGGCCTCATGGTGCGTTCGTTCGAGAAACTTCGTCAAGTTGATCTAGGCTTCGATCCGACCGGCCGGGTCAAGGTGCAGATTAACTTCCCGCGTGGTTTTGAACCCGAGCCGCAAGCGCGGCTTCAGCTGTTCGAGCGGTTGCGTGAGCGGCTGGCCACTCTGCCCGGAGTCCGGCAAGTCTCGGCCGGCCAGGACTCCCTGCTCATTGGCAGTTTTTGGGGCACAGCCCAATTGCAAATGCCCGATGGCACCTATCAGCCGGTGGCGGGCAGTTTCGTCACCGAAAATTTCCTGCAGACCGCCGGGCTGATCTTGAAACGAGGGCGCTGGCTTTCCGACAAGGGGGTCTACGAGGTGGTCATCAATGAAACACTGGCCCGCGCCCGGTTTGGCGACGAGGATCCGGTCGGCCAGTCCATCAAACTGCTCGTCAACGGAGACTATCCCATCCCGGTTGTGGGAGTCGTTCATGATGTAAAGGAGACCGTCCGTTCGGGTGCCGGTATGCGAATCTATACGCCGGCCTCGCTATATCCGCCCAATATCAGCACCCTGCTTCTCCGGATGGATCGGGACCCGAGCCGGGAATTTGCGGGCTTGGTCCGGCACGCGATCTACAAGTTCGATCCCAAGTTGATTGTCAGCACGGTCAGCTCGATCAATGAGACGATCAATAACTCCATGTGGGCTGAGCGGAATGCCTTCACGATTTTGAAGGGACTTTCGGCCATCGCGCTCGGCTTGGCGGCGATGGGGCTTTTCTCCGTCATTGCGTTTTCCGTCAACAGCCGGACGAAGGAATTCGGGGTGCGACTCGCACTTGGCGCGGGGCCGGCGGACCTCCATCGCATGGTGATGAAACGCGGCCTTGGGACCGTGGCCATGGGCATCGGGCTAGGAACAGTGGGTGCCTTGGGCCTGACCCGCTTCATGCAAAGCCTGTTGTTTGAAACCACGCCGAACGATCCGGTGGTCTATCTGGCTGTGACCTGCGTGCTGTTGCTCGCCGCCATTCTGGCCTGCTGGCTGCCGGCCCGCCGGGCGGCGAGGGTTGACCCGGTGGTTGCCCTGAGGTCGGAATAGGATCATCAATTGCCCCATGAACCCGACGTCCCCCAAACGGAAGTTCTGGCCCGGGCTGGCGTTTGCTATTCTTGCGGTCTTGGCGCTAGCCCGGGGCGAGGACTCCGACCGGGTCTATTCGCTGGCCGAGGTGGCTGTCATCGACCGGGAAAACAAGCTGTGGCGGGCGGTGGATGTGACCCGGACTGTCGGGGCCAATGTCGAGCGGTGGCTGGCCTGCGGATGTTCCCCGGTCGAAGTGGACGCGCTCAAACCGCGGCTGGCCGCCATGTGGCAGGTTGAACCCTGGCTGCACTTCGGGTGGCTGACCCCGGATACGGCAACTCGGATACAGGAATTGACACCCGAATACACCGTCCGGTTGAGGGAAGCCCGCGTTCGCGAAATGCTCAACCGCCTGGGCGGGGAGTATGATCCGCTGACGCCGCCCCAGGTGTATGCCCAGTGGCGCACCGCGATTTTGCGGGAACTCGATGATCGGGAACTCAAGGATGTCGTCCTGCTGAACTCGGCTCCGGCACTCACCCTGTACGACCTGACGAAAAATTTGTCCCTGACAGTCGAGGAGCGGCGATCCCTGTGCCTGTTGCAGCAGGACTACGCAGGTTCCGTTCAGCAGATTAATCTGAGCCGGTCCTATCTCAGCAGCGGGCAGTTCGCCGTCAGCCGGACGGAGGACTTGCTGGATTATTGGCAGCGGATGCGCGACCTGCTCGGCGACGACCGGTTCGCGGCCTATCTGCAGGCGGCCGACCCCAAGTTTGGCCGGATGGTCGGGGTGCTGACGCAGATTGACGGGGTGACCTATGCCAAAGCCCTGGACCTGTGGTGGGTGAGAAAGAAAGACGAGCTGGCGGATGTGCGGATGGTTACCGGCAATGCGCGGTTTCAGTTGAAAATCAAAGCATCGGAATCAGCGTCAGTCATCCTTGGTCCGGACGCGTTGGTGATTTATGAAGCAAACGAGGACGCCAAATGGCTGAAGAGAAACAGGCCGAAAAGGTTGGTGGCCCAGCAAACCGGTGGCGGTGAAGGCGAATGAAGCTGCGCAAGGTCATATCTGCCGTGATACTCCTTCTGGGCGCGGGCTGCCGGCATGCGCCGCCGGACACAGGCCGGAGTTCGTTTGCTTTCGTCAACCCGCCGGTGGGGCCGCCACCGGAATCAGATGGGAAGGTCATCGAGCCGGTGAACCGGGCCCAGTACCGGGAGGCGCAATTGCAGGATCCGGCGGCGCTGCCGATCTACCCGGTTCGGGCGCTCAAGGCGCGGGCGAGGCCGGCCACCGTCGGAGTGCGAATCACGGTCGGCACGAAAGGACAGGTTTCCGACATCCGCCCGAGCATGCTGGTCTTCAGCACGCCCGGACCATATGCGGAGGACTTTCGCGATGCGGTCGAAGTAGCCGTGCGTCTATGGCAATTCACTCCGGCACAGGCGGAGTATTTCGAAATCGTGCATGAAGGGGAAGCAACCTACAACCGGGTGACGGGCAGCGAGAACGTCGAAACGGAATTTGACCTGTCCTTCACCTTCACCGCTGACGGTCGCGTCGAGCGTGGTAAGTAGCCTACTGATTGCTCTGGATCGGGTCAAAGCGCGGGGCGAAGAGGTGGTTCAGCGCGAAGGCCACGACGTAGGCGCTGCCGCACATGATGAAGAGCATCGCGTAACCTGCGGTCTCGCCCCCGGCGGTTGCCTTGTAGTGATCGAGCATCGCGCCGGCGAAGGGCGGAAACAGCATGCCGCCGACGGCTCCTGCCATGCCCGCGATGCCTGAGATGGCCGCGATGCTGCGCTTGGGAAACATGTCGGAGGTCGAGGCGTAGATCGTGGCCGACCAAGCCTGGTGCGCGGCCCCGGCCAAGCCGATAAGGAAGACGGCGAGCCATTCATTGGTCTGCGGGGCAAAGACGACGGGGATGACGCAGAGGGAGAAGATGAACATGGCGGTCTTGCGCGCGCGGGTGATCGTCCAGCCGGCGCGGATGAGGCGTCCGCTGAGCCAGCCGCCGGCCAGGCTGAGCACGGTGGCGATGGCGTAGATGCCGACGAGGTGCACCCAGCTGTTCTTCAGGTCGAGGCCGCGGGTCTTCTTGAAGAAGTCGGGCAGCCAGATCAGGAAGAACCACCACACCGGATCGGTCAGGAACTTGGCCAGCACGATGGCCCAGGTCTGGCGAAAGGTGAACAACTGCAGCCAGCCGATGGGTGCGCCGGTGGGCGCCGGTTGGTGGTCACTCTCGATCAGGTCGCACTCGGCCGGGGAGACCAAGCGGCTGTCTCCGGGATTGTTTTTGTAGAGCGGCAGCCAGAGCGCGAGCCAGAGAAAACCGGCGCTGCCGGCGACGATGAAGCACATCTGCCAGCCGTAATGCAGGGCGATCCACGGCACGAGGGCCGGGGCGATCAGGGGGGCGACGTTGGTGCCGGAGTTGAACAGGCTCGCCGCGAAGGCGCGTTCGCGCTGGGGAAACCAACAGGCGGCGGTCTTGATGCAGGCGGGAAAATTGCCGCCTTCGCCGGCGCCGAGGGCGATGCGGGCGAGAAAGAATCCGCGCACGCTGCCGACGAAGCCGTGGGAGATGGCGGCGAGACTCCAGCAGACGATGGAGATGGCGTAGCCGAGCTTGATGCCCACGCGGTCGATGAACCAGCCGAAGGCCACGTAGCTGATGGCATAGGCGGCCTGGAAGGCCGAGTTGACCTGGCCGTATTGCTCGTTGGTCCAGCCGAGTTCGGTGTCGAGCTGGGGCTTGAGCAGGGCAAGGATCTGCCGGTCGATGTAATTGATCGTCGTGGCGAAAAAGAGCAGTCCAACAATGACCCAGCGGAAGCGCGTCGCGACAGTGTCATCACTGGCTGGAAGCGGGACAGACATGCGGCGGTCAGGTGCCGGGGGCGGGGCTCACCGGATAGGGTGGGGCGAGCCGGCCGGCGAGTTTGCTGCGGAAGAGCAGTGCGGCGAGGGCCGGCATCAGCAGCATCGCCCCGAGCATGTTGAAGAGAAACATGAAGGCGAGGAGGATGCCCATGTCGGCCTGGAACTTGAGGGCGGAGAAGGCCCAGGTGCCGACACCGATCGACAGGGCGAAGCCGGTGAAGACAACCGAGGTGCCCATCGTGGCAAAGGCCCAGCAGACGGAATCCTCCAGCGAGCAGCCTTCGCGCAGTTTCTCGAGCATGGCCGAACACAGGTAGATGCCATAATCCACGCCGATGCCGACGCCGAGCGCGATGACGGGCAGGGTGGAGGTCTTCAGGCCGATCTCGAGGTAGACCATGAGTGTTTCGGCCAGCTCGGTGACGATCACCAGCGGTAGGACGACGCAAATCGTGGCGCGCCAGGAACGGAACGAAATTCCACAGAGCACGATGATGGCCGCATACAGCCACACCTCCATGGGAATTCTGGCCGATTCGACGACTTCGTTGGTCGCGGCCATCACTCCGACGTTGCCGGTGGCGAGCTGAAATTTGACGCGCTCGTTCGGGTGCGCGGAGCGGAACTCCTTCACGGCGGCGACGACCCGTTTGATGGTCTCGGCCTTGTGGTCCTTCAGGTAAATCATCACGGGGATGACGCTGCCGTCGTTGTTGAGCAGGCCGGAGGAGGTCTCGACCGGCGACACCGCCTGGGCGAGGGCCGACGGATTGCGCGGGATGACGCGCCACTTGAGGCTGCCCTCGTTCCAACCGGCGTTGATGGTGCGGGCGTAGTCGCTGAGCGCGAGGGTGGACTGGACGCCCTCAACGTTGCGCATGTGCCAGGCGAAATTGTCGATCAGCGCCATGATATCGTGGTCGATGACACCGTTGGGGATGGTTTCGGTCAGGGTGGTGATGGTGTCGGCGCCGATGCTGAACTTGGAGGTGATGACGGCGGTGTCGCGGTTGTAGCGGGAGGTCTGCCGCAGCTCGGGCACGCCGGCGTGCATGTCGCCGATCCTAATCCGCCTGGCCATGATGACCCCGAAGAGCCCAAGACCGAGGGCACCGACTATAAGCAGCAGCGCATACCGGCCGGTGGTGAAGTTCACCAGCCGGCGCCACGCGGGCTGAAGGGCGAAACGGCGGAAATTCACCCGGCGGCGGAACTCCACTGACATCGTGGTGTAGGACAGGAGCACCGGAAGCAGAAACCGGTCGGTTAGAATGATAAGGCTGACGCCGAGGCTGGCCGTGATGGCCAGTTCCTGGATCACGGGCACCTTGACGAGGTAGATGGTGAGGAAGCCGACGGTGTCAGTGAGAATGGCGACGGTGCCGGGGACAAAGAGGTTGCTGAAGGACTCACGGGCCGCGGTGAGTTCGTTGCCGCCGACGTTGAGCTCGTAGCGAAACGAGCGGAGCATCTGCGTGGCGTGGCTGAGCGCGATGGCGAACACCAGGAAAGGCACCAGAATGGACAGAGGGTCGATGCCGTAGCCGAAAATATTGAGCAGGCCGAGCTGCCAGATGACGGCGCAGAAGGAGGTCAACAGCGGCAGGATCGTCAGGATCAGGGACTGCGAAAAATAAAAGAGCAGCACGGCCGAGATCACGAGGGCGATGCCGAAAAAGATCAGGACATCCCGGGCGCCGTCGCGAATATCGCCGATGACCTTGGCGAAGCCGATGAGGTGGACGCCGATGTTGTCCGACTGGTATTTGGCGCGGATCCTGGTCTCGAGGGCGGCGGCCACACTGGCGTAGTCGAGGTTGAGGCCCGTCGTGGGGTCGACTTCCTGCAAGGAGAGAATGACCGCCGCGCCGGTGTAGTCGGCAGAGACAAGCATGCCGATGCGGCCGGACTTGACGATATTCTGGCGGACCTGCTGGAAGCCGGCCGGAGTGGGCTGGAAATCCGCGGGGATGACATTGCCGCCCTGCAGGCCTGCCTCGACCACCTCGATGTAGCGGACATTGGGTGTGAAGATCGAAGTGACCTGCGCCCGGTCCACACCTGGGAGGTAGTAGGCCTCGTCGGTGACAGACTTCAGGGCCTTGAAGAATTCAGGAGTAAAGATGTCGCCCTGCTTCGCGACAAGGGCGATGACGACGCGGTTGGCGCCGCCGAACTGGGTCTGGTAGACCTTGAAATTGCGGATGTATTCGTGGTCGATCGGGAGCTGCTTGGAGAAACTGGCATCCACGCGGGTCTTCAGGGCGAACCAACCGAGCCCGAGGGTGACGGTGGCGAAGAGCGCCAGCGTGAGGTGGCGGTGCCGGAAGATGACAGCCTCGATTTTCCTGATCATGGCCGGGTTGCCTCCGGAACCTGCAGCCGCGCAACGCCGCTTTCGCCCACGGCCAGGAGGGCGCCGTCATGGGTCTCAAGCAGACCGGCCACGCCGCCGGTGAATTCGGCGGGTTTCCATGACTGGAAAGTACGGGCGCCGTCGCGGCTGATGAAGAAATTACCGCCAAGGCCGGCGAGGATGATCGGGCCGGCCTTCAAGTGCACTCCGGCCATGATAAGCACGGGCACAGGGATCTCCCGGGGTGACCAGGTCGCGCCGGCATCGTCCGAGATAAAGACGTGGCCCCGCAGGCCATAAACGAGCAAGGTACGAGCGTCGAGGGGCAGCAGGCCGAAGAGCGAGCCATCATACGGCACCGCCAGCTTGCGCCAGGTGGCGCCCTGATCGCCGGAGGCAAGGAGCATGCCGTTTTCACCGGTGAGGTAGAGCGTGCCATCGGGGCCCGCGGCCATCTGATTAAAATGAACTTCATTCGCCGACGGACTGGCCGGCTTCCAATTTTTCCCACCATCCGCGGTGAACAGGCATTTGCCATAGGCACCAACGGCGAAACCGCTAATGCTGTCGAGAAATTGTACATCGAGAAAGACGGTCTCCAAATCCGTGCCCGCTTCCTGTTTGTACCAGCTTTGGCCGCCATCGGTGGTGGCGAGGATTGCGCCGTCATGCCCCACGGCCCAACCGTGCAGGTTGTCGCCAAACGCCACGCCGGTCAGCATGGCGCGAGTGGGGACGATAACTTGCCGCCAGGTGCCACCCTCGTTGGAGGAGAGCAGAATGTGGCCCCGATCGCCAACTGCGACCAGTTGCGGGCCGGCGCGGGCGACATCAAGGAGCAGGGAGCGGCTGGCGAGCGGGGCGAGTTCAGAATCGAGGGCCGCCGCCGCAATAGCCGAGGCGAGGGTGGCGATCAGATAAAACAACCGCACCCATGTCACCCTGAGCGCAGCGAAGGATCCAGCCTGGGGTATGCCGGCGATCATGCTGCTGGATTCTTCGGTGCGCCCAGAATGACAGCAAGGAAAAGCATAGGAGGAAGGACAAAAAATCCGGCGAGCCCGAAAGCCAGCCGGATTGGAAACGAAGAATTGCCGGATCAGCGCACGCCTTCCTGGCGGAGTTTCGCGGGAGTGTAGTCCTGCGGGGAACGCTTCAGGGTGAAGTCATACATCTTGTTCTCGTTATCGAGACCGAAGGCGAGGTAGCGGCCGGCGAGCAGGTCGGTGTGGACCTCAAGGGTGCTCCAGAAGGTCTGGGCGTCATAGTAGTTGATGCAGTGCGCCTCGGAGGCGCGCCAGAGCTGACCCCGGCCGTCGTATTGATCGACAGCGAGCACCTGCCAGCTGTCCTCGTCGACGTAGAAGGTGCGGCGGGAATAGAGATGACTGGCCCCGGGCTTGAGCGTGGCGTCCACGACCCACACGCGATGCAGTTCGTAGCGGGTGAGGCCTTGGTTGATGTGGAGGGGCTTGAGGATGTCGGACACCTTCACCTGGTCGCTGTGCAGCTTGTAGGAATTGTAGGGGACATACATCTCCTTTTTGCCGACGAGCTTCCAGTCGTAGAGGGCGGGTGCGCCGTTGAACATGTCGAACTGGTCGGAGGTGCGCATGCCATCGGCGGCGGTGCCGGGATTGTCGTATTCGACCGAGGGAGCCTGGCGGACGCGGCGCTGGCCGGCGTTGTAGATCCAGGCGCGGCGCTTATCCTTCACCTGGTCCATGGTTTCGTGGACGACCAGGATGGAGCCGGCGAGTCGGGCCGGAGCCGTCACGGCCTGCTTGAAGTAGATGAGCACGTTGTCCGTGGCTAACTGCTTAAGGAGCTCGTCCTGCGGGATGTCATCGCGGCAGTAGTTGAAGAGAAACTCGTCCTCAAACTGCACGAGATTGTAGCTGCCGTCGCGCTGGGGTGCGGCCTGGCCGATATGGCGGTCGGCGGCGATGCCCCGGTAACGGGTGAGGTGGTTCCAGATCACCTGCAGGCCGTTCTCGGGCTGGGTGAAGGGCACGCCGAGGACGCAGCCGGAGATACCGTTGCCGCCGGCGGTGAGGGCGGCAGAGGTGGCATATTTCTTCGTGGCATCGTAGACGCGCTGAGGATTGGAAGCGCTGCGGTGCGTCTTATAGACGGGGATGGAATAGTCGGCGTAGGCTTTGAGCAGGGCCTGCTGACCGGCGGTGAGCTGGTCGGCGTATTGCGCGGCGTTGGCGGCGGTGATGATGAAGAGCGGGCTCTCGCCGGCGAATGGATCGGCGTGGTGGTCGCCGCGTTTGTAGCCGGCGGGCGGCGTGGTGATGCCGCCTTCCCACGCCGGGATGGTGCCAGCCGCATTGCCGGCCTTTTCGCCTCCGAGCGGGGTGAGATCGTTCCCCAGCCGGCCGGGGTCGGCCGCGCGGGTGACGGCCGAGGAGAACAGAACGCAGAGGACGGAGGACAGAAGGAGTTTCGTTTTCATGGGGTGGGGTAGGGCGGCGGTTTTAGAACGAATACTTCATGGTGGCGGAGACGTAGTCGCGGTCGGCGAGCAGATTGTAGCGGCTGCCGCCGGAGAAATTCACATAGCGCAGCTCAAAGGCCCAGGCGTTCTGGAAGGTGAAGTCGGCGCCGAGCGTGATGGTCTTGCGGCCGTGCGCGAAGTTGCCGAGTGGGAGCGGGGTGTTGCCGCCGACATCGTGGGCGAACACGATGAGAGGCGAGACATTCACGCCGGCGAAGACGTTGTTGTAGTCGAGCCGGCCGACGAGCTGGTAGCCCCAGGAGAATCTATCGGCGAACGCACTTGAGGGCTCGGAGAGCGGGAGGATGCCGGAGGCGTTGCTGCCGGAGCCGTTCATATAGGCGATCTCGCCGCCGACATAGGTGCCGTTGCCGTCGTAACGAAGCGCGCCCTTGGCCGGCAGATCGGCATTAACAAAGCCAACCTCGGCAAGGAGAGTGGACTGAGCGGCACCGAGGATGCCCCGGCCCACGCGTGTGGCGGTCATCTGACCGGTCAGCACCTTGTGGCGGCGGTAACCGGGGATGTAGGTGTTGAGCTGGCCGCCGTAGTTTCCGATCTGGTTGTTTGTGCCGAAGGCCGGGTTGATCGACGAGAGGGCGGCGAAGAGGAGTTCGACGTCGTCCACCTGCAGAGGCTGGTTGGAGCGGTAGCTCAGTTCACCCTGCAGGGCGATGCCCTTGATGTTGGTGTTGAAGCTCGCACCGATGAGATGGATGTCCTCCGGGAACTCGATGAGGTAGTTGCCGGTCTGCGCGGCGGTCAGGAAGCCGATGGTCTTGGCGCCGGTGGCGATGGCCTGCGCGGTGGGATAGAACGGCTGGTAGCTGGCGGGCAGGGCGCCGATCGGGACACCGGTCAGCGCGGCACCGAGCAGGGTCGATAACACGGCGGGTGTGCTGGCCCCGAAGACCGGAGCAAGTGCCGGGGCGAGATTGGCCGTGCCGAGGGCGGTGGCGGTTGCCACCACCTGCGCCGAGCTGATGGCCGTAGTCGGCGTGCGGGCCGAGATAGCGGGCAGCCGGCTGTGGTAGTTCATGTAGTAGAGGCCGAACTCGGTGTTGTTCAGCTTCTCGGCGAGAAAACGGAGATTGACGCCGTATTGGCCGGAGGCGGAGGGCTCGTTGTCAGTGCCGCGGAGAATCGCACCGAGCGGTGCGCTGTCGGCGATGGCGCCAAACCCGAGGTAGACCTTCTTGCCGCCCTTGGCGACGAAGTCATTCGTGCTGAAATAGGTGCCCGGGGGATCGACGCGGGTGCGTTTCCAGTCGAGAAGATAGAAGGCCTCCATGGTCAGGTTTTTCGTGAGGCCGAGCGAGGCGGAGACCATGTTGACCGGCAGCAGCGCCTCCTTGAGTTCGGAACCAGGCGTGCGCAGCTTGGCCACGTTGATCGGGTTGACCGAGTTGATGCCGTTGGGGATGAAGGTGCTTTCGCCCCAGCTGAGGACCTGCTGGCCGATACGGAGGTTGGCGGGCATGCCGCCGAGGTCGGGCTTGAAGTACACGTAGGCGTCGAGCAGTTCCGCGCCCTGGGCGACGATCCTTTCAGCTTCGGGGCTGAGCGCGGTGCGGGCGCGCTGGCCGTTGGAATTTACAAAATCGTTGAAGTAATACCCGCGGACGAAAAGGCCGGAGTTCTTGTAGTCGAGCTGCAGGTCGTGGTTGGCCTTCACGAGGAAGGACGCGGTGCCCTTCTTGTAGTTCAGGTCGCCGTCGTCGGCATTGACCGAGCGCTGCTGGCCTGCGACGCCGTTGAAGGAATTGGTGATGCCGTAAAGCGCCGGATCGGGGTCATTCAGGCGGTAGAGCCCGCCAACCGAGATGGTGGTATCGAAGCTGCCTTTGATTTCGCCGATCTCGAAGACGAATGCCCGCACGGACGGGGCTGCGGTGCTGACGAGGGCCACGGCGGCGAGCAACGGCCGGCGTAGGCGATGAGAAATAGCATTGCGTAGGTTCATAATAACGGTGGCTCGAACTGCCTCGCTAGGGCGAAGCGGGGTTGGGGTAGGGTTACAGGCCAGGGCCTGTTTATGACATGGCGCGATGAAGCGGGGGTTTCAGGGTGAATTCAAGTGCTAAACCGCGCCAGTGGTCGCGGCATTCTTTTCCGGATTAGCGTTTTGACGCGCGCGGCGAATCGACAACGTTCACGCCATGGACGCGGCCTCACACATCCACATCAAGGGGGCCCGGGAGCACAATCTCCGGAATCTGGAGTTGCGCATCCCGCGCGGCAAGCTGGTCGTGCTGACCGGGCCGAGCGGCTCGGGCAAGTCGTCGCTGGCCTTTGATACGATCTACGCCGAGGGCTACCGCAAATACATGGAGAGCCTTTCGGCGTCGGCCCGGCAGGTGCTTGAGCAGTTGAAACGGCCCGACGTGGATTTCATTCACGGGCTCTCGCCGGTGCTGGCCATCGAGCAGCGCACTGGCGGTGGCTCGCCCCGCAGCACGGTGGCGACGGTCACGGAGGTGGCCGACTACGCCCGTCTGCTCTGGGCGTTGTGCGGCGAGCAACGCTGCCCGAAGGACGGCGGCCGCGTGGAGAAACGTTCGCTGGATGACTGTCTGGCGCAACTTTATCGCGACGCTCCCGGTGAGCGCGCGATCGTCCTCGCCCCGTGGTTGACCGCCAAGCCGGCGGTGTTGCGCGACGAGTTGCCGCGGTTGCGGCAACGAGGCTTCCAGCGCGTGCGTTTTGCCGGCGAGATCAAGTCCCTCGACGAGCCCAAGCTCGTGCCGAATGGCGCGGAGGAGATCGCGGTCGAGCTCGTCGTGGATCGGGTCGTCATCGCCGCCGACCAGCGCAGCCGGCTCGCCGATTCGCTGGAGCTGGCGTTCCGCGAAGGACAAAATCGCGCCTTGGTGCTCGTGCAAAAAGGCCCTGAGGCGCCGTGGCGCGAGATCCCGCTGAGCCAGAGCCTGAGTTGCGTCGTTTGCGGCGATGTCTTCGAGCCGCTGACCCCGCGGCATTTCTCCTTCAATCACAGCGAGGGTGCTTGCGCGGAATGCGGCGGACTCGGCCGCAAACTGGCCTTCAGTGAGGAGCTGATCGTGCCCAAGCCCGAAAAGAGTGTCCGCGAGGGCGCCATCAAGCCGTGGCGCATCGGCGGGCGGAACCTCATTATTCGCCACAACTCCACCCTCAAACAACTGGCCGAGCAACTGCCCTACGACGCCGAGACACCGTGGCAGGATTTGCCCGCAGAAACCAGGACGGCGCTGCTGCATGGCGCAGGAGCGCGGCTGTTCAGTTTCCGACTGCGGCGCACGCAGAAGGCGGAGCTCAAGCCGTTCCTTGGCGTCATGGCGTTGCTTGATCAGGGCCGGCGCGAGTCACGCAGCGACGGTTATCGCGCCCGACTGGCGACGTTCATGTCGAGCGGAGATTGCCCGTCCTGCCACGGGTTGCGGCTCAACGCCCGCAGTGCGGCCGTGTTGCTGGGCGGAAAAAGCTTTGCCGAGTTCACCGCCGCCGACATTTGTCGCGCGCTGGAGTTCATGCAGGGCTTGCCCAATTTGCTGCCCGCAACGGATGCTGTGCGCGAGGTGCTGGTCGGCGTGACGCAGCGACTGCACTTTCTCGCCGAGACCGGGCTTGGCTACCTGACGCTGGACCGCGAATACACCACGCTTTCGGGTGGCGAGGCCCAGCGCGTGCGGCTGGCCACCCAGCTGGGCATGGGCCTGGTGGGTGTCATCTACGTGCTCGACGAGCCGAGCATCGGGCTTCACCCGCACGACAACCAGCGGCTGCTCACCACGCTCCGGGAATTACGCGACCGCGGCAACACGGTGCTGGTGGTGGAGCACGACGCCGACACGATCCGCATCGCTGACGAGTTGATCGAGCTCGGACCGGGCGCCGGCACCGAGGGCGGGCAGGTTCTTTTTCACGGTTCGCCGGCCGAGTGCGCCAAGCTGCCACCGAAGGACTCACGCACCGGTGCCTATCTCGCGGGCAAGGAAGGGGTCGTCAAAGACGCCCCGGCCCGGGAGCCCGACGGGCGCTGGTTGACGGTGAAAGGCGCAGCCGAGCACAATTTGAAGAATGTCGAGGCGTGCTTTCCGATCGGCTTGCTGACCTGCGTCACAGGCGTGTCGGGTTCGGGCAAGAGCTCGCTGGTGAACGACATTCTCGCCACCGCGGCGGCACGGAAATTGAACGGTGCGACCAAGATTTTTCCCGGTCGCCATCGCGGCCTGACCGGGCTGGAGCATTTCGAAAAAGCCGTCGTGGTGGACCAGGAGCCGATCGGTCGCAGCCCGCGCTCCAACCCGGCCAGTTACGTCGGCCTGCTCGATCTGCTCCGCGACCTGTTCGCCAAGCTGCCGCTGGCCAAAGTGCGCGGTTACAAGGCGAATCGTTTCAGCTTCAACGTGCGCGGCGGACGCTGCGAGCGCTGCCAGGGAGACGGCCAGATCCGGCTCGACATGCAGTTCATGGCCGATGCCTACGCGCCGTGTCCGAGCTGCGACGGACGGCGGTTTAATCGCGAGACTCTCGAGGTGCGTTACCACGGGAAAAGCATCGCCGATGTGCTGGCGCTGACGGTGCGGGAAGCGATGGAGCTGTTCCGGGCGATGCCGCGCATCAAGGAGAAACTTGCAACACTCGACGCCGTCGGGTTGAGCTACCTGCAACTCGGGCAGTCGGCCACGACGTTGTCGGGCGGCGAGGCCCAACGCATCAAACTTTCACTGGAGCTCAGCAAACGAGAGCAGGGCACCACGCTCTACATTCTCGATGAGCCCACGACAGGACTGCACTGGACCGACATCCAGCGGCTGATGGACTTGCTCTTCAAACTGCGCGACACCGGCAACACTCTTGTCGTCATCGAGCACAACCTCGATGTCATCCGGCTGGCCGACTGGGTGATTGATCTCGGACCGGGTGGCGGCCCGGATGGCGGTGAAATCGTCTATGCCGGCCCGGTGGAAGGGCTGACCCGCGAGTCGCGCTCGCTGACCGGACAGGCGTTAAAGGGCTAGCGGCGCGAACTGCGGGTGGCGTTCGATGCGTTGCTCGAACGCGGCCTGCTGCGCCTCGTCGAGTCCGGGAGGATATTTCGCGTCACTGCGCCGCCAGCGGGCAAGCCACTCCGCGCCGAGGAGTCGGAGCGCAGTCGGATTGTCGCCCGGGCCTTCGCGCCGGGTGAAGGCCGCGGTCGTGGTTGCTTTCGGCCCGGTGCCGACGCCTTCCGCCACGAAGAAGCCCGCGAGGAGGAGCGCGACCCGCACGGCCGTGCCGGACGCGTAGGTGTAGAGCTCCGCCGGGCCCGGCTGGCAGTGCCGGTGAATGCGCGCAAAGACGCCGGTGTGCCACAGCGCCGTGTCGGTCCTGGCCGAAAACGGATCGTAGAAAATCAGATCGGGTGCGGGGGCGGCCTCAAGGTGTTCGAGAAAATCGCCGCGGAGCAACCGCCAGTCGATGGAGCCCGAGGCGTGGCCCCAGCGTCCCTTGTTGAGCAGCCCGTGCGGCGCGCCATGACGGAGGTGGGGAAAATGCGACGCGTGGCGCGCGGCGAGGGTGAGTGGGTCGAGGTCGCGCTCGAAGCTGATGAGATGCAGCGGGCGCAGCGTGGCCGGACCGGCAGTGGCAAACTCGGCTTCCGCGCGATGGATCGCGGCCATGGCATTGGACGCCGCACCGAGGCCGACATCCCAGACGACGAGCGGTTGTTCGTCGTCCGGCTGGCGGCGGCGCAGGCGGGTGGCGAGGCGCGATTGCTCGATGTAGAGCCGGTTGGCTTCATCCGCGGGGGCGGAGACGGAGTGCATGACCTCGCCGGAGCTGAGCTGGCGGATGCTGGAAAAGCCCTGTGGCGAAGTCAGGATTTCGTAATCGCCCCGCCGAGGGGTTAGGCGGACGCGGGCCAGGGCAGGGTGGACCGCGGGGTTGGCTTCGTCTTCGCGCACAAGGGCCATCCGCTGGCGTTCGTAGTAGGACAGGAATTCGCCACACAGAATAGCGGAGCGGATCTCGGCCATGAGCCGTTGATAGAAGGCGAGATTGTGGACCGAAAGGAGCTGCCAGCCAAGGACCTCGTCGGACTTGATGAGATGGTGCAGGTAGGCTCGCGAATACTGGCGGCAGGTTGAGCAATCGCAGCGCGCATCGAGCGGTTCCTCGGAAAATTTATAGATGGCGCGCCGGCAGTGCAGGCGCCCGTGGGAAGAGAAGGCCGTGCCGCGCTGCGCGAGCTGCGTCGGTATGATGCAGTCGAACATGTCCACGCCCCGGTGCACGGATTCCAGGATATCGATGGGGGTGCCTACACCCATGAGGTAGCGCGGGAGTTCTTTGGGCAGTTGATTGGTGGTGAGGCCGGTGAATTCGTAGCGTTGCTCGTGAGTTTCGCCGACGGCGAGACCGCCGATGGCCAGACCGTCAAACGGCAAGGCTCGCAGATACTCAGCGCTGCGGAGGCGGAGGTCACGGTGGCAGGCACCTTGCACGATGCCAAACAACGCGGCCGGTGAATCGCCGCGCGCGCGCAAGGAGCGTTCCGCCCAGCGATGGGTCAGGTGCATGGTGGCCTCGGCCTCGAGGTGTGACGCGGTGGACGCGATGCACTGGTCGAGCACCATCATGATGTCGCTGCCGATGATCCGCTGCATCTCGATGCTCGACTCGGGCGAGAGGAAATGGAGTTCCCCGTCCACGTAGCTGCGGAACCGGGCGCCGGCCTCCGTCACGGCGCGGGATTCGGGCAGGGAAAAGATCTGGAAGCCGCCCGAATCGGTGAGCACGGGCCGGTCCCAGTTCATGAACCGGTGGATGCCGCCGAATTTCCTGAAGACCTCGGGACCCGGGCGGAGCAACAGATGATAGGTGTTGGCGAGGAGCACCTGGGCACCGACGGTCTTCAGGCCCTCGACGGTCATGTTCTTGACCGTCGCCTGAGTCCCCACAGGCATGAAGACCGGGGTGCTCACCTTGCCGTGCGAGGTCTGGAAGCTTGCCGCCCGGGCCTGAGAGCCGGGGCATTCTTTCTCGATGGTGAAGGAGAGGCGGGACAAGCGGTGCGGGTGGGGAGCAATGACTTGTGGCTCACCGCCGCCGATGGCAAGACGTCACGTGCGAAACAATCTGCAACTTTGGGCGGGTGGGCGGTGTGATGAAGACATCCGGTCACTTTGGTCGGATGCCAACCTCAACCGAGTCCCCCATGAAATCCCTCCGTTTACTTGTTGCCGCCGCTGGCTTGTCCGCGGTGTTGTCTGCTGTCTCATTCGCCGCCGAGGCTGAGCCCGGCTATGTCGATGTCGGTCAGCTCATGGCTTCGGCCAAGGGCAAGTTTGTCGAGGTCAATCTCTCGACCGGCATGCTGAAGTTCGCCGCCAAACTGGCCGCCCGGCAGGAGCCCGAGGCCGCTGAGCTCATCGGCAATCTCAAGCGCATCCGCGTCAACGTCGTGAGTCTCGACGATTCCAACCGCAAGGACACGATCGCACAGATCGATTCCATTCGCCACAAGCTGGAGTCACAGGGCTGGACCCAGATGGTCACAGTCCGCGAGCAGGACGGTGGCGACAACGTGGATATCCACGTCAAGCAGCGCGGGGACGACATCATCGAGGGCCTGGTCGTCACGGTTATCGACCACAATGGTGAGGCGGTGCTCGTCAATATCGTGGGCAACATCAACGCCGACCAGATTGCCAAGGTCGCCGAAAACCTGAATATCGAGCCGCTCAAGCACCTCCGCGTGAAGATCAAGGCGGCTAAAACCAAGGACGACGAAGCCTGAGAACCGAACCTCAGAATGTGGGAGCGGCTTTATGCCGCGACAAAGGATGCGCGAATTTATCAGTCGGGGCGTAAAGCCTCACCCACCCTCGAATCTCAATACAATTTCGCCATGAACCCTGCCACTCCTCCTTCCTTCACCCGGCACCGTTCCGTCGGGTGGTGGATCGCCCTCGGTCTCGGTCTGTTGCTGACTCCGCTGGTGCTGCTTGGGGTGGGTGCCATTTCGATGCTGACCCTCGATCGTGACGCCGCCTTGCTGCGTCGGGAAGTCATGGCAGCCACGGAGGCGAAGTGGCACACGAAGGTGCAGTTGGACCTCGGCTGGGTTACGCTCGGC
>JAYUBB010000091.1:0-2022 GCA_043741015.1 Opitutaceae bacterium
GTTTTCAAGGAGGGCATCGCGCTCGAGCCCTACGGCCTCCGCGCCCGCGTGCTGCCCACGCCCGGTCACACCGCCGGCTCCGTCTCCATCGTGCTCGCCAATGGCGAGGCGCTGATCGGCGACGTGCTGCGCGGCAGCCTTGTGTGGCCCAACCGTGCGCGCGACCACTACTTTTGCAACGATCCCGGGCTCAACCAGCGCAGCATCGTGCGGCTCGCACGCGAAGGTCTGCTGCGCTGCCACCCCGGTGTCTTCGGCAGTTTCCCCGGCACGGAGCTCGGCCAATACCTCGCCACCGACTCGGGCGAGGTGATGGCGCTCTCCGGCGAGCCGGTGTGAAGAAATGCGGGCGAGGTCGCCCGCACTCCATTTGTTCTGTTGGAGCCACCGCGACCCCGCCGGGAAATCGCCTCAGGGCAGCACGTCCACCCAGAACGGGGCGAAGATCTCCTCGCCGTCGAGTTTTACCTGCGCCCAGATGACGTAGCGGCCGGATGCCGGGATGGTGACCTTGAAATTCAGTTCCGGACGCAGGGCATCGGGCGGCTTCGACAGGTCGCTTTCCACCGGATGCAGGTGGGCGAATCCGCTGCGCGCCTCGTCGAACGTCACCAGATGGGCGAAGGCGCCCATGACCGGCTGCAACGGCACGGGCGCCCGGACCGCGCCCTGGCTCTCGATCCGGAAGCGCAAAACCGTGGGCTGGCCTGCATGCAATACAGGCGGGAGCACCAGTTCGAAATTATAGCCGCGTTCCTGATAAGTGGCGCTCGCATTGGTGATGACGGTGGCCACCGGTCCCCGCACGGTGACATCAGCCGAGGCGTAGAGCCCGCGCTGGGTCGCGACCGGCGTGAAATCGGCGAAGACCCGGTAGAGCCCCGCGCGCCCGGGGGTCAGGTTGAATCTCCACTCTCCGTCCCGCCGGCCCGGCTCGGGATGGATGTGCTGGTAGTCGGTAAGGGTCGGGTCCACCACGAGCAGGTGCAGCTTGCGCGTGTGCGCAACGAGCAGGTCGGCCGGCCCGATCGGTTTGCCGCTGGCGGTGCGGAGCGTAAGCGTGATTTCAACCGGCTCGTCTTTCGCCGGCTCGCGCTCCGGCTGGAGCGCCATGGCCACCGGGGAGCGCACCGCGACGACGGGAATGAACTGGGGATTCGCCGGATCGCAAAACTCCAGCACGCCCTTCCCTTCCATGCGAAAATCCATGTGGTTCACATTGGATCCGGCGGGCAGCAGGCGCACCGCCAGATACAGCACCAGCGCCACGCCCGTGATGAGCCAGATCTGGCGCTTCTGCGCAGGATCAGTCCGGGGGGTGAATTCCGGATTGCTCATGACCAATGATGGCTGTCATCCTGAGCAACGCGAAGGAGCCGGCGGCGCGACCGCATCGCCGGACATTCCGGATCCTTCGCGCCGCTCAGGAGGACAGGCAAAGAGTGTTTCAATTGCCTCCTTCCTTCTTCAACCGCCGGACAAAGTCCTCGATCTGCCAGGCGCTGCCATCCACGCGATGGACGATGCGCCCCTGCTCATCGATGAGCACGGTGGCCAGCGTGTGCTTGATTGTGGCGCCCTCGAACTCGCGGATCACGCCCAGCTGCGCGAGCAGGTGCCGCACCGCGGCGTCGGGCCCGGTGAGGAACGACCAGTTGGTGGTGTCGAGCCCGCGGGTCTCGGCGTATTCGCGGAGCACGCCGGGCGTGTCGTATTCGGGATCCATCGAGATGGAGACGAGCTCGAAGTCCTTCACGCCGGCCTCGCGGGCCGCCTTCTGCAGCGCGGCCATCCGCAACGTGGCGGCCGGGCACATCGTCGCCACCGGGCAGCGGGTGAAAATGAAATTGAGCACGATCCGTTTGCCGCGGAAGCGGCTGGCGGAAACCGTGCGACCCTCCTGGTCCAGCAGCGTGAATCCCGGCAGCGTCTCACCGATCTCGCGGTAGGCCTCCTTGCCCCGCACCGCCGTGTCCTGCGCGAGCGCATTGGCGGCGGCATCAAGCGTGGTCTTGGTGACGG
>JAYUBB010000092.1:0-6799 GCA_043741015.1 Opitutaceae bacterium
CCGCATCTCCACCCGCTACGACAAACTGGCCGAGACCTTCCTCGGCTTCGTTTGTCTCGCGGCGATCCTTGATTGGCTCACTCATTGATTTTGCAAACACACCCTAAGGAGGCGCTAGGTTTTTTGGCGGCTTCGGGGGAAGATCAGGCGGGCCGTTTGATCGTGAACAGCTCGGTGGTGCGGGTGTAGTTGTCGCCGCCCATGCGGCCGATGGTGTCGAGTTTGCGCGGATCAATCAGGCCGTCCGGCCCGAGCACGGCCTCGCTCACGTGCAGGCAGAGGACGGTGCCGAACACAACGTTGCCCGCGAGCGGGCCCTCGCCGATGCGGACAACGCGGTCGAGCTTGCACTCGAACGACACCGGAGCGGCGGCCACGCGCGGCGGCCGGACCCGCGCGGAGGGCGCCGTGGCGATGTTGAATCTGTCGAATTCACTTTCGCCGTGCGGGAGCGGGGCGGAAGTGGCGTTCATCGCCTCGCGCAGCGCATAGGGCACGACGTTGACGACGAACTCCGGCACCTGCTCGATGTTGACCACGCTATCCTTCTTTTTTCCAGTGCGATCATTGGCTCCGGAGAAGAGCAGGGTCGGCGGGCTGGCGCACACGCCCTGGAAGAACGAGAACGGCGCGAGATTGGTTTTGCCCTCGGCGGAGATGGTGGAGACCCAGGCGATGGGCCGCGGGCTGATGGCGCTGATCAGCCACGGGTAGGATTCGCGCGGGGAGAGCTTTTCGAAATCGAGGATCATCGGATCAATGCAATGCGGCGGGGCGGCGGCCTTCACTCCAGCCACGACAGCGGGTAGTGGGGATCGTCGAGCGCGAGCGCCTCGGCGGTGAGCTGGAGGGGATACTGGGTGTCGAACATCACGGCGAGTTCCTCGGTGCGGTCGTGCGCGAAGCTCTTGAGCGTGGTGCCCGGATGCGGGCCGTGCGGAATGCCCTGCGGATGAAGGGTGAAGGAGCCGGGTTCGACACCCTTGCGCGACCCGAAGTTACCGCGCACATAGAACAGGACCTCGTCGGCCTCGGTGTTGTCGTGCGCCCACGGCACTTTGATGGCCTCGGCGTGATGGTCGAGATGGCGCGGGGCGAAGGTGCAGATGACAAACCCGTTGATCTCGAAAGTCTGGTGGATCGGCGGTGGCAGGTGGACCGTGCCGGTGATGGGCTCAAAATCATTCGCGTTGAACGTGAACGGGTAGATGCAGCCGTCCCAGCCGACGACATCATGCGGATGGCCGGCCAGGATGTTCCGCGTGAAACGGTTCCGGTCCTTCGTCAGCACGGCAAAGTCGCCCTCCTCGTCGTGGGCGAGGATTTCGGTCGGGCCGTGAAAGTCGCGCTCGCTGTAGGGTGCCCCCATCCGGATCTGCCCCTCGGGGTGCAGATAGCGTTCCGGAATGCGGACGGGATGGGCCGATTCAAGGATGAGATAGTCCTCCCGCGTGATCTCGTCGGGGACGAGCCGGTAGATGGTCCCGCGCGGGATGACGAGGTAGTCGTCCTGCTTGTAGCGAAGCCGGCCGTATTGCGATTCGAGCCAGCCGCCGCCGGCCCAGACGAAAATGACGTCATCGCTCCGGCCGTTGCGGTAGAAGTCATAGTCCTTCGCCATCGCGGTCGCGGGCCGGCAGCGATGGCAGACGATGTCGGCGTTGAACATCAGCGGCACGCGGCCGGTGTAAGGATCGCCCGCGCGCGCCAGACCGGCGGATTTCAGGTGATGGTGGCGCAGCGGGGTGGGCGCGCCGGGCCGCAGCGTCGCCTCGCGCCAGAGTTCCACCTGCTTGACACGGGTCGGCGGCTTGAGGTGATAGGCGATGCTGTAAGCCCGGTCAAAACCCTCGGTTGTGATGACGTGCTCGTAGTGCAGGCCCTCGCCCCGGTAGCTGGCGGCTTTCTCCCGCGGCAGCCTGATATGATGCTTGCGGGGAGTCTGGCCGAGTTTGAGGTAATGGGGCATGGGGGAGAGGAGAAGTGCGAGGGGAAGGATCGGCCCGGCCGGGTTCACCCCTGCTATCTTTCAGAGCGAGCCGCGTTTCGCCTGCTCGCGTTCGATGGCCTCGAAGAGGGCCCGGAAGTTGCCTTCGCCGAAACCCTTCGCGCCGCCGTGGCGCTGGATGACCTCGAAGAAGAGCGTCGGGCGGGTGAAGACGCACTTGGTGAACAGTTGCAGCAGGTAGCCGTCATGATCGCGGTCCACGAGGATCTTCAACTGCCGGAGCAGGGCCTTGTCCTCCGCGATCTCGCCAATGCGCTGGTCAAACTCGGCGTCATAGTAGGTGTCGGGCACGTCGAGGAAATCCTGGCCCATGCGGCGCATCTCCGCGACGGTATCGATGATGCTGGGCGTGAGGAGTGCGATGTGCTGGACGCCGGGGCCGTTGTAGCGGTCGAGGAACTCCTGGATCTGCGAGTTTTGCGACGACGGCTCGTTGATCGGCATCTTCACCCAGCCATCGGTCGAACTCATCACCTTCGACATGAGGGCGCTGCGGCCGGTGTTAATGTCGAAGTGCATGAAAAGGTCGAAGCCGAAGACCTCCTCGTAGTATTTCACCCATTCCTCCATGTGCTCCACGTTGGCGACGACATGGTCGATCATGGCGAAATGGATGTCGCCCTCCTCGACGCCGCCGGACACCGGCCGGTAGCCGGGGGCGAAATCAGTGTGCGGCTTGCGCTCGATGAAGGTATGGATCGTGTCGCCATAGGTGGCGATGGACCCGCCGTTGAATTCCGCGTGCTCGTCCAGCGGGCGGACGATTTTGGCGCCGCGGCGGCCTGCCTCGGTGAGAGCCAGCCGCGCGTCCTTGACCCGGAAGGCCACGTCGCGCACGCCGCAGCCGTGCTTCTCCAGGTGCCAGCGCAGGAAATCCGCCTCCATCCCGGTGCCCGCCGGCTCGGCGATCAGGAAGTTGATGCGGCCCTGTCCGACGACATGGGCGCGCCGGCCCTTCACCCCGGACTGCTCGTCGGCATAGAAGCGGCAGGACATGCCGTATTTCCCGACGAAGAAGTCACGCCACTGGTCGGCGTCATCGACGATGAACTCGATGTGATCAATGCCCTTGAGGCCGAGCGGGTTTATGCCGCTTTTGCGTCCCACGGCGGATTCGAAGTAGGTGGTGCTCATGTCGGGGGAGGGGGTGGGAGAACAGCCCCACTGTAGACCCGATGGGGTTTTGCCGCCATACGCCATAGGGAGTAATTCCTCCGACGACGTGTTGCATGCCGCCGCCGTCTCCACTTGGATGGCGTCGTGCCCCCTCCCGCGTTTTCCCTCGGCGAAGCGAAGCTCCGGCCCCGCGTCTATGCAGTCCTGCGCCGGGCCCTCGCCCGCGAAGAGGCGGGCCCGCTGGCGGCGCACTTTGCCACGATGCTCGAGGATATGCCGATTGGTCTCCTGCTGCTCGACTGGGAGCTGCGGACGATCTGGTATAATGGTGAGGCCGCCAACGGCTGCGCGGTGTGGAACCATGGGGAGCGCAAGGCCGCCGCGCTCAATCCCCGCCGCAATTTCCGCGTGCCTGCGGCGCTGCTCCACGCCTGCGCCGACCTGAAGGCACAATGGGAGCAGTCGCGGGCCCGAAATCAGGGCTTCGCCTCGCGACCGGTGATCGTGAGCGACCACGCGCTCGGGCTGCATGCCCAGATTGTCCTGCGGGCGATCGGGCAAAACACGCAGCGCCGGCCGGCCTTCGGCATCCAGCTTGATTACCGCCGGCCGCGGGGCGACCGCAACCGCCCGCTTTCCCCGGGCGCGGTGGCCGTGCTGGGGCGGCTGTCGCCGCGGGAGCGCGAGGTCGTGATGGGGGTGCGCGAAGGCCTGCCGACGAGACGGATCGCAGCCGAACTGCGGCGTAGTCCGCTGACAATCAAGACCCAGTTGTCGGCGATCTATGCGAAGCTTGGGGTTGGTGGCCGCACCCAGGTGGCGGCCTTACTCAACCGATAGCGGCGGCAGGCCGGGGCACGATCGTGGTCCGCAGCACGCCGAGGCGCTCGATCTCCAGCTCGACGACATCGCCGGGCTTCAGCCATCCGCCGGTGTGTTCCGGCCCGAGTTCCAGGATGCAGCCGGTGCCGACGGTGCCGGTGCCGATCAGGTCACCGGGATACAGTTCCGCATCGCGGGAAGCTTGGGCGACCAGCCGGGGGATCGAGTGGTGCAGGCTCGCCACGTTGCCGCGGGAGAGCTCACGGCCGTTCACGCGGGCGGTCATTTCGAGGTTGAGCTGCTCGCCCTTGATCCGGTCGGCGAACTCCTCGCGCGTCACCAGCCACGGGCCCACTGCCGTGGCGAAGTCCTTGCCCTTGGCGGGACCGAGTCCGACAGACATTTCCTGGCGCTGCAGGTCGCGCGCGCTCAGGTCGTTCACTATCGTAAAGCCTGCCACATGCTCCCAAGCCCGATCGGGCGGAATGTCGCGTCCGCCCCGGCTGATCACGACGCCCAATTCCAGTTCGTAATCAAGCTCGTGGGACCCGGCTGGCGCAAAGACCGAAGCGTCGTGGCCGATAAGCGCGTTATGGTTGGAAAAATAAAATACCGGCAGCTCATACCAGGCGGCCGGCACGTCGAGGCCACGCTTCGCCCGGGCGGTTTTGACGTGCGCCTCGAAGGCGTAGAAATCCCGAAAGGCCGGCGGCCGGACGATGGGAGGAAGGAAGCTGTACTCGCCCGGGTGCAGTCTCGGCCCCGGCCAGGCGGCCGCCTGCGTACTGATTTGGGCCGCCTGCACCAGCAGCCGGGACAGATGATCTTCGAGTCGGAGCAAACTGGTGCCATGGAATGCCGCCAGCGGAACCCAGGTGCCGTCGGGCAAGGCGAGGGCGGGCACCGCTTGGTTACTGGCGGAAGGCAGGAGGGTCGCGAGACGCATGACGGGAGTACCGGAAAATGTCGCCGGAAACTCGTGCAGTCCAATCTTTCCGGGCGCGACCGGCCGGTTCCGCCGCATCGTCCGGTGTTTTACGCCGTTCGCCGTATGGTCATTCCAGCGACAAAAAGCTACTCTCCGTCCATGACGTTCCCCTCGTCGCCCGCCCGCCCCGAAACCCCGATGCAGGACGGTTCCGATTCACGGTGCATCCCGATCAAGCTCACCGGTCCGATTCCCATTGGCGACGATTGTGCCTATCCCGCCTACACGCCAGACGAGCAGGAGGTCTGGCGAACCCTCTATGCGCGTCAGGAGGCGCTGTTGCCGGGCCGCGCGGCGGATGAGTTTCTGCACGGTCTGCGCCTGCTCGGACTCGAGCGCGACCGGATTCCGGCGTTGGCGGACGTATCTCGCAAGCTCGACCGCCTCACGGGCTGGAAGATCGCCCGCACTCCGGGCCTGCTGGACGCGGGGGATTTCTTTGGGCATCTCGCCCGCCGGGTTTTTCCGTGCACCGACTACATCCGCGGCCGCAGCGAACTAGACTACACGCCGGCGCCGGATTGTTTTCACGACATCTTCGGCCACACGCCGATGATCGTACATCCGCGTTTTGCGGATTTCTACCAGAAGCTGGGCCAGGCGGCAGTGGCGTGCCGCGACCCGGGAGTGATGGAGGGGCTTACGCGCATTTACTGGTTCACGGTGGAGTTCGGCCTGATCCGCAATCCGGGCGGTCTGCGCATCTACGGCAATGGGATCATCTCCTCTTCCGGCGAAACCCAGCACAGTCTCACCGACAAGGTGACCAAGGTGCCATGCACGCTGGAACGCCTCGCGACCCAGCCCTACGACATCTGGCATTTTCAGGACACGCTTTTCATCATCGAGAGCTTCGATGTGCTTGAGGCAGAATTCGACCATTGGGCGCGGGAGCACGACCTGCTCCCGTGAGCACGACATCTCCGGCATAATCAAGCCGGCAATGCCTCGCCAAGGCCGATTTGATGAAGCGTGCGCTTGGCCAATTGGTCGAGCCGGGTGCGAAGGTGGCGGCAGGCTTTGCGGAACGCCGCCTTCCCAAGGCTATGGAGGACATTTCTTTCCGCATGGGAAAGATCTCCGCTGCGATAAGGGCCCGCCTCGGTAGCCTTGGCCGATAGCCCCATGATACCATGTCCGCGCGTAGCACGGTCTGAGGCGTCCCGCTGAACCGGTTCAGCCGCCTTGCTTGTTCGGTGTGTCGCGCAAGAATCGATCATCCTAAGGGGCACTCATAACGAAAAATCCCCGGCTCCATGCGGAGCCGGGGAT
Source organism: Opitutaceae bacterium (assembly GCA_043741015.1). Classification (GTDB taxonomy): domain Bacteria; phylum Verrucomicrobiota; class Verrucomicrobiia; order Opitutales; family Opitutaceae; genus Lacunisphaera. The sequence goes on from JAYUBB010000092.1 coordinate 6,207, forward strand.
TTTCATTCGCTGTCGCGTCAGCATTTTTGTTCTAAGCCGCCTAAGTCTTGGATCATTCTCGAAGAAGCAATCGCTGGAGGTGGTTAGTGATATCCCTGACCTGCGGAAGCTCACGATCATCTTGGGAGGGAGGGCAAATATACAGGAAGTCCACCATCCAAAGTTGACACACCTCGATATCATTCGCGTTTTGGGTTTTTCTGACGTCGGCGACCTCAGTCGATTCCCTTCGCTACAGAGTCTTAGAATCGAGGACCAGATACGCCTGAAATCGATTGATTTGGAAAAGGCTTCGCCTGAATTGCTCCGATTGGCTGCGTTCAATTGCAAAAAACTTAGCCGGATAGGTAGGCTAGCGCATCTGACCAAGCTGGAGGAGCTTCGGATTGGCGGAACGGCACTCGACTACGAGATGCTTCTGGCCACTCCTTTGCCGTCTTCCCTCCAAACAGTCGCTTTTTACACAGGAAAGCCAAAATCGAACAAGGCGTTGCGGGCTAGGGTGTGTTTGCAAAATAGTGGAACCGATAGTGGGCGCCGGAGTCAGAGCCGAACCATGTTCTGTGCAGATCGTCGGATGATCCCGGAGCCGC
>JAYUBB010000093.1:0-20136 GCA_043741015.1 Opitutaceae bacterium
CGTTTGGTCATGAGTGCGGCCAATGTCTCGGCTGCTTTATAGCCAGATTGAAACGCATTTGGATTTACACTTGAAAGGGGAGGATAGGCTAGTTCGCACCGGATCGGTTCATTATTGGCGCCAAGGACGGCAACTTCCTCGGGGACGAGAATGTCGCTGGCGTGCGCCGCACTTATGATCTGTTGCGCCCGCATATCGTTGCAGGCCATGATGCCGACTGGTTTGGGCAGCCGTTTCAACCAATTGACCAAGGCGGAGATTTGCTCGGCGTCCCAGAAAGGAGTCAGGTCGCCAGGATAGCTCACGTCGAAAACGTCACACGAGCGTCCCGCCAGCCGCAGGGCTTCGGCAAAGCCGTCGCGGCGTTCGCGTGACCACCCATAGTTCGAAAATCCGGCGAAGCCGAAATGTTGGTAGCCACGCTCGATGAAATGCTCCGCACCCAGATGGCCAAATCCAACGTTGTCGGGACGGATCTTGGGCACACCGGGAAACGGCTCGGTGTCGTTCAGGTCGACCAGCGGCAGTTTGAGCTCGGTGCAGGCCTGCGCCAGCATCCGTGTAGTGTGCCGGCTGATGACGCCGTCCCATTTCTTGCTGCGCAACCACAGCGGGTCGCTTTCAGCCCGGGCTTCATCGTCAAGGAAGCCGACCCAGAGCTGGTGGTTGCGTTCGAAGTGGGCGATGCCCTTGAGCATGGCGGTGCATTCCTCGAAACGCGTCTGGAAAATCAGGAGCACCTGGGGCCGCATTTCCTGATACTGCGCTCATTGGACTTGGTAGGCAAGCATGCCCCGTGAGGCAGAACGAGGGTGGGGCTGTTTTAAAATAACATTCAGAAGAATCGAAGATGTATTTGCCCTGAAAACATGAGTTGCCGTTATCTTCCCGGGCGAACCCTGCCCCGTCTTCCCACCCCCTAGGGTTCGCCACCCCCTCCCCCATGCATCTGCACGCTCTCGATATCAGCATCATCATCGGCTATTTCGTCGTCGTAATTATGCTTGGCCTCTGGGTCTCGCGCAAGGGCGCCAAGGATCTCGACAGCTACTTCCTCGGCGGCAAATCCATGAAATGGTATATCCTCGGCGTATCGGACGCCTCGGGCATGTTCGACATCGCGGGCACGATGTGGCTCGTCTACGCGCTGTTTCTCTACGGCGTGAAAAGCATCTGGCTCCCGTGGATGTGGCCGACGTTCAACCAGATTTTCCTGATGATGTTCATGAGTGCATGGATGCGGCGCTCGAACGTCCTGACCGGGGCGCAATGGATCCAGACGCGCTTCGGCGGCACCGGGGGCACGTTCGCCCACATGAGCGTGGTGATCTTCGCGCTCATCAATGTCGTCGGCCTCCTGGCCTATGCCTTCAAGGGCATCGGCAAGTTTGCCGTCGTGATGCTGCCGTGGCATTTCACGGGTGCGACCACGGGTATCTTCACCGACGAAAACATCTACGCCATGATTCTGCTCGGGGTGACCTCCCTTTACGCCATCAAGGGTGGCATGGTGAGCGTGGTCATCACCGAGGTGGCCCAGTTCACCATTCTCACGCTCACCGCCCTGACCATCGGGGTCATTGCGATCGTCAAGGTCTCGCCGGCGATGATTGCGGCCAACATTCCCGCGGGCTGGATGAATCCGTTCTTCGGCTGGAAGCTGGGCATCGATTGGACCGGCATTCTGGAATCAGCCAACAAAGTCATCGCGCAGGACGGCAACGAATTCTTCTCGGTCATCATCGGGCTCATGTTTTTCAAGGGCGTACTGGCCAGCCTGGCGGGCCCGGCGCCGAACTACGACATGCAGCGCATTCTGGCCACGCGTAATCCGCGCGAAGCCCAGTTGATGAACGGCATGGTGACCGTGGTGCTGATGTTTCCCCGCTACCTGATGATCGCCGGCATCACCGTGCTCGCGCTGGCGTTCACCATGCCGCAGTTGAAATCGATGGGCACACCCGACTTTGAGAAGATCCTCCCCATCGTGCTCAGCAAACAGGTGCCGACGGGCGTGCTGGGCTTCCTCCTCGCCGGCCTCGCTGCGGCGTTCATGTCCAACTTCGCCGCGACGCTCAATGCCGCCCCGGCCTACGTGGTGAACGACATCTACAAGCGCTTCATCAACCCCAATGCCGGCGGGAAAAAGGAAGTCGCGCTCAGCCGGCTGGTCTCGTTCGCCTTCCTCGCCATCGGCATCACCTTCGGTTTGGTCACGACCCGCATCACGGACGTGATGATGTGGCTGGTGGGCTCGCTCTACAGCGGCTTTGTCGTGGCCAACGTGCTCAAGTGGTATTGGTGGCGCTTCAATGGCTACGGTTACTTCTGGGGCATGATCGCCGGTGTGGGCGGCGCGATGGCCATTCCCCCGGTGGCCACCCTCCTCGTTGGCCACAGCTTCAACATGATTTATATGTTCCCCGGGCTGCTCGTCATCTCGGTCATCGGCTGTCTGGCCGGCACGCTGCTGACCAAGCCCGAGGATGACGCCGTGCTGAAGAAATTCTATCGCACCGTGAACCCCTGGGGCTGGTGGGGGCCGATCCGCGCGAAGGTCATCGCCGAGGACGCTTCGTTTGCGCCAAATCGCAACGCCGCGCGCGACCTTTCCAACGTCGCCGTCGGCATCGTCTGGCAGCTTTGCCTCGTCACTTTGCCCATCTACCTTGTGCTGCAGCAATGGACGGTGGCCGCCGGCATCGCGGTGCTGCTCGCGGTCACGACGGGCTATATCAAGCTCAACTGGTACGACCGGCTGGAGAAAGCCGCCGACTGAAAACAAAGGCGCGCCCAACAGGCGCGCCTTCGTTTAGGATTCCGGCCGGATTATACCGCTGGGGAAGCGGCATCGACTTCGCGGCGGGACTTCAGGTCGGCGGAGATCTGCGCCATCTTGGTTTCGTTGAGCGGGTAGAGGACCACCAGGATTATGACCGCCAGCACACCGAAAGCGGCGGGGTAAAGGCTCATTAACTTGACCAGGCCATGGAGCATTTCCGGCGTCTGGGCCTGGTTGGCGACGAAGCCGACGGAGTTGAGCATGATCAGCGAAATCGCGCCGCCCCAGCCCCAGCCGAATTTCTGGGCGAAGATCGACGCGGAGAAAACGAGTCCCGTGGCGCGACGCCCGGTCTTCCATTCGGCGTAGTCGGCCGTGTCGGCATACATCGCCGCCATGAGGGCGCTGAGGGGACCGCCGGTGATCGAGCCGAGCGCGTTGATGCCCAGGATCAGCCAGAGCTGGTCGGGCTTCAGGAAGTAAAATGCGCTGGTCGAGCCAATCGCGATGGCGAACAACAGCACAAACGTCGGTTTGCCGCCGAGACGGCGGACGATGAAGGGCACGAAGAACGCGCCGATCAGGGAGAGCGCCTGGTTGCTGGTCTTGAAGATCGAGACCAGGCTTTCCCAGTCCCACGTCCGCCCCAGGAGCGTCTGCGAGCCGACGTAATACTTGAAATAGTATGTCTCCACGCTGCCCCGCAGGGAGCAGAAGAAGATGAAGGTGATCGTCGTGGCGAGGAGGATCCACCACGGCCGGTTGGTGAAGAGATCGCCCAGGTCGCGGGCGACGGAGGTCTGCTGGGCCTTGGGCGGCTGGACCCGTTCTTTCGTATTGAGGAACACCACCAGGAACGAAAGGGTCGAGATCACGCCGACAATGACGAAGGACCAGAACCAGCCCTGGGCCGGCGTGGTGGCGTTCAGCCAGCCGCCCACCTTGGTCGATTTCATCAGGCAGGCGGTGATCACGATGCCCCCACCGAACGCGCCAATGAATTTGTAGGAGGAGAGCGTGGCCCGCTCCGCGGTGTTGGGCGTGAGCACGCCGAGCATCGCGGTGTAGGGAATGTTGATCGTGGTGTAGATCAGCATCAGGGCGTTGTAGGTGACGTAGGCCCAGGTCAGCTTCGCTTTCGCGTCGAAGTCCGGAACGTAAAAGGTCAGGACGCCGAGGATGGCCATCGGAATGCAGGTGAAGAGCAGGTAGGGCCGGAACTTGCCCCAGCGGGACTTCGTGCGGTCACCGAGCATGCCGATGACGACGTCGAAGATGGCGTCGAACGAGCGGCTCACGCCCTGCAGGGTGCCGGCGGCCACGGCGGTGATGCCGAGGACGTCCGTGTAGAAAATCGGCAGGAAGTCGGAGATCGATTTCCAGTAAAGGCAGGAGGCGAAGTCGCCGAAGCCGTAGGAGATCTTCTCTTTTTGGCTGAGTTTGTCGGTGGGGGTGGTGGACATGAGTGGGGTGACGGGGCGGGGGGTGAACTCAGACTTTGCCGCGGCGGGCCTCGAGCTGCACGCGGATTTCGGCGACTTTCTGCTGGGTCAGCGGATAGCGCCACCAAAATATCGCGGCGAGGCACACGCCCGCGATCGGGATGCCGGCGAGCAAGGCGCGGATCCAGAAGATTGTCTCGGGGCTCTGCGCGGCTTTTTCGGCGGAGAAGCCGGTCAGGGCCAGCACCTGGCCGGCGAGAAAATAGCCGAGGGCGTTGCCGGCTTTGTTCATCCAGGAGCCGCAGGCGGAGAAGGCGCCTTCGCGGCGCTTGCCGGTGTTGAGCTCGTCGTAGTCCATGATGTCCGCGCCGATCGTCTGATCCATCATGTAGTAGCTCGCGGCGACGAAGGCCATGGAGCCGGAGGAGAGCACCTGCAGCCAAGGCAGAGAGGGCGTGTAGAGAAACCAGGTGGCGCCATACATGGCGAAGCCGATGCCGCAGACCAGCAGCACCGAGGGGCGTTTGCCGAGGTGGCGGCAGATGGCCGCCAGCACCGGCGGTCCGATGAACCCGCCGATCATCCAGGCCGCGCCCATCACGCCGTTCCAGTTGTTGCCGGACTTGGTGTCGCCGCCGGCGACATAATAGACCGTGGCGTAGTAACCGAGGGAGCCGACCATGCTGGAACCGAGCGAGAAGCAGAGCCCGGCGATGATCTTCAGCCGGAACGGAGCGCACCGCATCGTCTCGTAGATCGACTCCTTCAGCGACACTTTCTCCTGCTGCCGGGCGGCGACGCCGGCGTAGTAGCGCTCCTTGACGTTGAAGAACACGAGCAGGCCGTTGACCAGCATCAGCAAACCGAGCAGGCCGCAGAAGACCTGCACGCCGAGCAGGATGTTCTGCTTGCCCGTGGCGGTGATGGTGAAGATCGCGAGGTTCGTGAAGGGCAGGCCGACGAAGAAGGCGACCTCGAAAAATTTCTGGATCACCATCTTGTAGGACATGACGCTGGTGCGCTCGTGGTAGTCCGGAGTCAGCTCATTGCCCAGGCTCTGATAGGGCATGTTGAAGCAGCTGACGAACGGGATGTAGATCAGGCTCGAGACCAGCATCCACCAGAACAGCTGGTTGCCGCTCCACCCGGACGGCACGAAGAACAGGAGGGGCAGCCCCAGGCCGGCAAACACCGTGCCGACCAGAATGAACGGCCGGCGGCGACCGAGGCGGGTGCGCGCATTGTCCGACAGCCAGCCGAAAAATGGATCGGAGAGCGCGTCCACGAGGCGGATGAGCATCAGCGCCGTGCCCACCAGCTGCGGGGAGAGGCCGAGGAAAATATTGAAGACCGGATAGGCGAGGTTCGGGTAGAGCCAGTGGCCCCACATGTCGATGGAGCCGCCGAGGCCGTAGGCGATCTTGGTGCGGACCGGCACGCGATCTTCGGGCGGGGTCGCGGTGCTCTTGGCGGAGGTGGCGGGGTCTTGCATGGGGCGGGTGGGATTGGGCTAGTAAGTGTCGACGAGCGATTGGTAGACGAGGGCGGCCCGCAGTTTCCGGAGAGACTGGGGCTGGGTGAAGTTCACCCGTACGGTCTTGGGCTCGTCGGGATACAATTCGAAATAGTTGTCGCTGCTGCGGTGGGCGAGGCCGGGCAGGTCGAAGGCGAACCGGTGTTGGAACGCCGAGGTACGGAACGTGACGTCGGCTGCCAGCGGCGAAACCGGCCGGATGACGACCTTGGTTTTGGCCCGCTGCAAATTAAGGTAGCGCGGAGGAGAGAGAAACACGGTCTCCTCGCTCACGCGCCGGCCACGTATCACGAGGGCGATCCGCAGGTGCAGGTTGTCACGGCCGTGCTGCGCCATCAGCTTCCCGAAGCGCAGGGTCTGCTGTCTCAGGCTCTCGCCGGGATGCAGGGCGACTTTCTTCCGGCCGCGCGCGAGCACATGGTCATCCAGGTGGAAAAGCTCCCAGCGCAATTCCCCCCGCGCCGGCTTGGGCGCGTCGTAAACCGTGTGGAGGTGGACCTCGTCCACCGTGGTTATGCGGTAATTGCCGATGATCGTGTCCTCGTCACCCGGGACGTGCGCGCTGACGATGGCCGGCGCGTAGAACCGCCGGGCGACATGGTGGAGCGCCTTCCATTTGCCGGTGAATTCAAGGGAGCTCCATGAGGCGACGGGCCAGCAGTCATTGAGCTGCCAGTAGAGCGCGCCCATGCAGTGAGGCATGTGCCGGCGGTAGTGCTCGACGCCCACCTGCATGCAGTGGGCCTGGTTGAGCTGGGAGAGATAAATCAACGCGGCCTGCGACTTGGGGAAACGGTAGCGGCGCGACACGTAGTCGAGGATGATCTGGTTGCCGGCGCGGTTCTTCTGGTGGTTTTCCATCAGCGGCCCGAACACGTTGCCGTGGCCGGGCGGGCAGAAGGTCGCCTGCGTTTCCGGCGAACTGTAGCTCTGCATGCCGAACTCCGAGCAGAAACGGAAACGCCACTTTTCGTAATCCTTCACCGGGTGCCGGGCGTGCCACACATCCCAGTAATGCGTGTCGCCCCGCTGCTCGCCGGCGGGATGCGTGTCGCCCTTAGCCACGGAATCCTGGAAATTGCTGCGCCACTGTGACGACGGCCAGTAGGCGGTCACGCCGTCGTGCGCCGCGACTTCCTTCGGCAGAACGCCGTGGAAAACCGCCTCGTAGTTCCGGCGCAACTTCGGGCTGTCCATCAGGTCGCCCTTGTTGCCATTGCCGTAGGTATTGAGCTGGGCGATCTCGTTGTTGCCGCACCAGAGGGCGAGGCAGGCGTGATGCCGCAGGCGTTTCACCTGATACCGGGCTTCGGGGCGCACGCTTTCGCGGAAGGCGGCATCGCCGGGATAGATCGCGCAGGCAAACATGAAGTCCTGCCAGATCATCAGCCCGAGCTCGTCGCACAGGTCGTAGAAATGCTGACTTTCGTAGATGCCGCCGCCCCAGACGCGGATCATGTTCATGTGCGCCTCGGCGGCGCTGGTGAGGTCGCGGGCGTAGTCGGCCCGTTTCAGGCCCGCCACGAAACTGTGCACCGGGATCCAGTTGGCGCCCTTGGCGAAGATCGCGCGGCCGTTGACGACAAATTGGAAGGTCTCGCCAGCCTTGTCCTTGTGCCGGTCGAGCATTAGCGTGCGCAGGCCGATCCGTTTGGCCCAGTAGCCAATCGAATCACCCGCGGCGTTGCGGACTTCGAGTTCGATGGCGTAGAGCGGCTGGGCACCGTGCCCGTTGGGCCACCAGAGCCGGGGATTTACGATTCTCGATTTATGATTTTTGATTTCCGAGACAGTCCGGCCGTTGTAAATGACTCTGCCTGTGACCTGCGTCTTGGAGTCTTTGCGCGCCAACTCGGGTTCGAAATTCAGGATGACGCTACCGTCTTTGCGGTGGGTCTGCGTCACGCGGACGTTTTCCAGCCGGTTTCCGCTCCAGGCTTCGAGGCGGAGGTCGCGCCAGATGCCGGCGGTGACGAAGCGCGGGCCCCAGTCCCAGCCGAACTGGCACGGCTGCTTGCGGATCACCTGGCTTCGGCCAACCGGATCATTGAATTCCCGCGGTTGGTGTTCGGGCCGGTGCGTGCGGATGTATTTCAACGCACTGCCGAAAAGGATTGTGAGTTCGTTCCGTCCGGCGCGAAGCAGCGGTTTCACCGCCCAGCGGTAGCCCGTGAACATGTTCTCCGTTCGCGCGACCAATTTGCCGTTGAGGCGAACGGTCGCGAGGGTGTCGAGACCGTCGGCCACCAGTTCCACCAGCTCTTCGTCGAGGAGGGTGGCTGGTACGGTGAAAGCAGCGTGGTATTCCCAGTCGCGTTCCTCGATCCACTGGAGCTCAAGCTCATTGGTGCCCCAGAACGGATCGGGGATCAGCTTGTGCCGGCGGAGATCCGTGTGCACGCAGCCCGGCACGGTGGCGGAGCGCCACAGGGATTGCTTGGTCGCATCACGAAACTGCCAGGAGGCTGACGCGAGCGGGAGCAAACGCATGGGCAAAAAGAAGGGTGGTTGGGGTCAACCGCCCTCGAGGCATTACTTCTTCAAGGGATTATCCTTCACGAACTGGATGATTTCCTCCGCGTTGCCGAAGCAGAGGGCGGAGAAGGTGTCAGCGGCACCGTAGTAGATCGCGAGCCGGCCGGTGGCACTGTCGCACAGGCAACCGACGGGGAAGCAGACGCCGGGGACGAAACCGGTGAGTTCGTAGGGGGCCTCGGGGCAGAGCAAAGCCTGGTTCGCCGAGGCGATGACCTTCCACGGTTGGTCAAGGTCGAGCAGCATCGCGCTCATCGAGTAGACGAAGCCGTTGCAGGTGCCGGTGACGGCGTGGTAGATGAGCAACCAGCCTTCGCTCGTCTCGATGGGCGAGGGGCCGGCGCCAATCTTGGTCCCTTGGAACCAGGGCCAGCCGCGGCCCATGACGTGGCGGTGTTTGCCCCAGTAGGTGAGGTCGGGGCTCTCGCTGATGAAGATGTCGCCGAAGGGCGTGTGGCCGGTGTCGGAGGGCCGGCTGAACATGAGATACTTGCCGTTCACCTTGCGAGGGAAGAGCACGCCGTTGCGGTTGTAGGGCAGGTAGGCGTTTTCCAGCTGCTCGAAATTCACGAAGTCGGTTGTCTTCGCGATGCCGATGGTGGGGCCGTGGTAGCCGTTGCACCAGGTGATGTAGTGCACACCGTCAATCTCGGTGACGCGCGGATCGTAGGCGTATTCAAAACGGCGGACCTCGGGGTCGTCGCATTTGAGGTCGATGGGCTTGGGTTCGAAGGTGAACTTGTAGCCGTCGGGGCTGCGGCCGACGTGCAGGTAGGGGATGCGCGACATGGTCTCGGTGCGGAACACGCCGATGAAGCCGCCCTTCCACGGGACGACGGCGCTGTTGTAGATGCCGGTGACGTGCGGGAGCGGGCGGCGGCCGATGACGGGATTCTGGTCGTAACGCCAGAGGAGGTCGGAATTGCCGGCGGCGCGCGGCTGCCAGGGAATGTTGGGGAGAGGAGAGCCGACAATCTTAAGTTTCATGGCATGCGCGGGGTGTTTGGGAAAAAATGATTTCAGAGATTGGCGCCGTGGCGCCGGATGACTTCGCGATACCAGTAATAGGAATCCTTGGGCGTGCGTTTCTGGGTCTGGTAATCGACATGGATGAGGCCGAAGCGGTCCTTGTAGCCTTCGCACCACTCGAAGTTGTCGAGGATGGACCAGTAGAAATAGCCGGCGAGCGGGATGCCTTCGTCGGCGGCGCGCTTGAGGCCGCCGAGATAGCGGCCGAGAAAGTCGATGCGTTGCGGGTCGTGCACCTTGCCGTCGAGGTGGACGAAGTCGGTGTTGCAAAAGCCGTTTTCGGTAAAGGCGATCGGCAGCTTGTAGCGTTCGGTTTGGAAACGGGCGGCCCAGTAGAGGGCGGGCGGGGAGACCTGAAGCCAATGCAGGGTGCCGCGGGCATTGCCGATGCCCCAGCTATGCTCAACTTTTTCGGGGTTGCCCTTGGCGTCGGCGCGCACGCGCCAGCCAGCGTAACAGTTGTAGGCGAGAAAATCGATTTTCTGCGAGATGAGCTTCATGTCCCCGGCCTTGATCTCGGGCAGGTCGGCGGCGTGGGCCTTGAGTCCGTCCGCCGGGTAATGGCCGAACAGGATGGGATCGGCCCACCAGGCGAGATTCCACATATCGCGGATCGTGCTGGAGAAATAGTCGCGGCGGGCGGCCTCGATATCGCGTTTGTTCTCCGTCGCGGGGATGCGCTCGCGGGCGGTTTGGGCGATGGAGACCTTTATTTCCCCCTGGCAACCGGCGCGCAGGGCCTGCACGGCCCGGCCATGGGCCATCAGCAGGTGGTGCGCGGCGAGGAGGCATTCCGAGTAGGGCAGGGTGTAACCGGGGGCGAACTTGCCCTCCTGCAGACCAAGGCCGACCACACAGGGCGGCTCGTTGATCGTCATGAAGTTTTTCACGCGATCGCCAAAACGGTCGGCGATCAGGGCGGCGTAGTCGCCGAACCACTCGACCATGTCGCGGTTCTGGAAGCCACCGCGACGCTGGAGCGCATTGGGCAGGTCCCAGTGGAAGAGCGTCACATACGGGGTGATCCCGGCCTCGAGCAGGCCGTCGAAAAGCTTGTCGTAGAACGCGAGGCCCTTGGGGTTGGGCTTGCCCGTGCCGTGGGGAATGACGCGGGACCAGGAGATCGACATGCGGTAGGCCTTGAGGCCGAGATTGCGCATGTGGGTGACGTCCTCCGGCCAACGATGATAATGGTCGCAGGCGGTGTCCCCATTGTGGCCTTCGAAGACCCGGCCAGGTTGGTGGCTGTAGACGTCCCAAATGGAGGGAGCGCGGCCGTCTTCGGCGACGGCTCCTTCGATTTGATAGGCGGCAGCAGCTGCGCCCCAAGTGAAGTTATCGGGGAAAGGCATCAGGGGTAGGAGTATAGGGTAGGTGACTAAGGAATAGTCATCTTATCGGCTGCCCGCGAATGAGGTAATGAGATTCCTTGTCCAGGAATTGAGAGTGATGTGTCCCGAAAAATTACCTTAAATTAAGAGTGCTGACAATCCAGGTGTTGATCGCCTCCCACTGCTCCGGTGGGTAGCTGTGACCCTGCTCCGGCTCGACGGCGAGGGTCTTGGGGGCCGTGATGACGTTGTAGGCGGCGAACGTGGAGGTCGGAGGGCAGGTTTCGTCATTGTAGCCCCAGAGGTAGAAGCCGGGAACCTTGAGGCGCCGGGCGAAATTCACGGTGTCGTAGTAGGAGGCGGTGGCGATCTTGGCCGGAGTCGAGTGGAGGGAGGGCGAGCCGTCATCATTGGGCCTGAATGGGTGCGGCCAGCCCCCGGCTCGGCCATGCAGTTCGGCGGCAACATCGCACATGGCGGGGTGGGTGGCGGAAAGGGCGGTGACGCGCGGGTCGAGTGCGGCGGTGACGATCGACAACTGTCCGCCTTGGCTGGCGCCCATGACGAGCAGGTTCTTGCCGTCCCACATCTCGCGCGAGGTCAGGAAATCATTCGAACGCACGCAGCCGAGATAGACCCGGTGGTAGTAATAGGTGTCGCGGTTATCCAACTGGTTGACCCAGTAACTGTGCAGGGCGCCGCCATACATGGCGTCGTAGATACTTTGCGCGAGGTTGACGGGAATACCGTGGACGCCGATCTCGAGCACGATGACGCCGCGCGCCGCGAGGTCGGGATCGCCACTGTACGATCGCACCCCGGCGCCGGGCACTTTCAGAACGGCGGGGTATTTGCCCGGGGCCTTTGGTTCGCAGAGAATGCCGTAGATGCGAGGCGGAGTGGGATTCCAGTTCTGGCCGAGGGTGCGGAAGTTGACGTGATAGACGTTAACCTTGTCGGTGCAGGCTTCGGGCAGGAAAGTGAGCCGGGCCTCAAGCGGGATTTTCGCCAGTGCTTCCTTGCCGCTGGTCCAGAAGGCATCGAAGTCGGCCGGCTCGGTCTGGTAGGGCTTGATCGTCTCGGGGGCGAAGGCGGCGGTTGCGGCCCCGGTATAAGTCCTCCCCGCCGCCTCCACCGTTGCTTTGCAGCGGAGAAAGCCGCCCTCCTTCAGGGTTCCCCCGTCCACCACGAGGCCGTCGAGCGGAACGGCCGCGGAAATATTCTTGGCTGGCATCAAGTCTGGACCAACGGAGTAGGTGACAGTGGCGTGGTCGATGGGCGTGTTGTCGGCGGTCACCATGATCCTGAACTTTACGGTTTCGCCCAACTGGTAGGTCCAGTCGCGGTGGTCGGGGGCGACGCGCACCTGAATGGTGGCGACGCGGAGACTGGCTTGGGGCGGGACCGGGCTGACCGGATTGGCGGCCGGCAGCGAGACGGTTGCGGACGCAGCAAGGACGAGCAGGCGGAAGAAGCGGGGCATCATCGGGGGTGGGGTTGACGGGGACGCGGGATTCGGGTCAGGAGCGGTGTTAGTCTGGGAGGTTGGTTGATGTGACGGGAAGATGCGGGTTTGGCAATCCCTCGAGGAAGCGAGCCCGATCAACAGGTACGGGGGAAAATTGGGATTATGTGTGGCAGGGCACGCGTGGCGCCCTTTTAAATTCCCGGTGGGTCCAAGACCCCGAAGCTTGCTTCGGCTTGGATGGAGGCGGGACTATCAGTCCCGCGTTTTGCCGGTTAAGGGAAGTTTGCCTCGCGGGGCTAATAGCCCTCCGTCATTTTTCAAATGCCCCGGGGCTTGCCCCGAGGATCTTTACTTGTGCAGGGCGATTTTTGGCGTGCCGGCCTTGAACGGATGCGCCGTCTGCTTTCCGTCGGGCCAGGTGACGTCGATGGTCACAGGCTCGTTGCCATTGGCGTAGCCGAAAAAGACCAAGGGCTCGGACTGCGAGAGGTAGCCTGAGCCGGCATAAAGTTCGGCGGCCTGGGCGCTGCCGTCCTTGAAATGCAGCGTCAGGTGGGCGCCGATGGCATCGGGGTTGCCGCCAGTGCCCGTAAGCTTGACAGCGAACGAATGGCCGGCGGGCGTGCCACGGTTGATAAACAGGGCAACGTTTTGATTGAGGCGGGTGACGACGAGATCAGGCCAGCCGTCCTGGTTGACATCGCCCACGGCGAGGCCGCGGGAGTCGCCGGGGAGCGCGATGCCGCTCTGCTGCGCGGTCGCGGGTGTGAACCCGCCTTTGCCGTCGCCGAGCAGCAGCACGCCAATGCCGCCGTCGAAGTGACCGGTCTCGACCTGCGGCCCGGAGAAATTCTGCACCCCGACAATGTCGATGTTGCCGTCGCCGTCGAAATCATGCGCCGCGAGGCCGAAGATGGGCGACGTCTGCGCCAGCCGGGGGAATTCACGGAAGGTGAAGTGCCCGTGACCGTCGTTGAGGAAAACGCCGGACGCGAGTTGTGTCGCCTCAAGCTTGAGTGCGCCTTGGAGTTTCTCGGGCGCATAGATTTCCGGCAGGAGCGCGCCGCCGAAGGCCTGAAAGGTCGGGAATTTTCCCCTGAGGCTGGGCATCGCGCGCGAACTGCAGCTGCGGCCGCGCACCGGATAGAGCTTTTCGCCTTCATACTCGGCCTCGATGATCTGGGGTTTGCCCGTGCCCTCGATGTCCGTGTAGTAGATCGAAGCGGGGCGCTCCTTGCTGGTGTGGTATTTCGTGTTGAGGCCGTTGTTGCCAACGAGGTAGTCGAGGTGACCGTCGTGGTTCACGTCGGCCGCGGTGAGCGAATTCCACCAGCCTGAATACTGCCCGAGCCCGGACTCCGCGGTGACTTCGGTGAAAGACTTGCCGCGGTTATTGTGAAAGAGGCGCGGTGTCATCCATTCGCCGACCACCAGCAGGTCGACCCAGCCGTCACCGTCCACATCGGTCCAGAGGGCGGCGGTGACCATGCCAAGCTGGCGGAGCGCGGGACCGACCTGGTCGGTGACGTCAACCAGCGTGCCGTGGCGATTGGCCAGCAGCATGGATTGCGGACTCGTCGGGTATTCGCCCGGCACGACGCGGCCGCCGACGAAGAGGTCGAGGTTGCCATCGTGATCAAAGTCGGCGGCGGCGGAGATCGACGCGCTGATGGGTGGGACGGTGAACGGTGCGGGCGACGCCTCACTGAACTTGCCGTGACCGTCATTGAGGTAAAGGCGGGCGCGGAAGTTGTCGCTGCCTTTGTCGCTCTCAGTGCTGCCGGATGAGACGAAAAGGTCGGGATGACCGTCGCCGTTGACGTCGATGAAGACGGGCGACATGCCCTCGACTTCGGACACGGCGTCCCACGGCTGAGGAACAGGCGAGGGAATAAAACCGCCCTTGCCGTCGCTGAGGTAGAGCGCGCCGTGATGACCGGCGGCGCCCGCGAAGAAGAGGTCGGGATGGCCGTCGCCGTTGACGTCGGCCCACGCGATGCCGCCGCCGAGGGTGTTCATGCGGTTGGGCAGGAGGGATTGGCGGGTGGTGTCGTCAAAGACCCGCTCCTTGTTGACGAAATCGAGCCCGCGCGCCCTGGCCTCTTCGTGAAAGAGCCCGTGGTCGACCGGGCGGCCTTTGCGCGCGGGCGGCAGCTTGGCGGGGCCCGAGGGCTCGGTGATGACGTAGCGGGCGTTGGCCGCGAGATTCGCGAATTGCTGCACCTGACCGCTGGGCCAGTCGATTTCGAGTGACGCAACGTGGTCGCTCGCACCGAGCCCGAAGTGCATGATCGGCTGCGAGGACGAGAGCGAGCCGCGCGCGACGGTGAGCTCGCGCGCCTGCAGCCCCTGGTCGGTGTGCGCGAACGCGCGCGCGCCGACGCCGTGGGAGTTGCTCACGGTGCCCCTGAGCTCAAGCTCGATGCTGTTGCCCGCGGGGCAGTCATTGCGATAGAGGCTGATGGTGTCGTCGTAGTTGATGTAGACGAGGTCAAGGTCGCCGTCGTTGTCGAAGTCGGCGAAGGCGGAGCCGAAGCTCACGCCAGTGTGGTCGAGGCCCCAGTCCTTCTGCACCTTCGTGAAGCGGAGGTTGTGGTCGTTGTGCAGCATGAGATGCGTCTCCTTGAGGGACGGGCTGTTTTTCATCAGCGCGATCATCTCGGTCTGCGACTGGAGTTTCTTGACGCGGTCCAGGAGGTCGGAGTCGATGAAGCTGCGCACCATGCCGTTGGTGATGTGCAGGTCGACCCAGCCGTCGTTGTCCAAATCCTCAAAGCGGGGCGACCAGGTCCAGTCGCTGCTGCCGAGGCCGGTCATCTTCGCGACCTCGAGGAAGCGGTCGGTGCCGGTGTTCAGGTAGACGGCATTCTTCATGTACTGCGGGGTGACGAGCGCGTCCATCTCGTTCACGGTTCCGCCCATGTCGCCCATCGTGGTCTTCGACTTGAAGTGGGTCGTGCCGGCCATGTCGGAGACGAAGAAATCAAAAAGACCGTCGTTGTTGATGTCGGCGAAGTCGGCGCCCATCGCAAACCATGGCGTGTGCGGAATGGCTTCGGCCAGCACGTCGGTGAAGGAGCCGTCGCCGTTGTTGCGGTAGAGGTGGTCGGGTTGCGAGTAATCGCTGGAGACGTAGAGATCGGGCCAGCCGTCACCGTTGTAATCGAACCAGGTGGCGGAATGGCCCCGGGCGCGCGTCTGCGAGATGCCGGCCTGGGCCGTCACGTCCTCAAAGGTGCCGTCGCCCCGGTTGTGATACAAGTGGCAGACTTCGCCCTCGGGATGGCTCTTGGCATCCATGATGTTGGTCACGACGAACAGATCAAGATGACCGTCGCGATCAAAGTCCTCGAACGCGCCGACCACGCTGCCCGAAACAAGATCAATTCCGGCGGCGTGGGCGGCTTCGGTGAAATGGCCGTGACCGTCGTTGAGGTAGAGCAGATTCGGGCCGTTGAACTGGCAGACGTAGATATCGAGGGCGCCGTCGTTGTTGACGTCCGCGAGGGTGGCGCCGGTTTTCCAGGTCGGGCCGCCGGGGGCGTGCGCGGCCGCGGAAATGTCCTCGAACTTGAAGGGTGCAACCTGGCGGAAGAGCTGGTTCGGCCGGGTCTTGTTGACGACATAAATGTCGGGCAGCCCGTCGCCGTCGAGATCACCGACGGCGATGCCGGTGCCGACCTCGCCGCCTTGAAACTCGGTGTAACGTTCGCCCCACATCGACGGGTCGTCGTAGGGATTCTGGACCACCAGACCCGACTCGGAGGCGGGGATGGCAGTGAATTTCATGCGGTCGCCTGTGCCGCTTTTATTGGCAAACGGGTACGACTGGATCAGTGGGGTTGGGGCGGCGACACACCAGGGCGAGGTGGTGGCCAGGGCAACGGCGGAGACGAAGAGGACACGATGGAGGTGCATGGGGGATTGATCCTCAGCGGAGGTTTTGGGTGGGTCTGGAAACGAGAACTGCCAGTTCGATGCGGCAGCCCACGGTCGCACACACTAGCGGTGGCACCGGACCACGGCTGCGCCTTTCTTGCCCAAGGTCGGGCACATATTGACCTATGGGGCGAACCGCTTCCAGCGGATGGCTAATGGCGCCGCGCCCTCTGCCACGAGGGATTGTCCGTCAGGGCCGGCGGTTCAGAGTCGCGCCTGTGAGCAGTTTCGCCAACGCTGCGGGGTCGCTGGTCGGCAACAGGCAGACGAAATTCTCGCAGACATAGGCGGTGGCGCCGGCAGGATCCTCCGCGGGAAACTCGGCGATCATCGGGACCCGGGCAGTGAAAAACGGGCGGCTCGACGCATCGACCAAGACGAGCGTGCGACGGGGAAGAAACCGCGACCAAACCTGCATGAGCAACCGCTGGGTGGCGGGCGAGGAGTGTTCGCCTTGGATAATGATTTGCATCGGCGAACCGTCGAGCCAGGCGGCGGCGGCGAGCATTTGCGGCATCGTCAGAGGCGCGCGTTCAAGCTGCGGGCCGAAGGCGCGGGCGGTGCGGCGGGCGAGCGCGAGCCAGTCCTCGCGGTGCAGCAGTGCGCCGAGGCGGGCAAGGTTGCGCACGGCGATGGAATTGGCGGAGGGCTCGGCGCCGTCGTTGTCCTCCTTGAGGCGCAGGAGCACGCTCGGGTCGCCGGCGGCGTTGGCGAAGAAACCGCCGGTTGCGGCGTCGCCGAAGAGTTGATTCTGTTTTTCCTGCAACTGCCCGGCCCACTCGAGCCAGCGCACTTCGAACGTAGCCTCGTAGAGATCCAGCAGTCCCTGGATGAGAAACGCGTAATCCTCGGCGAAACCGTGGTCGTCGCGCGCGCCGTCGCGATAGCTGTGCGCGAGGTGGCCGGTGGCGGGATCGAACAATCTGGCCTGCACAAAGGTCGCGGCGCGCCCGGCCGTCGCGGCCCAGGCGGGATCACCGAGAACCTGCGCGGCCCGCGCAAAGGCGGAGATGGCGAGACCGTTCGACGCGGTGACGATCTTGTCGTCGCGGAACGGGCGGGGGCGCTGATCGCGCGCCACGGCGAGCGAGCGCACGGCGGCGGCCAGACGCGCGCGGGCCACGGGCTCGGTCAGGGTGAAGTGCGCGGCGGCCTCGGCGTCGGAGTGGGCGCGGAAGAGGACGTTCTGGTGGGCGAGTTCGGCGGCAGATTCGCCAGTGATGTTGCCGCCGGATTGCACGCCGTAGGTGTAGGCGAAGAGACGGGCGTCGTCGGCGCCGAGGAGTTTCGTCAGTTCCGCCTCGGTCCAGACGTAGAAGGCGCCTTCGCCGTGGGCGGCGGGATTGGTCGCAAGCGAGCTGTCGGCGTCCTCGGCGGTGTAGAATCCGCCGTCGGGATCGGTCATCTGGCGGCGGACGTAGGCCAGGGTGTCGGTTGCGGCGTCGCGCAGCGCGGGATCGGCGGCGAGCTGCCACGCGGTCAGATAGACGCCGGCGAGCTGGGCCTGGTCGTAGAGCATTTTTTCGAAGTGCGGCACGCGCCACCCGGCATCGACGGAGTAGCGGTGGAAGCCACCGCCGAGGTGGTCGCGGATCCCGCCCGCGGCCATCGCCCGCAGGGTTGCCAGGGCCATGCGGAGCGCCTCCGCCCGATGCCCGGCGTCGGCGTCCGTGGTGGCGACGTCAAAGAGGAACTCAAGGTTGACGGGCGTGGGGAACTTCGGCGCCGAGTCGAAGCCGCCGTGCACGGCATCGAAGGATGCCTTGAGCTGGGTGAAGGCCTGCTCGCGGAGCGCGGCGAGCGGCAGCTCTCCCGCCGGGGCCGCGGCGTGGGTGTCGGCGGCGAGGGCGGCGAGCATCTGCTCGGATTGCCGGAGGACCTGCTCGTGCTGTTTCACCCAGAGGTCGGCGAGCCGCGTGAGCATGGTCTTGAATCCGGGGCGGCCGTCGCGGTCTTCGGGGGCGAAATAAGTGCCGCCGAAGAATGGCTTCAGGTCGGGCGTTAACCAGACGGACATCGGCCAGCCGCCGCCGCCGGTCGACGCCTGCACGAAGGTCAGGTAGAGGCGATCGAGGTCGGGCCGTTCCTCGCGGTCGACCTTGATGCAGATGAAGTTGGCGTTGAGCAGCCGGGCGACCGCCAGGTCCGAGAAGGATTCGCGCGCCATCACATGACACCAGTGGCAGGTGGAGTAGCCGATCGAGAGAAAGATGGGTTTGTTTTCCAAGCGCGCGCGCGCGAACGCCTCGGGGCCCCAGGGATACCAGTCGACGGGATTGTAGGCATGCTGGCGCAGATAGGGCGATTTTTCATGGATGAGCCGATTGGGCTGTCCAGGTGCGGCGGGTGCGGTGGTTTCCTCACCGGCCCGAAGAGGTCGCGCGACCAGCAGCGCGAGCAGACCGACGAGGAGCAGCCGGAAAGTGGAGGGGAACACAGGCGGAGAAAGAGGAGAAGGAGTCCGCTGGTCGAACCGTGCGCCACGCGCCCGAGCGCGCAATCCGACGCAGGAGGCGGACAAGAGCAGCCATGGTGGCCGGTTCTGCTTCGTTCGGTCGATGCAATTCCGAACTGGGGTGGGCCGCAGTGCGCTGCGTCGCGTTCGAGCGAAGCATTTTTACTTCGAGAATCTTTGCGATTCAGGAATGCAGTTCAGTGTTTACTTGGGTCCGTAGTTGGCCAACTGCCGCGCCCCTGGCCCGCGACATACTCATTCTTCAAGCTAAACTGTGGGCCGATTACTATTACAGCTCCCTCTCGCCGGTGACGTTCCCGTCATCGCCTTGACCGCCTATCCGAATCTCTTCGCTCAAGGGGCCGCGATGGAATTTGAGTTTGCCGCTTGTCTCGCCAAACCGCTCGACTCGCGGACCCTGGCCCAGCAGGTGATTTCGGTAGCGGCCCGAACCTGGGAAAAGCACCCGGCGATCACCATTCTCATCGCCGACGATCTGGCGCTAAACCGCCAGCTGCTACCGATCTCAGCATTTTCGACCGTTGTTAAGTTGGGGCCGTGGCTTTTGTCACACGCAGGACTCGCAGAAAAGCATATCGGTAGTCTGGATCTCGCCACTATCGATGAACTGGTAGAAACGGCATGGGCAAATGCCCAAAAAGGGGAGAAAAGCTGGATTTTCGATAGAGGAGCCTGTCGCAGAGGCACCGCGATGGTGGGGGGCATCTTTTGGTTGGATTGGGCGCGCGAGTTTCGCCCGGTTGTTGGTTTGAACCAAATCGTCGGTCATAGTCCTGCGCGTGGCGTCGCACGAGGGAAGTGGGTTACACGTTCAGGCATTCATCGATCTTATGAATACGTGGAACCGTGTTCGTTTCCACGCATGGAAAAACTTCCGCAGCCCGGGGGAGATTTGGCGTCGGTAAACTGGTGCCTAGACACCGCCCAGGTTATTGCAGGCATCATCGACCGTGGTGTGTTCGAATTTGTCACATAATCACATTCTGATGTGGGCCCGCGAGGCTATGTGAAGGGGGATGCAAAACGGCCGTAAGAATTGATCGCGCGGAACACCGCTTCGAAATCCTGAACCCGTTGTTCGTTTCTATGTGCTGTTTCTACTTGCGGCTCTTTCTCATGGAAAAACTACGGTGGAAACTACGGGCCTTTGCTGGGAATGTTGCTCAATGTTGCCTGATGTAACATCGCCAGTCGTCCGCCAGACCATCGTTCGTAACTGTCTACAAAAAAGCCCCTTGGATTGAGTCCAAGGGGCCTAAATTGGGTGCAGGGGCTGGATTTGAACCAGCCGTTTTAAGAGGGAGCAAGGGCCAAAAAGCACAATGGGACGCACAAAACGTCGCCAAACTGCTGAAAGTTGTAGGCGCGTGGCCTACCCTGCGGCCCGAACTGCAGGCGGCAATCCTCGCGATCATTGGGAGCGCGGCCAAGTGACTACTCCCTGCCAGCAGACGGCCGGACGGGCAGCCGGATGCGGTCGCGGAGCGGCCGCGCCGGCGCCCGCCGGCCTTCCTTGTCAGAATAGTAACAATTCCAACCAACCCGCCAAAAAATACCGCCTGATTCAAGTCCCACATGCGCCGAATTTTTACACCGACCG
>JAYUBB010000094.1:0-6731 GCA_043741015.1 Opitutaceae bacterium
TCTTCCGCTCCGACAACAGTCATTGAAGAAAGCATGCCCTCACCTGATCATCACGTTACGAGTGGCCGTTGCATCTGACCGACACGTTAGGCAAAGAAAGATCGCGAGAGTTCGTATGAGCGTAAAATCGCCAGCATTCATTTGGGTAGCCTGCATTGGAGGTTTTATCGCGCAGGTCCTTGCTTACCGCTGGATCGTTCGATGGTCGAATATCAGTCCTGCCTCGTCGGAGATTGCATTCATTTTTGAGCTATTCTGCGCACTCGTTTTTTATTGGATTCCGGTGCTCGGCATTGTCGGTGCTGTTCTCGCTTTTCGACAGATTCGCCGGAAGGAAAGCCCAATTATGGGTTGCGGTGCGCTTGTGCTGAACGTGGCGTTTGTGTTAGGCGGAGGATACTGGGCGATATCGAAGGCCTTGATCTAAGGATGAAAAAAGGGCCTAACCAGTAGGAATGAGAAGGCAGCGAGCGCCTCGCGCGGGAGCGTGAAGCGGTTACTCTCCGCCTTATGACTGCCAACAACGTTACCATCGGACTCGACCTCGGGGATCGCACGCACGCTGCGTGCGTCCTCTCTGCCGCCGGCGACATCGTCGCCGAGTTGGACATCGTCAACACCCGCGAGTGCCTCACGGCCTTCGCCGCCCGGCATCCCGGAGCCACGATCATCATGGAGACCGGCACGCACTCCCCGTGGGTGAGCCGACTCTGCACCGCCCTCGGCCACCCGGTGATCGTGGCCAACGCCCGCAAGGTCCGCGCCATCGCCAGCAGCCCGACCAAGAACGACCGGGAGGACGCGCGGATGCTGGCCCGCCTCGGCCGCGCCGACCCCGCCCTGCTCAGCCCGGTCACGCACCGCAGCGCAGCCGGCCAGCGTGCCCTCGTGCGCCTGAAGGTCCGCGAGGCCCTCGTGCGTTCCCGGGTCAACCAGATGAACAGCGTCCGCTTTTTGCTCAAGAGCCTCGGGCTCCAGGTGCCCCGCGGGGTCAAGGCCACCGCCTTCGTGCGCAAGTTCCGCCTCCAGGCCGACGCCGCCGACACCGCTCTCGTCGAGCCGCTCCTCCAGATGCTCGCTGCGCTCAACGCCCAGATCAAACAACTCGACGCCGAGCTGGAGACGATGGCCGACGACCATTACCCGCAGACCACCCGCCTGCGCCAGGTCGATGGCGTCGGCCCGCTCACCGCGTTGTGCTTCGTGCTCACCATCGAGGACCCCGGCCGCTTCCCCCATACCCGCGATGTGGGCGCGTATCTCGGGTTGGTGCCACGACGGGATCAATCCGGCCAGACTGACAAGCAGCTCCCCATCACCAAACGCGGCAACGTCCAGCTCCGCTGCCTCCTGGTCAACTGCGCCCACTACATCCTCGGGCCCTTCGGTCCGCCCTCGCACCTGCGCGAAGCCGGGGCCCGCATCGCCCAGCGCGGCGGCAAGTCCGCCAAGAAACGCGCCGTCATCGCCGTCGCGCGGAAGTTGGCCGTCACCCTCCTCGCCCTGTGGAAGTCCAACGCCACCTACCAACCCTTCCTCCGCGCCGCCTGATGACTCCTTTCCCTCCAGGTTCCGTCCTTGGGCCACTGCGCTCTAGCGCCGGCATATCCAAACAATGCGATAACCAGTAAGCAGGGCCCACCCACTCCCTGAAACAGAGGACTCCTCCCTGCACCGGTGACATTGACGTCGCCACCCCGAGTGCGTATGGAAGCCTGACCCTCAGGGAAGCTTTTCCGGCCCCGCCCCCCGCCCGCCAAAAAAGGTGAACCTTTCCAGAATCTATCCTCGACACGCCTTCTCATGGAAGCTCACTACAGACAACTCCGGAGAGCTGCCGCTCCCCTCCGTGTCTGACTGAGGGCGATGGGCAAACAAAGAAATCTATGCGCACTCGCAAACTCCTGATCGTCCTTCTCGGCCTGATTTTAGCGCTCTCAAGCTATGCCGCGGAGTATTCACTGAATTCGGCTGCGCAAGCCGTTGATAAACTGATGCCAAAGGACGGACCGCAAGATTTCGCACTCTTCAATCTTCCCGAACCCAAAGCGATGCCGGAGCAGTTGCTGGCCGCGTTGAGGCAAGCGAAAGAGCAGAAGGTGTGTCTCGCGATTTGCTCTCCGAAGCTCAAATACATCAGGAATTTGCTGAAGGACACCATGAAGACTGCGAAGGCTGAGAAGTTTGATGGCCTATACCTGATCATAGTTGCAGATCGGACAGATGTGGCCGGCTTCGATGCGTTGCTCAAAGATCGTGGCATACATGCGAAATACGGCGTCTATGAGTAATCTGAAGAAGAAGCCCATCCAATCGTCACAGCCAATGCCTCTCACGCAGCATGGCTGAGCTGAAACGTTGATCTAGCTGCGTGCAATCAAGCGGGAAAATAAAATAGTTGTCCGCGGCGGGGGGTAGCGGCGGGGAACAGATCCGCGAAGGAGGGAGGCAAAGGACAGGGACCGGGCACGATACTTTAGGAAACGCGTGCGTTGGTTGGGCGTCTCAGGTTTTCACCGTGAGCGTGCTGATCTTCGTGGGTTATAAATACCACGGTTCAATGGGGCGTCTTGCCCGCATACTCTAGGCTCGGACTTCGGCGGAGGCCAAGGCCTGCGCCCGTCCCGAACGTTATCATGCATGGGCCGGCCGCCCGGTCCCTGACGGTTGCCGCCCTCTCTCGGCGGCGCTCAAGATCTGAATAAGGGGTCATGCTTTACCTCTTACCTCAGCCGAGTGGCCCCTATCATCGGGCCTGATTGAGCTGGAGTGACACGAACACCGCCCGGTGATCGCTGGCCTCGGTCGTGCCGGGGCCGTCCCAGACCGTCGCCCGGCCACCGGTGACCAATGGCTTCAATCCGCGCGAGACAAGCAGGTAATCGATCCGGCTGTAGGTGCCCTCCTTGCGATAATAGTGGGTCCAGGCCTCTCCGCGGGAGTCGGCAGCGTCGAGGATCTCACCAATCTCGGTCTCGCCCCGTTTCTGCAACGCCCGCACGGGCCGGGTCGTGCGCGTATCGTTCCAGTCGCCGCAGATGATGAACTTCGCCTTCGCCGGGTCGGGATAGCGTGAGAGGACGAGGTCGCGCACCGCCTCCGCCTCCAGCGCCCGCCGGGTGGCAGCCTCCGGATCGTCCTTCCGCTCGGTGTATTTGCTTTTCAGATGAATCACGAACATCGAGAAGTCGCCCTCGCTGGTCGCGAAAATCACCTCCAGCACGCCGCGCTTCACCACGTCCGCCCGGCCGAAATACATGATCGGCACGCCGACATGGCGCCGCACCTCCTTGAACGGCACTTTCGACAACACGGCAACGTGACGGTCGGTGTCGGCCGCCTCGAGCACCACCGTGTGCGGGTAATCCTGTCCGGCCTGTTTCAGTTCGCGCTGGAACTCGGCGAGAAACTCCGGCTTCCCCATCTCGCACACCGCAAGGACATCAGGCGCGATCCCCGCGACGACCTGCCACAGCGCCGCCTTCTCCTTCTCCGGCTTCGGATAGGCCGGACGATAGACGCCGTCCACCATCCGATCGGCGATGGTGTAGTTTTCCACGTTGTAGGTCGCGACCGTGAGCGCCGCCGAGGCCGAGACCGCCAAACCAAGGCCGAGGAATTTTCTGGCCACGAAAAACACCCAAACCCGGCAGCGAGTTAAGCTTTCAAGGCGCCTATAGGTGCACGCAAAATTAGAAACTGCGGGGCCGACCATTTTTGTGTTTTTCGTGGCTAAAAAGGTCAGTTCTGCAGCGCGCGTTCACGTTCGACCAGCGTCGGGTGCGAATAATACACCGCGCTATAGACTGGATGCGGCGTGAGGTTGGAGAGGTTTTTCTGCGAGAGCTTGCGCAGCGCGCCCGAAAGCGAAGCGGGGCCGCCCATGGCGGCGCGGGCAAAAGCATCGGCCTCATACTCGTGCTTGCGCGACACCCAGTTGCCAATCGGAGAAAACCAGAACGTCGCCAACCCGCCCAGCAGGCCGAAGAGCAGGAAAGTCGGCGCGGTGGCCCCGGCGGGCAGGCCGAAGGCGGTGTTGAACCACGTGGCCTGGGCGAGCCACGCAATCGCGGCAAAGGCGCCAGCCTGGAGCAGCGCCATCGTGACGAGCCGCTGAGGGATATGCCCGCGCCGGTAGTGACCGATCTCGTGGGCGAGCACGGCTTCCAGTTCCTCCTGTGAAAGCTGGGTCATGAGCGTGTCGAACAGCACGATGCGGCGGGAGCGGCCGAAGCCGGTGAAAAAGGCATTGGAGTGCGCCGAGCGCTTGGAACCGTCCATCACGTCAATCGTTTGGGCCTTGAAGCCCGTGCGATCCGACAGCGCCAGCAACCGGGTGCGCGCCTCGCCCTCGGGCAGCGGGGTAAGCTTGTTGAAAAGCGGGAGAATCAGCTTCGGGTAAAGAACCAGCATCAGGAGCTGGAAGCCGAACAGCAGGACAAAGCCCCACGCCCACCACCATGGCCCGACCCAGCCGACGAGGGCCAGCAGCCCCCAAGCGACAGGGAAACCGATCACAAGCCCGAGCAGGGTGGATTTCACCTGGTCGGTGACCCAGAGCCCCAGCGTGCTCTTATTAAAGCCGAACCGCGCCTCCAGCCGGAACTGCGCCCACCACGCCAGCGGCAGGCTGGGCAGGCCGAGCAGAATCATCGTCGCCACGAGGAACAGTGCCCCGCTCCATGCCGCGCCAGGCGCGAACGCGTCGAACTTCGCCCACAACCACGGCAGCAGCCCGCTGAAAACGGCCACGGCCAGCACCACGGCCTCGTAGATCATCTCCCAGGAACCAAACCGGCTCTTGGCCAGGGTGTAGTCGGCCGCTTTGGCGAAAGTGGCCTCGTCCATCACGCCGGTGAGCGCCCCCGGCAGCACCCCGGCATGCAGGCGCACCTCGGAGCGGTTGAGGGCCTCGAGGCCCAATTGGGCGGCGAGACGGGCGACCATGAGACCGATGACCGTGAGGGGCAGCCAATGCATGGCGTTGACTGCACGCCCAAATCAGCCGCGCGCCAACCCTAAATCTCTGGTCCCCAGTGGCCCACCAAAGATTTATTGAAATCACCCGCGCCAGACACACAGTGGCGGCGTGGATTCAGACAAGACCGCCAAACTCAGTTTCGAGGCCGCTCTCACCAAGCTTGAAGCCATCGTGGACTCGATGGAACAGGGCGAAGTGCCGCTGGCCGAGCTGCTGGCCAGATACGAGGAGGGCAGCAAGCTGCTTAAGGTCTGCGAAGGTCGCCTCAAGGACGCCGAACTCAAGATCGAGAAGCTGAAAAAAACGAAGGACGGCGGCACCGCTTTTGAACCGTTTGAATCCAGCCGTGCGGAATAACCGCCGGCCCCAGCCCTCCGTACGCCCCCGATGAGTCCAGCTCCGTCCAACTCTCCCCTTCTCCCCCGCATCGCCGGACCGGCCGACCTCAAGGCCCTCGCGCCCGAGCAACTCCCGCAACTCGCGCAGGAAATCCGCGACGAGTTGATCGAGGTCACCTCGCGCAACGGCGGCCACATCGGCCCCAACCTCGGCGTGGTCGAGCTTACCATCGCGCTGCACCGTGTGTTCAGCACGCCGGAGGACCAGCTGGTCTTCGACGTCGCCCACCAGGGTTACGTGCACAAGCTGCTCACCGGCCGCGGCGGCGAGTTCTTCGCCAAACTCCGCAAGACCGGCGGCGCCTCCGGCTTCCTCACCCGCAGCGAAAGCCCGCACGATGCCTTCGGGGCCGGCCACGCGGGTACCGCACTCTCGGCCGCGCTCGGCATGGCCACGGCCCGCGACCTGCGCGGCTCGGCGGAACACGTCGTCGCCGTGTGCGGCGACGCGGCCTTCACCTGCGGCGTGACCCTCGAGGCGCTGAACAACGTCGTCAGCTCCACCAAGCGCCTCATCGTCATTCTCAACGACAACGAGTGGTCGATCGCCAAGAATGTCGGCGCGATCGCCGGCTACCTGAACCGCATCAGCACCAACCCGACTTACAACAAGCTGCACCACGACATCGAGGGCTTCTTCAAAAGCTTCCCGAGCGGCGTCGAGATGAACCGGGTTTACACCAAGTGGAAGCGCGAGACGAAGGACTTCTTCGTCGAGTCATCGCTCTTCGAGAAATTCGGCCTGCGCTATCTCGGCCCGGTGGACGGCCACAACCTTGACGCACTGGTCAAGAACCTGGAGTTCGCCAAGCACTGCGATGTGCCCGTGCTCATCCATGTGCTGACCAAGAAGGGCAAGGGTCTCGAGGCGGCGATCGCCCATCCGGAGAAATTCCATGGCGCCAGCCCCTACGATCCCGACAGCGGCGAGAGCGTGCGCGCCATCCCGGGCACGCCGCCGAACTACCAGGATGTCTTCGGCGCGGCGCTCGCCCGCTTCGCCCGGCAGAATCCCAAGGTACTCGGCATCACCGGCGCGATGCCGAGCGGCACCGGCCTGTCCCTCCTCGCCAAGGAGCTGCCCGGGCAGTTTTTCGACGTGGGCATCGCCGAGGAGCACGCCGTGCTCTTCGCCGCCGGCCTCGCCACCAAGGAATTTCGCCCGGTCTGCGCCATCTACTCGACCTTTCTCCAGCGCGCCTACGACCAGATCATCCACGACGTCTGCCTGCAAAACCTGCCCGTGACTTTCTGCATGGACCGCGCCGGCCTCTCGGCCAACGACGGCCCCACCCACCACGGCCTCTTCGACCTCAGCTACCTGCGGTGCGTGCCCAACGCCACCGTCATGC
>JAYUBB010000095.1:0-6714 GCA_043741015.1 Opitutaceae bacterium
CGACATGATTCTCCTCCAGGCCGACGTGCTGGAACTGAAGGCCAACGCCAAGGCCGAGGCCAGCGGCGTGGTCATCGAGTCCCAGGTGGACGTGGGCCGCGGTCCGCTTGCCACCGTCATCGTGCAGCGCGGCACGCTTCGCGTGGGCGATGCCCTCGTGTGCGGTCCACATTACGCGAAAGTCCGCGCGATGTTCGACGATCAGGGCAACACCATGAAGGAAGCGCCCCCGGCGATGCCGGTGCGGGTCATCGGCTGGTCGGGTGCGCCCGATTCTGGCGCAAAATTCACGACGGCCAAGAACGCCCGCGAGGCCGAGCGCCTCGCCGAGGAGGCGGCGGACCTGCTCAAGAAGTCCACGGTCACCGAGGATGCGGTGCCGAAGGACATCACCATCGACGCGCTGTTTGCCAACATTGCCGCGACGCAGGCCAAGGTGCTCCGCGTGGTGCTCAAGTCCGACGTCTATGGCTCGCTCGAGGCCGTCAAGAACGTACTCGATGGCATCAAGAGCACCAAGGTTTCGCTCAGTATTGTCGCCTCGGATGTCGGCGTGATCAGCAAGAACGATGTCCTCATGGCGAGTACGGCGAAGGCGGTAATCATCGGCTTCAACACCAAGCAGGAGAATGGCGTCACCGCCCTGACCAAGCACCACGGCGTGACGATAGAGAATTTTGCCATCATCTATGAGCTGGGCGACCGCATCCGCGAGATGATGGCCGACCTGCTCGATCCTGATCTCAAGGAGAACAAGGTGGGCGGCGCCGAGGTGCGCCAGGTCTTCCCTGTCGCCAAAGGGTTTGTCGCCGGCTGCCTTGTCACCGAGGGCAAGATCAACCGCGGCATCACCGCTCGCGTGCGTCGGGGCAAGGACTCCCTCTTCGAGGGCAAGGTCGGCACGCTGCGCCGCTTCAAGGACGACGCCAACGAGGTGCGCGCCGGGCTCGAGTGCGGCATCCGGCTTGACGGCTTTGACGGTTACCAACCCGGTGACCGCATCGAGTGTTTCGAAATCCAGAAGGTCAGGGCCTCTTTGTAATTTCCGATTTCCGATTCTTGATTTTCGACCACCGGGACCACACGGAGACAGAATTCGAGGACCCCAAATCCCAAAACCGAAAATCCGATGAGCAACCGACTACTTCGCGTCAACGAGCTGGTGCAGCGCGAGATCAGCGCCCACCTGCGCCGGCGCCATGGCAGTGAGGCGGTCGCCATCACCATCACCGGGGTGGAAATCACCGGCGACCTGCGCGAGGCCAAGGTGTTCTACTCGGTGCTGGGCCAGGAAGCCGAGGCCGCCAGCGCCGGCAAATGGCTGCTCCGGAAGCGCGACGAGATCCGGGAAATGATCGCGAAGAATGTCATCCTCCGCCATGTGCCGCTGCTGACCTTTGTGCACGACAACCACGCGCCGCGCACCCTGCGCGTGGAGACACTCCTGGGTGAAATCGACCGCCAGGCCCCCCAGCCATGATCCATTACCCGCAATATGCCGCCCGTTTTGCCGTCCTGCTCTCGGAGCTCCGCGGCCGGCAGGTCGTCGTCATCGGCCACCAACGGCCGGATGCCGATTGCATTGGCTCGCAGGTGGCGTTGTGCCGCCTGCTGCGTTCGCAGGACATCGATGCGGTGTGCATCAATGCCGACAAGGTCCCCCGCCGCATCAAATTTCTGGTGGGGGATACGCCATTTTTCCAGCGTGACGAAGTCTCACCGGCGGGCCGGGTGGCCATTTATACGGACTGTGCCGACCACGGCCGCGCCGGCGAGAAGATGCGCGAAATGTATCCCGCACCGATCGCCTGCTTTGATCACCATATTTCCAACCAGGGGTTTGCCCGGTTCGATTTTGTCGATACCGCCTCGGCAGCCACCGCCGAGGTCCTGATGGGTGTTTTTGTGGATGCCGATCTGCCGATCGACCGTCTGACCGCGCAGGCGCTCTACACGGGCATCATGACCGATACCGGGCAGTTCCGTTTCGCCTCCACCTCCGAGCGGGTGTTCCGCTTGTGCGCCGAGCTCGTGTCGCGCGGAGCCGATCCGTCGCTGGCCGGACAGGAGCTCTACGAGCGCGAGTCCCTGGGCAAACTGAAACTGATCCAGCATTTCCTCGGTTCGCTGAAAATGGAGTGCAACGGCCGGGTCTGCATCGGCGTGCTGCCGATCGGTATTTTTGACAGCACCGGGGCCACGGGCGAGGACACGGAGGGTCTGGTCGATTACGCGCGGTCGATTGATGGCGTCGAGATCGGCGTGCTGATCGAGGAACGCCCCGGCACGATCAAGGCCAGCCTGCGTGGCATGCACAGCGTTTATCGCATGGACACGCTCGCGGCGCAATTCGGCGGCGGCGGGCACGCCAACGCGGCCGGTTTAAACTGCCAGGAGACCATGGCGGGATTTTACCCCAGGCTGCTGGCGGCCATCACGCAGCGCCTCAAAGAGGTCGACGCCGCGCTCAAATGAGCCTGATGCAAGTGAAGGAGATGGAGGGGGTGCTGCTGGTGGACAAGCCCCAGGGGCTGACCTCGCACGACGTCGTCTACCGCCTGCGCCGGAAGCTCTCGATGAAGAAGATCGGCCACGCCGGCACGCTCGACCCGATGGCGACCGGCCTGCTCATCATGCTTATCGGCAAGGCCACGCGAATTTCCCAATACCTCATCAGCGTGGACAAAGTCTACGAGGGGGAGGCCACGCTGGGGGTCGTCACCGATTCACAGGACGCCGAGGGTGAGGTGATGGAAACGCGGCCGGTGCCGGAGCTGACCGAGGGACAGGTCCGCGAAGTGATGAAGGGCTTTCTCGGCGACCAATACCAGACGCCGCCGATGCACTCCGCGATCAAGATTGGCGGCGTGCCGCTCTACAAGATGGCCCGCAAGGGCGAGGAGGTGGAGCGGGAGCCACGGTTCATCCGCGTGATGTCGTTCGAACTGACCTCGTTCGCCCCGCCCAAACTGACTTTCACCCTCCACTGCACCAAGGGCACCTATGTGCGGACGATCGCCAACGATCTCGGGCAGAAACTTGGCTGCGGCGCGCACCTTTCGGCGTTGCGCCGGACGGCCAGCGGCAAGTTCAACCTCAGCGAGGGCGTGACGCTCGACCAGATCGAGACCATGTCCCTGGCGGAAATCGAGAAGCGCCTGATCCCGGTCTACGAGGCGGCGCCCAGCGTGGCCCAGTGAACACGTTGCTCCAGTTTGCCGGACTTGAGCAGGCCCGTCTGCCCGCCGGGCCATTGCACCTGGCGATCGGCATGTTTGACGGCGTGCACCTGGGGCATCAGTCAGTGATCGAGTCGGCGGTCCACTCGGCCCGGCGCAGCGGCGGACGGGCCGGCGTGCTGACTTTCTGGCCGCACCCGAGCGCGTTGTTCCGGCCTACGCAGCCGACACCTTTGCTCATGCCGGCGACGATGAAGCGTGCCGTGCTGGCCCGGCTGGGTGTCGAGGTGGTGATCGAGCAGAATTTCTCGCCGGAGTTCGCCGCGGTCGAGGCCCGCGACTTTGTGGCCCTGCTGCGGCGTCACCTGCCGCAACTCACGGCGATCTACGTCGGCGAGAACTGGAGGTTTGGGCGCGGCCGTCTGGGCGACGTGCCGCTGTTGGGGGAAGAAGCCGGCAAAGCCGGACTGACCGTGTTCAGCGCCCCGCGCTTGAACTACAACGGCACGCCGATCAGCAGTTCGCGTATCCGGGAATTGTTGGCCGCCGGTTCGATGTCCGAGGCCAACGCGATGCTCGGGTATTCCTATTTTACCGAGGGGGTGGTTGAGCCCGGCCGGCAGTTGGGCCGGACCATCGGATTTCCCACGCTGAACCTTAATTGGGAACCGGAACTGAAGCCTTGCTATGGCGTGTATGCGGTTGAGGTCAGTCACGGGGAGAGGCCCTCCCTGAAGGGTGTGGCGAACTACGGACTGCGTCCCACCGTCGAGCAGACCGACCGGCCTTTGCTGGAAGTGCATCTGCTGGAGTCACCGGTCCCGACCTATGGGGACAGGATCACGGTGCAATGGCTGCAGTTCCTCCGGCCCGAGGGCAAGTTTGGCAGCAGGGAGGAACTGCGCCGGCAGATCCAAAACGACCGGATAAACGCCCTGGATTACTTTCAAAAAAGCCGCGGAAATGCATGAATTATCACTCTCCGTCGCTGAAGCTATGGAGGACAAGAACTACGCTTGACACCCCTTACCCCGAATCTACGTTGCCGACTCTTTCCCGATTTACGGGGTGGTAGCTCAGTTGGTTAGAGCGTCTGCCTGTCACGCAGAAGGTCGCGAGTTCGAGTCTCGTCCATCCCGCCATACTTCGCCTAGCCGGTCGTTGACCGGCGGGTTGCAGGGGCAGGCCAGCCATTGCGGAGCGCTCAATGCGGGATCTCGATCAGGTAATCGTAAGTGCCGGCGACCAGCTTGCCGTGGTCCACTGCGGGCACGAAGACGGTGGCTTTCTTTAAGGCGTCGGCCAAGGCCGCAGTGACTGCCGCCGGGCCGCCCCCGTCTTCCTTCAGGGCGACGTTGGTGGCCTTGCCGTCCGCCCCGACCTCGATCCTGGCCTCGACCCGGAATATCTTACGGTCGCGCAGGCCCTGGGGCACCAACGGGTCGCCGACCAGGATGGGGCCAGACGCGTCATTGCGGTGGAGCACGGGCTGGATGGCGGTAAGATAATGGGCGCGGTCGGCCCAGGTGCGTGAATTGTCCGGGCGCTGCAGGTCGAGGAGGGCGCCGAGATCGGCAAACAATTTCTGAATCTCGGTTGGACCCGGATTATTCGCCGCAAAAATCGGCACGCCATCGCGGGTGAAGACGACGAGCCGGAATTCAGACTTCGGCGGGGAATGGTCCAGGAGAAGCTGAATCCGGCCTTGGTCGGAATAATCGACGAGGAGCCACGGCACGTTCATGTGCAGGGCCATGTTGTTGTGCTCCTCCTTGCTGTGGTTGATCCCGAATTGGATGCCTTCGATCTGGCCGGAGTACTTCCGGGCGAGATCCTGAAAGGGAGAGGAAGACTGGCCGAGCAGATCCCAGGACTTGCCCTCCGAGTTATCGACAAAAAAGGTCACAAGCAGCAAGGGCTCGGGCCGGCCGGCCAAGGAGGCCTTCACGAGCGCGCCATCCTTCCGCTGTTTCACCCGGTCAAGCAGATCAAAGGTCAGCAGGCCCTTCGCCTTGGCCCAGTCGTCGGCGCGTGGGGTTTTCCTGGCCACGGCTTCATGGAATCTAACGCAGTCGGCCGGGCTGAGCAGACGCCAGGGCAGCCGGCGACCGCCACCCGAGCTCGTGCGGAAAACCGCGAGCGGGCCGAAAACTTCAGCTGGCTCGCCTTTGAAGGCATTGCCTTGCGTGTCGGTCCATGGCTCGACCTTGGCCGAGGACAAAATTGCGGATGATAAAAGCAAGGCCCAGGCAATACGGAGGAAGTGATTCATGGGGATGGAGGCTGTGGCTAATAAAACCATCCCGCTTCCACGGACAAGCGGCAAGTGTCGCGCAGACTACCTGCCTTGCGATAGCACTGCCCGCCAAAGTGCCGTCTCGCCCGGCACGCCGTGAGTGTCGAGCCGCGAGGCAATCTGCTCCACCGTGGGCTCGACGACGGGATGGTTGGGGTCATCGGGAAACTCCGGCCGCACCGCGCGGGTGATCTGCCAGCAGGCCCAGGTGCGCCAACGGCGCTGCTCGCGCCGCGGTTCGTTCATCCGATCAGCGAGATGTTGGAAATGCACCCGGGGGTTGCCGATAAAAATATCTGGGGGAGTGTGACGCAGCAGCCACGCCATCGCATCGTAGGGCAGGGGCCATTGGCGCAACACCGGCTCGTCGCCCCGGAGGTTGGAGAGGAGGGCGCGGTCGAGTTTCAGGATGGCCCGGGCGGCGAGGCCGCGTTGCCAGAGATAGTGGGCGTAGGTGAGAGCGGTCAGATAAAACCCGGCATCACGGTCCGAGCCGTGGGCGGAAAGTGCGCTGGCGTCCATGCTGGCCGGCGGCACGGGCAGGTAGGGGCAGGGCGGCAGGGGATGCGGCATCAGGATTTAGGTGGGAGGGGCTTTACGCCCCGATGAGATGACGGCGCATTGGCAGAGTCGGGGCCTAAAGCCCCTTCCACGTCCAAGCGTCGCCGGCCAGTCAGCGTGGCTCAAGTTTAACTTGGCGGCCGGCCAGCCTTCCGCGCATAACGGAGGCCTGCAAACGGAAGATACAGGCTCCATCAACGAGGTGCGCGGCTGGCGGCGTCTGGTGCTGTGGCTGCTGGCCCTGTTGCTGCGACTCTGGGGCCGGACCCTGCGTTTCGAGGCGGATGCGGCGATGCACGAGCGGCTGGCGTATGCGGATGAGCCGGCCGCGCTGGTGATCTGGCACAACCGGCTGTTTGTCTCGGCGGAGTATTTCCGCCGCTACCGCACCCGGCGGAGCGTCTATGCGCTGGTAAGCGCGAGCAAGGACGGCGCATGGCTCGCGGCGTTTTATCGCATGATCGGGCTCATCCCCGTGCGGGGCTCGAGCAGCAATTTCGGACGTGAGGCCGGCAAGGCCCTGATCGAGGTCATGCGCGCCGGCCACGATATCGGGATCACGCCCGACGGTCCGCGCGGTCCGATGTATGTGGTCGAGCCGGGCGTGCTGGTGGTGACGCGGCGCAACAATGCCCCGATGGTGCTCGTCGGGGTGGAATTCACCCGCGCGTGGCGGTT
>JAYUBB010000096.1:0-1986 GCA_043741015.1 Opitutaceae bacterium
ACGGGTTTGAGCACGATGTCCGAGCTCTTGCCCTCCGCCTGCTGCGTCGAGCTGCCGTCGAAGCCCCAGATGGGCAGGTCGGCGAGCTTCGGGGAGCTGGCGAATTCTTTGATTTGAGTCTTGCTGCGCAGGCTTGCCAGGGGCGTGTAGCCGTCGAGCCAGATGTATTCCAGTTTGTATTTGGCCATGTTGGATTGAGTTTTTTGAGGTTGGGCGCCGTGCGCCGGGGCGCAGAGACGATATACCGAGCCACAAAAAGCACCTAACATGCCAGAGGGAAGCGGAATTTCGACTTATGCCAAAGCCGGCAGCACGCCGGGTCACTCCCCCCTTGCCACCACCGGCCCATTGGCAAATCCTAGGCCTTTAAGACCATGCACGAGATTAAGGATACCCAGCGCGCCTTGGTCCGCATCGGCTACGATGGCCGGGTGCACAAGACCTTTCGCGGCCACCAGGCCTATGCCCGGTTCGCCAACGAGGTGCGCATCCTGCGTTATCTGGAATCCCGCGGTTGTAATTTCGTACCCAAGCTGCTCGAGGTGGATCCGGCCGGCCTTAAAATCGACACGACCAACTGCGGTTCGCGCGTGGACCAGATCAGTCACGAGCGCCTGCGCGAACTCTTTGCCGAGCTCGAGACCTTCGGTGTCCGTCACGACGACCCCGAGATCCGCAACCTCACCTACCGTAATACGGACGGACGCTTCTGCATCATCGACTTTGAATTTGCCGCTCTGCTTGACGAGGTCGTCCGCCCGCCCGCGCCGGACCTGCGCTGGTCCGGCCTTACCCACCGCGGGCATGTGCGCCCCAACAACGAGGATACTTTCCTTGCCCTTAAGTTCGACGGCCACGAAGTCCACTACCTCGGCAAGACCGGTGAGGATTCGGCGGCGCGGGCCGACTTTGTCTTCGCCGTAAGCGACGGCATGGGCGGGGCCAACTCCGGCGAATTCGCCAGCCGCATCACCGTGGACAAGATCACCAAACTGATGCCGCGCGGCTACCGTCCGGCCGCGCCCGGGCCCGCCAGTGGCTACGCCGTCACCCTCACCGAACTTTTTCAGGCCATCCACCACGACCTCCTCAAGCTGGGTGAATCCTACGAGGAATGCCGGGGCATGGGCACAACCC
The DNA here is from genome assembly GCA_043741015.1 of Opitutaceae bacterium. GTDB lineage: Bacteria > Verrucomicrobiota > Verrucomicrobiia > Opitutales > Opitutaceae > Lacunisphaera. Next base: position 1,138 of record JAYUBB010000096.1, read on the forward strand.
TCAGCCTTTGCTGGTTTACGCCCGGGTGGCTGTATTTCGGCCACATCGGCGACAGTCGTATCTACCACCTGCCGCCCGGGGGCGGCCTGCATCAACTTTCCCACGACCACAGCCATGTCGGCTGGCTGCGACGCAACGGCCAGCTCAACGAGCGCGAGGCCCGCACCCATCCCCGGCGCAATGTTCTGCATCAGGTCCTTGGCGCCGCCCACCAGTTCATCGCCCCGCAATTCGGCACGCTCCCCTGCTCGCCCGGCGACCGTTTCCTCATCTGCTCCGACGGGCTCACCGATGGTCTCTGGGACCGGCAGCTCGACGAACTCATCCGCACCCCCGGCTCCGAGCCCGCCGCCCAACGCCTCATCGCCGCTGCCTTGGAAAACTCCGGCAAGGACAACATCACCGCCCTCGTGGTCGAGGCACTGGCCCCATGACCACGCTCTTCATCTACGGCACCCTCAAGCGCGGCGGCTCCAACCAGCTTTTTCTGGCCGGACAAAAGTTTCTCGGCCCAGCCCGCACCATCCCGGGCTTCACCCTCTACTCACTGGGCGACTATCCCGGCATGGTGCGCGCACCGGGCGACACCACCGGCGTCATCGGCGAACTCTGGTCCGTGGATGATGCGTGCCTGGCGGAGCTGGACCGGCTCGAAGGCTTGGACGAAGGCCTCTACGAACGCATCGATGTGCTGCTCGCGCCGAACCCCCTCGCCGGTTCCGCGCAAACTTATCTCTACCTCCGAGCGCATCACGGCCTCGCCCCCATCGGCTCGGAGTGGCCGGTCGATCCCGTCACTTGAGTGCCGACTGCGGGATGCGTTTCACGGTAATGAACTTCGCCCGAAAG
>JAYUBB010000097.1:0-6687 GCA_043741015.1 Opitutaceae bacterium
GTCACGCCCCTGCTGGCGCTTTTCATTGTTTACTGGCTGTTCTCCCTCACCAGCCACCTGAACATCGGCCACCGTCACATTCTGCCCACCTACCCGGTGCTCTATATTTTTTGCGGCGCCCTGGGTTGGGCTATCGCGCGGGCCTGGCAGCATTCGCAGGCCGGTGGCCTCACTGGCGCAGTCATCATCGCCGGCCTGCTCGGCTGGCACGCCACCGTGGCGGCGAAAATCCACCCCCACTACCTGGCCTATTTCAGTCCGGTCGTAGGTGGACCCGCGGAAGGCTACCGGCATCTGGTGGATAGCTCGCTCGACTGGGGTCAGGACCTGCCGGCCTTGCAAAAATGGCTTGGCGCGCATCGCAAGCCGAACGAACCCGTCTATATCTCCTATTTCGGTTCCGATGAACCGACCCGTTACGTCCGCGATGCCGTGCTCCTGCCCCGGTTGCCCACCTTCGACCGCCCCCGCTCTGGGTATTGCTGTGAACCCGGCCTCTACGCCATCAGCGCCACGATGCTCCAGCAAGTTTACATGCCGGGGCAAGCGACATGGACCGGAGAGAAAGAGCGTTCGTATCAGCAATTGCGCCTGAATGACACGGGATTCCGTAAGTTCACCACCGGCCCGCACAGTCAAACAGAACTCCTGCAGGGACTCACGTCGCAGGAGTGGGCACACGCCTGGAGCCTGTATGAACCGCTGCGCTTCGCCCGCCTTTGCTACTACCTGCGCACCCGCCAGCCGGACGGCATGGCCGGCTACTCGATCCTGATTTATCACCTCTCCCGTGAAGAGCTGACCGCTGTGCTGGAGGGCGATACCCGGACTCTGGCCGCCGCGATCGAACGCGCGCAAGCACGCGCCCTCCCCTGAGGCCCGCCGCCCATGCGACCGCGACGGCGTCCCCTACGAAAAGGATCAGCTGAAGCGGGAGCGGTATGACCGCCGGATCTGTTTAGATTGCATCGCGCTCGCTCCACCACTCCCTGACAGTGGCCAGAGCAGCTTCCAGCAACCAACCCGCGAGCAGCAGCAGCAGCATCCAGTGCAGCGGCTGCGTCCACTGTCGGAAAACCAATTGCACGTGACCAACCCAGGCCGGATCGCGGGGTGGCAACAGGTTCACGACCACGCAAAGGCCGCCGTCGAGCCAGAGACAAAGTCCGATTAGCGCGCAGCCAAACCGGGCAGCCCAGAGCTGTCGGCCCGGCAGTGACCCATCACCGGCCCGCCGCCACAGCCAGATCGCCGGCCACAAAATAAATATCCAGCGATAGGAATAGTTCACCCCGGCAATAAAGCAGGTTAGCACGACGATGGCCCCAAGCGCTGCTAGCATCCGCTCTCGCGGCTCGCCCCGCGTGGCCAGTCCTACCGTGATCCGGCCCAGCGCGAGGATCACTCCCGCCATCACGACTAGCAGCATCCCCGGCAAAGCGGACTCGGTGTCCTTCCAGCCGAGATCGCGCCACCAGAGCGGCGCGCCCATGACATGCACCCCAGAGCCCACTGTAAACCGGCCACGATCCATCTCCGTCCACACACTCGCGAGAGCGAACGCCGCTGCCAGCAATGCCGCCAGCAACATGGCTGGCATTCGTCGCACAGGTCGCACCCACAAAAAAGCCAGTGCGGCTGGTGCCGGAAAATATTTCAACCCCGTGGCGAGTGCGAGGCACGCCACTGCCACGAGTTGGCGCCACCAGCCCGTGGTTGTGGCGGCCATCCCACAAACCGCCAGCACGACGAAAATCACGAGGTCGTTGTTGGCGCGGTTGACCGCCAGCAGGACCGGTGGCGAGACCAGCAGCGCGGCGAGCCAGAGCGCCTCGCGCCCGTTGCGCGGCCGGGCCGTCGTCCACACCGTCAGGGCGAAAGCGCCCACCCAAACTGTGCCGACGAGGAAATTGTGCGCCCGGGTCAGCCCCATCCAGCGTAGTGCCAGCCACCAGTCAGAATACACATGGTAGCGGAGCAGAGGATCGAGCGCGTTGACGGCGTGGGGATCTGCGCCGGTGCGTATCGCGTCGAGAGCCGCCAGTAACGCATAGGAATCGAGATAGCGTGTGCCGTAATCGTAGATCCCGAGCATCACCAGCAGCCGCGGCCATAGGGCGCCCGCCATCCAACCCGTCAAAGTGAGCACAATCAGTAATCCGACCGGCTGTAGCGAGACGACGGCATCGGAGTTGGCTTGCGGGGCTGCTTTCATTTTGAACCGGCCTGAGAATGGAGCACCCAGAGTCTCAAGGCTGGATTCATGGCGGATTCACGAGACCGGGGGAAGCTTGGGCATCGAACGCGAACAGCCAATAGGATTGATTCTCTTTGATCACATGGATCCGGCCGTTCAGGCGGCGCATTGCCCCCGTACGCACGAGAAAATCCACGCTGAACTGCGCACGCTTGAGTAAGAGGTGCGTATAACCCAGCTCGCGCAGGCGGGTGACCGCATCGCCGGCAAATTCGACGGAGCAGATAAACGCCACTTCGGGGCTCCAGAAAGGGGTCAGTTGTTTGCCGTGTGCTCGGAAAATATTCTGCAACCCCGCTGAATCCGAGAGCACCTTGCCTGGGACAAAATCCGCGAGCGAGTCTATGAATGCCTGATCATCGCGGGCAAATTCCCGTTGGAACTGGTAGCCTGCATCAGGCCACTCGCGGAGGGATATAGTGTAGGGATTGAGGGGAATTGTCCAAGTGCGCAGCGACGCATCTAGCGCAAACAGAACCAAACCCAGCAGGAGTCCGGCGAGGTGTCGGCGCGCAGGCACCCACCGGGCCAGGGCTGCCCCACCCCACGCACAACCCAGCAACAGCAACGGGCTCAGCACCCGCATTGAATAGAAGAGACCGCCGGCCGTGTAGGGCACCGAGGCCAGCCAACAAGCCAGTGTGGCTCCGGCCAGCCCCAGCATGCCGGTCCAGCCCGGCTGCCGGCGCCAAAGCGCCGCTCCGGCCAGCAGGCCCAGCCAGGCCGGCAGGGCCGTCAGCAAAAACAACCGGCCTATCTCCATCCAGCCCGACCATTGCCGCAGCGGCGCGCCATAGATTCCAACATAGCCGCGCATCCATTCCGAAAAAACCGGATTCACCGGAAAGATCCCGGCCACATCCTGCGCATAGAACGGGTTGCCCGTGCGCAGCCAGTTGCGCAGATGCCAGGCCGCCGGCAGCACCAGCGCCCCCAGCGCAAACCACGCGGTCTGCCGCCAGCCGGCGCGTGCCACCAGCAACCAACCAGCTCCGACCAGCGGGAAAATCACTCCATACTCGCGCGCGCTCGCGGCCAGGGTGGCGCAGACCGCCGCCGGAATCAACAAGTCCGTCCGGTGCGTGCGCTCCCATAGGGTCAGGTAATAGGCGAGTCCGCCCACCCCAATCGCCGTTAGCCCGGTTTCCTGTCCGAGATTAAAGGCGAACTGCAGTAGCATCGTCGCCCCGCCCAGTGCACACGCGAACCAGCCGCCCCGCGCTCCACCCCAGAGCCGGCCCAGGGCCAGCAACAGGGTAAGCAGCCCGGAAAATTGAAGCAGCACCGGCAAGGCGGTCCAGATTTTCGCCGTGCTGCCGGCCGCCAGATAGGTCCAGGCGTATTGACCGGCCACCAGCGGGGCGATGCCGTCAGGCCAGAAATAGTGCGTGAAATCAGCCGCGGTGAAAGGCGGATAGCGCGCCAGCCCACCGGTGTTCACAATAATCTCCGCCAGGTAATTCCAGCGAAAATCCACATCCGCCCCGGGCAGCGGCTGGGTCAACGCCCGCCAGACCGCCACGGTGATCATCGGTAACGCTGGCATCGCAATCCACCATTCCGCACCCTGACGCCCACCCGGTCCTGGCACTGCACGGCGGCGGCGCCAGTAGATGATTCCTGCTAGGGCAATTCCCGCCTGCCAGCCGCCGAGGGTGAGTCCAGTCACCCCTGCACCGGACTCACTCAAAATGATGACGCCCAAGAAAAGCCCCAGAGCAGAAATCACGCCCCCAACCAGCCAGGGCAATGGCCAGCGAGCGGCCAACGACCAGACAGCACCCGGCAGCAGTAACCCCGCCAGAATCAGCCCGGTGGATCCTAGTATTGCCGCCACGCTCATCATGGTTGCCGGGATTCTACGGAGGATTGCCGACGCCAAACTAGAAAATAGGCATCGTACAGCGCGAAGTCCCGCCCGGGAAACCAGCTGACTGCCTCCACCTCTTTCCGCACGTCATACTGTGCCCATAGCCTGTAGTGGTTTTCGAATTCACGGCGTTCACCGGCCTCGAATCCCAGGAACTCCCCCGCCCGCAGCACAGCCCAATCAGGCTGCAACGCGGCAATCATACCGGCCATCCGGGTTTGTCCGGCCTTGCGAATGGCCACTACTTCGGGAGCGCACAATCCGGGGGTGTCCCGCATGCTCAGACCGGAATAATAGCCAATGTAACCCAACGGCTCCAAAAACACCGTCGCCTTTTTTCCGGCCGAGGCCCGCGCCAGTTCCCGGCCCAGAGGCGCGCGCAAGCCCCACTCAATCAGCCGCTGTTGTTCCCGCAGTTGGGTGGAGACCGCCACGAACATCATCCCCTGCATGATCACCGTCGCGATGAAAATTCCCGCAAGCACTGTCTGCCACCCTTTGTGCGTTCGCAGCATGTCGAGCACGGCTGCCGCCCCGCCCGCCACCGCGATATAGGCGAGAACTTGCCACGCAGGAAAGTACCATGGGGCCCGGGCAGCCACCGTCAGATAGGCCCCGCCCAGCACAAACGCCAGTCCCGCCACCCGTGCCGATCGGGCACAGCGTGGCCAAGCGGCGACAGTTGCAGCGCCCAACGCCAGCGCCTTGCCGAACCACCACAGAGAAGCCGGCCACCCACCGAAGAAAAAATAGGGCGGCAGAAAGACATCGTGCGCGATGCAGTGACCAAAGACATAACGGAATGGATAACTGAGCAACAGCATGAGAGATTCCCTCGCATCCAGATGGGTGCCCTTGGCGAGGATGGTGTTCGGCACGGGCGAGCCGTAATAACTCCACGCCCAGATGAACCACGGGGTATAGATCACCCCGGCGATCACGGCGATGCGCAGCCATTCGGACCAGCGCAGCCGGCGCTCCTTCCCCGGGAAAAGCCAGGCGCCCGCCGCCAGCGCGCCCGCGTAGACAAAACCATCGGGCCGCGTCCACATCAACCCGCCCAGCGCCAGCCCGGCCAGACCCGGGCGACCGTCGAGCAGGGCCCGCCACATCAGGATCACGAAAAGGACCAGAATGCCCGTTTCCATGCCGTTGGTCGCATACGCCGCCAGCTTGGGATCGAGCAGCCAGAGCCCGGCGGCCAGCGCCACTGCCACCGGACCCGCGAGCCGGCGCGCCGCCAAGGCCCATGCGCCCGCCAGCGCAAGGCAGGAGCACAGCCGGAACAGATCCATCACCCGCAACGGATCATCCGAATGCACTAGCCAGCTGAGTCCGGCGGGCAGCAAAACACCAAGCGGGGAGGTGAAGGCGTGCACCCGCCGGCCCGCCTCGTAAACCAAACCCTCGCCATGCACCAAATTGAGGCTGCTACGGTAGGTGATGAAAAAATCCTCCCAGATATTGTCAGTTGTGAGGGCAAAGACGGCGGGTGCCGCCGCCGCCAACAGGAGCAGCAGCCACGCGCCCAACCGCGATCCGGAGCCGGACCACGCCGACTGATCCCAAGTAATTCTCGGTTCACTTTTCTCCCCCAAGCCCCGGAAATGACACCACCGACTGGAAAGAGGGCGCGTCATTTATCGGGATGTCCCGACGGGCCGGCCTCACTGGTTACAGGCGGCGGGGTGGAAGGTTTATAGTCACTGGGCAAATCAATCGCCACCAGCCGGCTGATCCGGGCCAGCTTGGTGCCAAAACGTCTTTCCGCCAGAGGTTCGAGATGAAACCATGCTGGCAGGATCTCATCCGGAGGAATCTGGTAATCTCCTTCCGTCGAAGTTGGCCGCGCCCCTTGGGTCACAAGAATCTCGGCAAAGTCCGGCATATGCAGATGCTCCGCCAGACGGTCGGCGACTACCCGAGCCCGATCCAGCAGGATGGCCGGGGTGTGATTGATCAACCAGGGCAAGGTAGACTTATTGGTAATGATCAGGCGGGACCCGGGAGCGCGGGCCTCGACCACTCGTTGCTCCCAAGCGATCTCATCATTCCCGAGATGGGAATAGTAATGATAGGATTGCTTGGGGGCTGATACCCCCAGAATAAAGATTCCCACCACGCCCAAAGCGACCGCGCTCACCGGCCATTTCCGATCACCCCAGGCCGCGGCGGCGACGATGGCCAGAACCAGTAAAAGATGCAGCGGCAAAGCAAACCTGGCCGCCATGGGGTCGTTCAGCGCCGCCCAATAGTAGAACATCACCAGCCCGGTGACCGCAAGAATAGCGGCCCCAAACAGGAGCAAACTCAATTGCATCGGCCCGAGTTCAAGCAGCCGAGTCCGATAGCGCCACAACCTCCAGCCCACGACAGCTATTGCCACCAAGCCCAGCGGACCGATGAGCAAGGAATTTGCTTGGGGCAGTCCGGTCGCCGTAAAAAAAGCATACGCCCCTTGGAGATTGCCGGCGAGATACTCCATACTGAACCGTGAGGTCTGATTCTCGTGAAGCTCCCACATGATCGGGCTGTTTGAGACCACCTTTTGCTGGAGCGC
>JAYUBB010000098.1:0-6661 GCA_043741015.1 Opitutaceae bacterium
GAGTCGGGCAAGTTCTACGATCCGGCCTGGTTCTACGACAGCCCCCTGCCGTCGCGCTTCGACTCGATCCTGAACGACCAGGCCGTGAAAAACGCCGCCGGCGGCAAGGCCAACACCACCGTTGAGGAGGATCGCAAGAGCTTCCTCGCCACACCGCTGTTCCTCGATGCCGACTTCTGGATCAACCTGCCGGTCGTCACCGACCACCCGGTGCTCGGGCTCAACGGCGCACTCGTGAACGCCACGCTCTGGAACGCCAGCAACACCTTTCGCTTCTTCAAGAGTCCCGCCACCGCGCCCGCCGCCGTGGCCGAGATGGCCGCCATCCCCGAGTTGCGCGAAGGCTGGGTGCTCAACCTTGTCAGCCTCCAGCTCTACCAGTTCATCGGCGGACCCTATTTCAATTCACTTTACACGGTTTCCGAGCCGCGCCTCTGGATGAGCGCCGATCCCGTGCTGCTCGACTCGCTCATGCTCGAACGGCTGAACGCCGCCCGCAAGCGCACCGGTTTTGACCCCATCTCCGAGGACGACGCCCGCGTGCTGGAATTCGCCCGGCAGCTCGGTGTCGGCTCGACCGACATCACCCACGCGGTGTGGCACAGGTTGGGCAATGAGCCCTAGCCTGGCTCGCTCAGCCGAGCGAGGTGCGCAGGGCCCGGGCTTCGCCCGCGAGTTCCCGTGCGGCGGCGATCAATTCCGATGAGGCGATCGCGGTCGTGGTGCCGGGCGTATCTTGTGGCGGGTGCGATTTTTCATCGGGATCGCCCAGCCCGCTTTCGCGGAAGCGGCGCAGGCGCTCGAGGATGAGGTCGCGGATTTCGGGTGCGTTGGTGACGCTGTGAAAAAGCCCCAGGTGCATGTCGTCGTGGCCGGGCTTGTGCTCGTGGCCACTGCCGCTGCCCGCCGACTGCACCTTCACGTCGGCCAGCCCGAGGAGGCGCTGCACCGGCCCCTGCGAGACGACGACCTGCTGGATGTTGGCGAAACTCATGGTGGACTCGGCGACCTTCCACACGCCGTGGCGGATGCGCAAGCTGCGGTCGGTGACCATGTACCAGCGCAGCTCGTAATCCAGCCGGGCGATCAGGTAGGTGACGGGCAATTGCGCGAAATAGGCGAGGATACCGACGATCTTGAGCGCCCAGAGGAGCGAAAAGGCCCACCCCGGCAGCTGCGTCCCTATTTCAGCCAGACCGTGCTTGAATCCGGCAAAGCCTCCGCGCTTGCGCGCGCCGTTGGCGCCGACCTCGCGGCCGGCTTTCTCCATCGACCTGGCAAACGAGTCCGCGGTCACCGTGGATTGCACCGGTGAGGAGCGGCGCCGGGCACTGACCTCGACCTCCACGTCGATGAAGACCACCAGCCAGAACACGATGCCGGCGAAGGCCAGCAACTGGGCGGCACCCCAGCCGAACAGCTTCAGCTTGTAAAGATTCCGGCCGGCGCGGAAGACTTTGAGCGAGGCCGGGTCGCCGGGTGGGGGCTGCGGCTCGTGCGGCACCTTGAGCAGGCGCAGGAGCAGGCTGGTGATGCGCTGATACATGGGGTCAGGCTTGGCGGCGGCGGGCGAGTTCTTCGCGCACGGCGCGCAGCTCGGCGGTGGTTTCGCGCAGGGCGGCGACGAGTTCGCCGCTGGCCGGACCGGACCCGGCCGTGGCATCGATGGCGACTGGCGTTGCAGGATGGGCGTGGTCCTTCACGCCGCGCATCCGGCCGTAGAGGAAATCGCGCAGGGCTTCGAATTCCTTGATGCCCTCAATGCAGACCTCGGCCGAGCTGCTGCCGGCGGCGGTTTGCACCAATATGCGCGCCAGGCCCAGCCAGCGCTCGACGATGTTGGATTTCAGGTGGATGTCCTGGATGCGGGCGTAGTTCACGATGACCTCGCGGCGGAACAGTATGCCCCAGCTCATCGAGATGCCGTCATCCGTGAACTTGTAGCGCATCGTGTGGTAACGGAAATAGAGATAGGGGCCGGCGAAGACCAGCAGGGGTGGGAACACGAGGCAGCTGAGCACGTAATAGGTCCACAGCGCCTTGTCGGGGCGTTCGATGGCCTGGATCTGCCGGTCGAGGGCGGGGTCGGTCATGGCGGGAGCAAAGCCGGACGGGCGGAGTCGTGCAAGCCCGCGGCCATTGCACGGACGGCGCTTGTTTCCACGGGCTCGAAAATGTGGGAGCGGCTTTATGCCGCGACGGAATTGCAGCGGAATCGTCAAAGTCGGGGCGTAAAGCCCCTCCCACATTCGGGCGTGCTGACTGAACCTGGTAGGGCGGCTCGTTAGGGATAACGAGTCCCTACCCAGCATCAGTACAACTATTGTTCCTTACTTCGTGACCGTGACCGAAACGGTGCTCTCACCGGCGCTGCTGCGGAAGAACAGGGAACCGGTGCCTGGTTTGCCGCCCTGAACCGGCACAGTGACGCTGGAGGCGTTGGCCGGGACCATGACCTCGGGCATCACGATGCTGTCCGGGATGTCGGTGGTGACGTCGATCAGCATGCCGCCGGCGGGGGCGGGCTGAGGAATGGTGAAGGTCAGCGCCTGTTGTTCACCGGTGCGCACGAAGACGGCGGCGGGGGTGACCTGGAAGCTGATGGCGTCCACGCGGAAGGTGCCGACCTCGAGAGCGATGCCGGAGCCGCGGACGCTGAGCTTGTAGTTGCGGCCGGGTTCAACGGCCGGGACAAAGAAGCTGAGCGAGCTGGGCGATTCGAACACGGTGCGGGTGGGGGTGCTGTCGAAATAGACAATGTCGAAGGTGCTGAAACCGGCACCGAGAATGCTCACGCGCGAGCCGACCGGGGCGCGGCTGGCCTCGGAGCGGATGACGTAGCGGGCGGCGATGTTCAGGTTCTGCAACTCGGAATAGACCTCCTGGGTGTCGGGGCTGCCCTTGGTGCTGTAGTCGCAGATGAAATAGTAGGAGGCAGTCGTGCGACCGGCGGGCAGTTGATAGTCAAATTCCCAGATGTTGGTGCCGACGGAACTGCGGCTCATCGGGTGGGCCTGGCCATCAACGATGATGCGGGGCTTGATGCTGGCGGTTTCAACCGTGGGGCTGGTGGGCCGGAAACTGGCCGTGATGGTGTAGATGTGAGAAGGATTCTGCGGGACGGTTTCGGGCGTCAGGTTGGTGATCGTGAAATTGCAGCCGGTCAGGACCAGCAGCATGAGGGCGGCGGCGATGGCGGAAAAAATTCTGCTCGCGTGAAGGAAGGGAGTCTTGTGCATTGGGATGAAGTTGATCGCCGGGGCCGCGCAGGCTGTTGGCAGATCGTAAATTGAAGGATTTCATAATGGTCGAGCTCCCCTCAGGGCAAGAAAAAGCGCAGACGGCGCAAACGTCGTTGCTGGGCGTCTACGTCCATGTGCCGTTTTGTGCCACCACCTGCGATTTCTGCGCCTTCTACCAGACCGTCCCGAAAGGCGATGCCGTCCAGCGCTATCTGGAGGGGATCGAGGCCGAAGCGGGCCTGGTGAACTGGGCCAGCCGCCCCGTGGCGACGGCGTTTTGGGGTGGCGGCACGCCGGGATTGCTCAAGGCGGCAGAGATTGAGCGATTGGGTCGCACGATGCTGCTTTATTGCGGTGGCCGGCCCGCCGAGTGGACCGTGGAACTGGCTCCCGCGACTGTGACGCCCGACCGCCTGACCGTGCTCAAGGCCCTCGGCGTCACCCGCATCTCGCTGGGCGTGCAGAGCTTTGACGACGGCCTCCTCGACGCGCTCGGTCGGCAGCACACCCCGGCGCAGATCCACCGGGCCTACGAGCTGATCCGCGCGCAGGGTTTCGCCAGCGTGAACCTCGACCTGATGTTCGCCCTGCCGGGCCAGACCGAGGTCCAGTGGCGGGCGGACCTCGGCGAGGCGCTGCGGCTCGCGCCGGACCATCTCTCGACGTATTGCCTGACCTTCGAGGAGGACACGGCGCTGTGGGTGAAACTTTCCCAAGGCAAAGTGAAGCTCGACGCGGACAAGGAGGCGTTGTTCTACCAGCATACTTGGGACTACCTCGCCGCCGCCGGCTACGCGCAATACGAGGTCTCCAACTTCGCCCGCCCGGGCCACGCTTGCCGGCACAATCTCAACACTTGGAACATGCACGAATGGGTGGGGCTCGGACCCTCGGCCGCGACGCAGCATGACGGCTGGAGGTGCGCCAATCCGCCTGATCTCGGCCTCTGGCTCGCTGATGTTGCCGCCGGCCGGCGCACGACGATTGATCGCGTCGCACTGACCAACGACCTGCTCGCCGCCGACTCGGTGATCTTCGGTCTGCGCATGAACGCGGGCGTGTCGCTCCCGCAGTTGCGCCGCCGGTTTCCCACACCGCAATGGGCCGGGCTGGAGGATTTGCTGCCCCGGCTGCTTTTTGGTGGCTTGCTCGTGGCCACGGTGGAGGGACGCATCAGTCTCACCCCGCGCGGCCGGTTGATCGCCGATGCGATCGGTGCCGAAATCCTGGAGGCGTTCGATGGTGCGGCCAGGGAGGCGGTGAAATGAACGGTTCTGGAATCGCTTTGAAAGATGGAATGCGACCTCCGGGCGCGTTTAGAGCGCGTCGGGACGCCGCGCTCCACCTGCTCCTTCTGATTTCCGTCCTCGCCCTCTCCGCCTGCTCGTCGGCGCCCAAGCCGCCCGCTTACCAGCCGCTGGTCGTGCGTTTTTTCCTCGAGACGCGGCCGGGCGAGGCGGGCGTGCCGCTGACCCTGCCGGTCAGCAGGGTCGGCGTCACCGTCGCGGCCAAACCGGTCTTCGTGGAATACGATATTCTCAACGCCGAGGTCGCCCGGGTGGAGCTGGGCCATTGCCTCTTGCTCCAGTTTACGCCGGCCGCCTCCCGCGATCTCTACCGGCTGTCGGTGGCGAGTGTGGGCCGTCGACTGGTGCTCACGCTCAACGACGAGCCCGTCGGGGCTCGTCGCATCGAGCAGGCGATATCCGACGGCACGGTGCTGGTCTTTGTGGAGCGGCCTGACGCTGAACTGCCGGGCCTCGTCGCGCGCATCAAGCGCACTTCGGCCGACATCGTCGCCGCCGCGAAGAAATGAATCTGCATTCCGCAGAAGACATGGCCACAAAAAGCACAGAAGGCGCAAAAGCATATGGTGGACGTCACTTTTGCCGTTCACTTCGCGCTCTTCGTGTCCTTCGTGGTTCAACTGCCTTGGTTGTATTGGGGCTTTTTTCTGTTCCTTTCGCCTCCGCCCAGCGCATTGAGATCAGTTGGCCGACGCCCAACCCGGCCTGGGAACGCGGCCAGAGCTACGAGCACTGGGTCCAGCCCACCGTCTCGGGTGATCCGCAGTCGGGTCTCTTCGGCTCGGTGCGCAGCAACGGCACGCAGTTTCACGAAGGCCTGGATATCAAGCCGGTCTCGCGCGATGCGCGCGGCGAGCCGCGCGACCAGGTCACCGCGGCGATGGACGGGGTGGTGCGCAACATCAGCGCGCACGCCGGGGAAAGCAGCTACGGTCGCTACATCGTGATCGAGCATCCGGGCGTTTACCCGGCGGTCTACACGCTCTATGCTCATCTGGCGCGGATCGAACCGGGCCTCTCCGAGGGCATGAGCGTGAAACGCGGGCAGGCCATCGGCACGATGGGCCACAGCTCGGGCGGCTACTCCATCCCGACCGACCGGGCGCACCTGCATTTCGAGATCGGGCTGCGGCTGACGGATAATTTCGCCTCGTGGTATGGGTGGAAGAAATTGGGCAGTCCCAACCAGCAGGGTCTGTATAACGGCATGAACCTGATGGGCACCGACCCACGGGATTTCCTGGAGAAATGGCGCGGCCATCGCGTGGACAATTTCGACCAGTATTTCGCCGGGTTGCGGCCGGCGGTCCGTCTGCGCGTGGCGACGAGCCGCGTGTCAGACTTTATCTCGCGCTACCCCGCGTTGCTCAGGCAACCGATCACCGGACTGGTGGGAGGGTGGGAGGTGCAGTGCGATGTCACAGGTTTGCCGTTCGCCTGGACGCCGCTCAGCCCCGTGCAGGTCGCCGGCATGCGCGCCGGCTCGGTCGAGATTCTAGCGGTGGACACCGCCGCGCTGCGGTCCTTCCGCGGCAAATCGCTCATCCGCACCCGCAGCGGCCGGCCTTCACCCGGTCCCGACCTCACGACGATGCTGCAACTGGTGTTTGGGTTGAGGTGACCCTCGGCGAGCCCTTCGGCCCTAAGCAGGACTCTTACCATGTGGGCGGGAAGGTGGACTTTACGGCTAGCAGGAGCATTTCTTCCGCCGATCGTTTAAGGTGAGCCACGGCCGCTTTACTTCTGTCGCACTTCAAACCTGAAACTATTCTCCGGTCTTTCTTCTGCTGGCACATACTCCAGCTCAAGCGGCCAGAAATATCCATAGACACGAATGCCGATGTAAGCGCCGACCCAAGCAAAGAGAGAAAAGAAAATCGTGAAGAACGGAGCCATGATGAGCGCTGTAATCAAACCCTTCAGACCGGTCACATGCTCCCCGGAAAATGATACCGTCTTCGCTCCGAAAAATGCGAGCACGCCAAAGAAAACAATCATCGGGATAAAAATCGCCGAACTAAACACAACGTCATAAATAGATGCCGATGTTAGGTGATGCCACAAAGACGCTGAAGCGTGGAGTTCGGGCGCGACCACTCGCGGAGGCGCGGT
>JAYUBB010000099.1:0-6652 GCA_043741015.1 Opitutaceae bacterium
CAGCAACCGGAGGCCCAGCAGCGGATTGATCGCCTCGATGACCTCAGGCGTAGCCCGGATGTGCCAGGCGCCCAGAGCGCCAATGACGAGAAACCACACTAGCATCGCGGGACCAAAAATGACCCCAATGGCCTTCGTGCCCTTGAACTGGACGGCAAAGAGCCCGGCCAGAATCACGGCGGAGATGAATGGCACATATTTGGCGAAGCTGGGATTGAAGGTATTGAGACCTTCGACCGCGCCCATGACCGAGATGGCCGGGGTGATGATGCCGTCGCCGTAGAGCAGCGCGGCCCCGAAGAGGATGATGATCGTGAGGACACTGAGCCGGGCTTTGGCCCGGTCGGTGTGACTGAGGGCAAGCAGGGCGAAGATGCCGCCCTCGCCACGGTTGTCGGCCCGGGTGACAAAGAGCAGATATTTGCCCACCACCACGAGCGCCATGGCCCAGAACACCAGTGACAGCGCCCCGAGCACACCGGTGGCCCGTTCAACCTGCGGCAGATAATTGAGGCATTCGCGCAGGGCGTAGAGCGGGCTCGTGCCGATGTCGCCAAAGACCACTCCGAGTGCGCCCAAGGTCAGACCCGCCTTGACGGCTGTGCCTGTTGGTGTCGCTTGGGTACTCATCAAGAAGGGTCCATTGTCGGGCTGCGGCCCCACACTCCAAGCAGATTTAGGGGACAGATGGGAAACAGCTTGACCCTCCGTGGCCAAGGTTAGGGAGAACAGGCCGCGTTTTGGTAAAAAACAGGCATTCGTGAAAACGGTTGCGGCTCAAGACGTTTCCAACAGTCTGAAGGCATGTCTAACGCTTGGAAGACCGCCCGGAAATACGACGACATTCTTTATCATAAGGCCGGTGGCATTGCCCGTATCACCATCAATCGGCCCGAGAAGCGCAATGCCTTCCGTCCGCAGACTGTGACGGAGATGCACGATGCGCTGCTCGACGCCCGCGAAGACCAGAAGATTGGCGTCGTGCTGCTCACCGGTGCGGGCCCGGCCAAGGATGGCAAATACGCTTTCTGCGCCGGTGGCGACCAGTCCGTGCGCGGCCACGGTGGCTACATCGACGGCGACGGTGTGCCGCGTCTCAATATCCTCGATGTCCAGAAGCTCATCCGTTCGATGCCCAAGGTGATCATCGCGCTCGTGGCTGGTTACGCCATCGGCGGCGGCCATGTGCTCCATGTGATTTGCGATCTCACGATTGCGGCGGACAACGGCGTGTTTGGTCAGGTCGGGCCCAAGATGGGCAGCTTCGACGGCGGCTTTGGCTCCAGCTATCTCGCCCGGCTCGTCGGCCAGAAGAAGGCCCGCGAAATCTGGTTTCTTTGCCGCCAATACAATGCGCAGGAAGCGCTGGAGATGGGGCTCGTCAACAAGGTGGTCCCGCTCGCCCGATTGGAGGACGAGGGCGTGGCTTGGGCCAAGGAGATTCTGCAGCGCAGCCCGCTCGCGATCCGCTGCCTCAAGTCGGCTTTCAACGCCGAGCTCGACGGCCTGACCGGAGTGCAGGAACTCTCGGGCAACGCCACCATGCTCTACTATATGACCGAGGAAGCGAAGGAGTTCAGCTCGGCCCAGCGCGAAAAACGCAAACCCAGGGCCGACAAATTCCCGTGGCTGCCGTGAGCCACAGCTGATCAGCCCTTGCTCGTGTTGTCACCATCCGTCGCCCAGACGACGAGCCAGCCGCTTTCCTTGTCCACGTAGACCATCGTCGAGGCGTTGGGGTCGCCGGCTTCCACGAAGTCAGCCCCGGCTATGGTCGAGGGATCATACAACGGCGGCGTGATGGCCAGTTCACCGGACGGCGTTGACGTGGCCGGACGGGTGGTGAAAAACACAACGGCGATGGCTGCGGCGGCCGCCAGCGGGGCGCTGAACCAGATTACCGGGGCCAGCGGACGCTTTCGCGAGGTCTTCCTTTCCGTCTCACGCAGCTTCGCCTGCAGGTCGCGCCAGGCTTCATCGGCGTCAGGTGCCGTGATTGCGTTGGCGTCGGCTTTGAGCGAGTTGAGGGCCGCGGTAAGGCGGTTTTGGAGCTGCCGGCAGGCCGGGCACGTGGCGACATGCATCGAGAGGGCGGCGCGCTGTTCGTTGGTCAGCACGCCGTCCCGTTCGACGAGAAGCAGGGGTTCGATGTCGCGGCAGTTCATGGCGGGTGGCGTCAAGGCTTAGCGGTGGCGGCGGTCGCGATCATAGTCGCGGTCATTGCCGTAGCCACGGTCACTATCGCGATCAGGCCGGTCACGCCGGTCGTTACCGTAACCGCGGCCAATGTCGCGATCAGGCCGATAATCCCGATGATCGTAACGATCATGCCGGTCGTAGGCGACCCAGACGCGGTCGTTGCGGCATTCGTAGTGGCCCTCCACGTAACTGCGGTAGCTGCGGCCGTGATGGCTGCGTTCGACGATCCAGTAACCGGGCACCCACACATTGACGGAGACTGTATTCCAGTAACCCTCGTCGTAACGATCGTTGACGTAGACGGTGGTGGTGTCGCAGCTGTCGTTGATCGCCGAGGCGATGATGAGACCGCCGATGATGCCGCCGACCACGGCCAGGCCCCTGTCGCTGGCGGCGGCGGGCTTGGGGGTGAAGGCGAAGGCAGTGGCGGCAGCGAGAGTCAGGGCGGTGAATTTGGTATTCATGATAATGTCCTCCAAGGTTGAGGTTGCGGGTCTATCCTTGGGACGTGCCTCGTGGGGGTTTTATTCAAAAAATATACTACCAGGTATGTGACTGCAACGTAGCGGTATATGCGGGTACCTTCCGTCATCCTCCTAACGTGGGGGTCAAAATCAATGTGAGGGTGGCGCCTGCGTTGAATTTTCCGCGGAGACATTCCTCACGCCAAGGTCACAAAGGTCGCCACGACCCGGACCGAATCCTTTGCTCCCGCTGCGTCCTTGGCGTGAAGCAATCCGGGTTCATTGGCTACGCGGCGAACGATTTCGGTGATTCAAGGCTCAATCCGCGGAATCGCACTGATGAGAGTGCGCGTGTAGGGGTGCTGCGGGCGTTCCATGATGTCGAGGGTGGGGCCAAGCTCGACGATTTTGCCCTGATGCATGACGGCGATGCGATCGGAGATATGTTTCACCACGGACAGATCGTGAGCGATGAAGATCATCGTGAGATTCATCCGGCGGACGAGCCCGGCCAGCAGGTTGAGAATCTGCGCCTGGATCGACACATCGAGGGCTGAGACGGGTTCGTCGGCGATGATGACCTTGGGTTCAAGGGCAAGCGCCCGGGCGATGGCGATGCGCTGGCGCTGGCCGCCGGAGAACTCATGCGGGTATTTGTCAGCAAAACGTGGGGCCAGACCAACCTGTTCCATCAGCCGGGTGACGCGGGCGGTGATCTGGTCCTTGGGAACGATGCCATGCACAAACAGCGGCTCAGCGAGCGTGGCGAAGACCGTCATGCGCGGATTGAGCGAGGCGAAGGGATCCTGAAACACCATCTGCAGATCGCGGCGTGCAGCCTTAAGCTCGCCGGTCGATCCCTGCGTGAGGTTCCTGCCGCCGAGAATCACGGTGCCTGAGGAGGGCGGCACCAGTTGCATGATCGTGCGGGCGAGAGTGGACTTGCCGCTGCCGGATTCGCCCACAAGCCCGAGCACCTCGCCTTGGCGCACCTCGAAACTGACGTTGTCGACGGCCTTCACCGTGCCGGTCTGCTTCTTGAACAGAAAGCCTGATTCGAGCGGAAAGTAGGTCTTGAGTTCCTGCACTTGGATCATGGTGGAGCCGTCCTTGAGTGCCGAGGCAAGCGGGGGTGGTGCAGCTTCTTCAGCGGGCAGTTCAAATCGAGAGAGCAACTCCGCCTCGTCGATGGGCTTGGAGAGATCGGGCGGCATTCCCGGGATGGCGTAGAGCGGGCGGCCCTTGGGCTGGAGGGCGGGGATGCAGCGCTGGAGCGCCTTGGTGTAGGGATGTTGCGGATTCCGGAACAAGGCGCGGGTGTCGGCCGCCTCGACGATGCGACCGGCATACATCACCTGCACCCGGTCGCAGAGGCCGGAGACAACGGCCAGATCGTGGGTCACGAAGATAATCGCCATGCCAGACTCGCGCTGGAGCTTCCTGAGGAGCTCGAGAATTTGCGCCTGGACCGTGACATCTAGGGCGGTGGTTGGTTCGTCGGCGATGAGGATGTCGGGCCGGGTGATGAGGGCCATCGCGATCATGACGCGCTGGCGCATGCCGCCGGAAAATTCGTGGGGATAGGCGTGGAAGCGCTGGGCTGCGTCGGTGATGCCGACGGACTCAAGCATGGCGAGAGCGCGGGCTTGGGCGGTGGACCGCGAAACACCCTCATGAATCAGCAAGGGTTCGATCAGTTGCTCGGAAATCCGCAGGTAGGGATTGAGCGAGGTCATCGGGTCCTGAAAGATCATGGCAATGCGCTTGCCGCGGATGGAGCGGAGCTGCGCGGGCGGGCAGTGGAGCAGGTCGATCCCGTCGAACAGCGCCGTGCCGCCCTCGATCCGGCCCGGCGGTTGCGGCAGGAGTCCGAGGAGCGAGTAACAGGTCACGGATTTGCCCGAGCCGGACTCGCCTACAATTCCGAGGATTTCGCCTTTTTCCAGGCTGAAGCTGACACCGTCCACCGCGCGGTAGACGCCACTGCGGGTGTGGAAGCTGGTGCGCAGGTTGGTGACTTCGAGGAGTGGCACGTGTTCAGGAATGTGATTTAGGGAATTTGAGCAATTCGGCGAACAACGCCTCGTAGCGGCCGATCATCCGGTTCAGGGAGAAACGCACGGGTGCATCCGACTGACCGTGGGCGACAATATTTTCGATCTCCGGCCCACCGGCGAGCACCTGGCGCAGCGTGTCTGCGAGCGCGGCATCGTCACCGACTGGGAAAAGCCAGCCATTGCCGCCGGGTTGGATGATGTCGGTCACGCCCGGTGCCTTGCTGCCGATGACAGCGCAGCCGGCAGACATGTAGTCAATGAGCACGAGCGGCAGACCTTCGTAGTGGGTGGAGAGGACAGCCGCGCGGCAGCGGTGGTAAAGCGGGGCGGCATCGGCCACCCGGCCGAGAAAATCCACGCGCCCGGCCAGTCCGAGGGAGTGGACGAGTTTCTCGCAGGCCCGGCGGTGCGAGGCCTTGCCGTCACCACCGAGGAGCAAGCGACCGGTCCAGCCCGTGTCGGCCAGTCGTTTGACAGCACGGATGAACGTCGGCTGGTCCTTTTGCCGGGCAAAGCGTGCGACCATGATGATGTCCTGACTGCGCAGCGCGAAAGGCGGAGCACCGATCGAGTAGCGGGCCGACTCAACCCCGTTGTGGATGATCTCCACGCGCGGGCCGGCCAGACCAAGCTCGCGGACATGGTCCGCCACGCCTTGAGAAACGCAGACGGTCGCACTGGTGCGCGGACCCAGAGGCAGGGCGGCCCAGCGGCGCCAGAAGGCATAGCGTTCGCAGTTCTGCTCGATGTGCAAAACGACCGGAACGTTGGCGGCGAATGCGGCTTGCCGGCCCCAGATGTGTTCGCTGAAGCCGTGGGCGGCGAAAATAAGCGGCTTAAACTCCGTAATGAGCGCCCCGAGTTGTTGGCGTGTGGTCCACTTGGGCCAGTTGGCCACCCACGCAGTGCGAAGTCCGGACGCGGCGATTTGGGCTTGCATGGGGGCGGGCAGGGAGGCTTTTTTCCGGCGCAGCACGAGCAGTGGTTCATAGTTGCCGGTCTGCAAGTGCCCGCAGGCGAGGTCGAGGGCGACCTTGGTCGCGCCGGAGCCGCCGCCGGTGACAAAATGAATGACTCGGGGCTTGGTGCTCATGGCTTGGACAAATAGGCGTCAAGAGCGGCCTGCGCTTCGGCCACCGTCAGACGAAGCAGGGGACGCGGGCCGGTAACATCAGTCGGGCGCAGCACAGTGTACTTGGTGTCCCACGGGTGCCAGCGCCAGGGTTCAAGCGGGCCGTAGAGTCCGACCACGGGAACGTGAAAGGACGCGGCGATATGGATGAATCCCGTATCGATGCCGAAGCAGAGTTTCATTTGCCGCATGAGCGAACCGGACTCGCGAATGCCCAGTTTCTCGCTCCAGTCGTGGCAATGCGTGTGTAGGTCAGCCGGCACCCCGGCAAGGATGGCGGTGTAGTAGGCGGCGTTGCCCGGTGAGTCGC
This sequence comes from Opitutaceae bacterium, assembly GCA_043741015.1. GTDB lineage: Bacteria > Verrucomicrobiota > Verrucomicrobiia > Opitutales > Opitutaceae > Lacunisphaera. The sequence continues at coordinate 6,163 of JAYUBB010000099.1, forward strand.
AAAAATGGACCTCGCTGTTGCGGTCGCCGATGAGCCACGCGATGACGTCGGCGAAACGTTCCGGTGTCCAGTCCTTCAGAGCGAAGACCGACTTTGCACAGATGAAGACACGGCTGCGATTGCTGGAGGGTAGTTCGGCGTCAACGCGCGCATCGGTGGCGGGATCGGTCCAGTTCTCGTTGTGCGCATCGGTGACCGGAATGCCGTCGGCGCGTAGAATGTCGAGGAAGCACTCGACCTCGTGCTTGTCGGTGTAGGGGGTGCTGCGCTGGAGGAGCCAGTTGCGGCCCTCGGTGGAGAAGCCGACGCGGTGGGGAATGCCGGCAAGTAAAGGCAGCATGGCGCTGGAGAACGAGCGACGCAGGATATAGCAGCGGTCATAACGGCGGGCGCGGAGATATTTGACTGCGCCGAGCAAACTGGTAGGAAAGGTGGCGTTCCGTTTGCGTTCGCCTTTCAGGCGCGGGCCGTAGTAAAGCAGATTGTTCTT
>JAYUBB010000100.1:0-19749 GCA_043741015.1 Opitutaceae bacterium
TAGGAGTAATAGCCGGCCGCATAGCCGACAGGATCGGCGAAGATGTGGGTGAAGCGGTTCTCGATGGTCGGGCTGATTGGCTCGGTCGGAGTGAGGTAATCCTGCAATCGCGTCGCAAGCCAGGCCGACAGATCTGGTCCCATTTCCTCGACCGGTCTCATGTGCAGATCGAGATCCAGGCGTGCCAGGGCCAGCTGCCGCATGGTGGTCGCGGCACTGCGGAAGTTCCGCGCCGCGATCATGCGCTTGAACAAGGCCTCCGGGATCGGCTCGCCGGTCTCATGGTGGCGGGCGAACAGGGCGAGGCTCTCCCGCTCCCAGCACCAGTTCTCCATGATCTGCGAGGGCAGTTCGACGAAATCCCACGCCACGTTCACGCCGTTGAGCGACTTGATTTCCACCTCGCCGAACAGGTGATGCTGCAAATGGCCAAACTCGTGGAAGATCGTCTCGACCTCGTGGTGCGTCAGCCGCGCCGGCTGCGCGCCGTTGGGCGGAGTGAGGTTGCCACAGATCAATCCGAGATGCGGCGCCCGCGAGCCATCAACCTGCGGTCCGCCCGTGATCAGGTAGTTCATCCAGGCGCCCCCGCGCTTTGACTCGCGAGGATGCCAGTCGGCGTAAAATGAACCGATGTGCCGCCCGGCTGCATCATGAACCTCGTAGAATTTCACCTCCGGATGCCAGACCTCCACCGCACCCGCCGGCAACTCGGTCACGCGCAGACCAAACACCCGGTGGGCGATTTCAAACATCCCGTGCAGCACGCCCGGCAACGGGAAATAAGGTCGCAGTTGCTCCTCATCAAAATCGTAGCGAGCCCGGCGCAGTTTCTCCGCCCAAAAACCGATCTCCCACGGCGCCAGCCGAGCGGCCGGTGTACCGGCCTGTCCGGCCTTGAACTCCTCCAGCGCCCGGCACTCGCGGCTGAACGCCGGCTGAATCCGATGATGCAAATCTTCGATGAAGGCCAGGGCCTGCGCACCACTCTTCGCCATCCGGCGTACCAACACCGAGTCAGCAAAGTGCGGCTGCCCGAGCAGGGCGGCCTTCTCCTGTCGCAAGGCCAGAATCTTTTGCACCAAGTCCTGATTCGCGTGCGGGGCGGCACGTCCGATATTCGCCGTGGCCTGCCAGACTTCTTGCCGCAAACCCTCATCCTCGGCGTAAAGCATCACGGGCTCCTGCGATGGCATGTGCAGCGTGAAACGCCAGGCCGGCTGCACCTCCGTCCCGCCGCCCTTTTTTAACGCGCTCTGGCGGGCGGCTTCCCGGGCGTGGTCGGGCAGTCCACGTAACCGGTTCGGGTCGGTCACGACGAGATCCCACGCATTCGTGGCATCGAGGACGTTCTCCGAGTATTTCTGGGTGAGTGCAGCCAGTTCGCCTTGGAGCGCTTCCAGCCGTGTTTTTTTCTCCGCCGGCAAATCCGCTCCCTGCTGACGAAAGTCCGCCATCGTCTCGTCGCGAAACCTCCCGTGCACGCCACGCAGCGCAGCCGCCGATGGCTGAGCGGCGGCGAATTGCAGCCGGCTCCACAGTCCGGCATTCAGGGGGATTTTGGCCTGAAAGGCCGAGACCTTGGTTAGCGCGGCATTGTACGCGGCGCGCAATTCCGGCGAGTCCGCCACGCTGGTAAGGTGGGTGATCCTGGCCCAAGTCTCGTTGAGCAGATCCGTGGCGCCCTCCAAGGCCAGAAACGTGTTCTGATAATCCGATCCGGCCGATCCGAGCCGAGTTATCGCAGTGACAGTTGACTCGGCCCGGGCCAGGGCCGAGTCGACTGCCGACTCCACATTGTCTGCCGTAAGCAGCGACCAGCGGGTTTGAAAATTCCGGTCGAGAAAAGGATTGTCCATCGGCCGCGTAATGACCGGCCCCGCCGCCACCCTGTCAAACGAAATGACGCTTACCAGTGATAGGCCGCACCCACCGAGAACTGCCGGCGGGCCGCGGGGACCGTCGGGACATCCTGAAAATCACTGTCCCAGACATTGTCCATCCTGGCCGATAGTTCCAGGCCACGGAAACCGGAGGGAAGGAAATACAGCCCGATCGCCGAGAGCAGCGCCTCATTGCCTCCGATCACGCGGAGCGGATTCTTTTCCTGAATGCGGTATTCGTTGTCCACGCGCAGTTCAAGGCCGGCGCAGGGCCGCACGATCACGGCCGCCGTCAGACGATGTTTGGCAAAATTGAGGGCGTAGAAACTGGCGTCGATGGTCGCGAGGCCGTAGTCGGCGTTCTTGTTCAGAAACGTGTAACCCAGGATGAGGTCGCAGCGGGGTGATTTCATCACCGCGACCAGCTCGAAGCCGTCAGTGCCGATGTCCACGGGGTTCGCGGTGCGGGCGGTGACCCCTTGGCGAAACGTCCAATCAACCAGCTTGTCGTCCCAGCGATGAAAAATCGCGGCTTGAATGGTCCACGCGCCCTGCTGGAAATCGACGCCGGTCTCCAGATTGCGGCTGGTTTCGCGGCCTAGATTGGGATTGCCCCGGAAAAGCCCGGCCGCTGGATTGGAATTTATCGCCGTATAGGTCGGCACCTGGGTGCTTTCCGCGTATTGTGCGTAGAGGCGAAACCCCGCCGAACGTTGCAAGGAGACCTCGATCACCGGTGAGACCGCCGAGGCATCACGGTTGGTATCGTCGTAAGTTACTCCCGCCCGCAGCGTCAGCCGTCCGTTCGCCGTGTCAGCGGTGTATTGGGGTATAAGCGCCAGCTTAAGGTAGTCGCGGCGGTTGAACCGGCCAAAGGTCAGGGACGTGGACTGGATGCTGTCGCTCATGAATTGCCCGCTGTAAGCGAGCGCCCACGGCCCCGACTCGCTGCGTCCATCCAGCGCGACCGAGCGGACGTGCGTGGTATGCTGAAAAGGGTTGAAGGCACCGGGCACGGCCCGGTTGAACTCATAGTCATCGTAGTTGCGCCGGTAGTAAGCGCCCACCTGCCAGTAGTTACCCGGCGACGACCAAGCCCGGTGATTGAAGGCATACAGCTCCGTCTCGAGGCTCTCGGTTTCGTTGAAACCAAAAGGGGTGTAGAGGTTCGGCCAGCCGAAAAACTTCTTCTGCCAGCCGGCGAAGAAATCCGTCTGACTCTGCCCATCCCGCAATTGGACGCGGCCCGATGCACGCTTGAAGTTGTGATCACCAAAAGGCACCGATCCATCCGACTCGGATCGGGACACGTCAATATCCGCCGCCACTGTCTGGCCTTCGAGGGCGGACGGGAGCACCACGCCCTGATAAAAGCTTTGGCGATTGGTATCGTAGTCGCCCAGCGCGACCGAAAGTTCACCCCGCTGAGTGATCGGTCGCCAGCCATAGGCCACGGTGCCGACCGCGGCATTGAATCCTCCGGTCGCATTATCGGCACCAGTCAGCACACGGGGTGAAGTCAGCATCGCCGGAGCGATCGGGAGCTCAGCCAAATAGTGACCCGTTTGCGGGTCATAGACGGAGAACGCCCCAAACTTGAATCCCGTATTCTCAAATACACCGCCGCGAATCGCAACGTCGGCCTGCGCTTCCGCCAGATTGCGCGCCTGGACGTCAACGCGCGGTTCGAATTGCAAGCCAGACACGGGCATCGCAAAGGTCGATACCGGGGTCTGGTTGGCCACCTGCTCGGAGTAGACCGACACCTTGGGCAGGACATAGGTCTCCTGGGCCGCCAGTGTGCCTAGGAGGGAAACACTTGCGACCAAGCCACACTGGATAACACGCTGCATTGAGCTGGTTTTTGACATTGGGTTATAGCGGTCTTACAATTAACTTAACTTGGACTTGATAAAGAAAGCCGCTTCTCGCGGCTTTGTCGTTTAACGGATTGGCCTACTCCCCGTCGTTGCCGATGGCTTCAACCGGGCAGCCCTCAAGCGCTTCCATGCAAAGCTGGACATCTTCCTCGGTCGTTGGCTGCGTGTGCACAAAAGAGTAACCACCCTCTTCATGGCGCTTGAAAAACGCGGGCGCAGTCTCCCGGCAAAGATCACAATCGATGCACTGCTGGTCGACGTAGAATTTGCCTCCGGCATTGTCTTTCCATTTTTCTGCTTTGTTGGCCATTAGTCGCGTCAATCAAGGGGAAATCAATACCCTGTCAAGTAGTAGCATGGGAATATGCCATGGCTTGGCACCGCAGCTCGATGAGCTTGTGTTAGTAGGCGGTGTGCATAAGTTTCCATCGATGTCTTCCGATCGGGATTATATGCGCAGCGATTACCCCCGCCGGTCCACCACTGCCTTGGTCTGGCTCGTGGCAACTATCGTCGCCGCTTTCGTGCTTCAACTGGTATTGTTGTCGCCTTGGTTCGGTTCCGGTGCCGCCCTGATCAATCAATTGGCGCTCACCATTCCTGGCCTGAAAGACTGGCATTTGTGGACCCTCATGACGCACAGTTTGCTCCATAGCACCGGGAATCCATTCCATATCCTCTTCACCATCCTCGGACTCGTGTTCGTGGGCCGGGAGTTGGAGCCAATCCTGGGTTCGAGGAATTTTCTGGCTGTTTATGCGGGCGCGATTCTTGTCGGGGGCCTCGGTTGGACTGCCGTTAATTGGGGGCATGGCGGAGGACACATTGGGGCGGGGGCCGGTGTGTTCGCGCTCCTGGTGGTTCTAGCCGGTATTCATCCTAATCTGGAGATGAGCCTCTTCTTCTTTCCGGTCAGTATCCGGATCAAGCAGGTCGTTTTGATCATCATTGGAGTGGATCTACTGGGGTTGATATTTTACGAGTTTATTGGGGCTGGGGTCCCGCTGGGAGTGACTCCCTCGGCCCACTTGGGCGGCATGCTGGCCGGCTGGCTGTATTTGCGCTTCTTCCACGCCACTGCTGGCTGGGATCGCGCCGCCGGTTTCTCGCTGCCGAGCTGGTTGCGGTTTGGCTCAAGCAAACGCCCATCCCCCGCTCCCTTGTACGGGCAGCGCCGGCCCACCGCCAGTCTTCGCGCCGATGTGGACCGGATCCTCGACAAAATCAACAGCCAGGGCTTCGGCTCGCTGAGCGACGAGGAAAAACGCACTCTTGACCAAGCGAAGGATATGCTCAGCAAGCACTAGCCCGCAAGACCATCACGCCGGGTGACCGATTGTCACTATTTTAGAAACAATTCTGCAGAACAGGCCACTAATCTCCGCTAGGTAAAACCATCCTTGTGAAATCTTATCTCCGTCTCCTTCCCGGATCTGCCGTCCTTTTTCTCGTTCTGTCCGGTGCCGCCCTCGCCGTTCCGGACCGCGAGCTCAAAACCACGCCGGTCATGCGGCTCGAGACCCGCTACCTCGTCCAGATGCTGGAACATTTCCACTACAACAAGGACGCGGTTACCACGGCCGACTATCCCCAGCTCATCACGGCCTACATGCAGGAACTGGATCCCCAGCGGCTGTTTTTCAGTCTCAGTGACGAACAGGCCTTCCGCCGCCAATACGGCCCGCGCATCGAGACTGATCTGACCTATCTGGGTAACATCGATACGGCCTTCGACATCTACAAGGTCTATGAGCAACGCGTGCAATCCCGCGCCTCCTGGATCTTTGCTGAACTCCCGCACGAGTTCGACTTCACCTCCCAGGAATCCTACACCCCCGACCGCAGCAAGAGTCCTTTCCCGGCCACGGCCGACGAAGCCGACGACTTGTGGCGCAAGCGCCTGAAATACGAGATGCTCCACGATCTGCTGGGCAAGAAAAGCCAGGAGGAGGCCAAGACCACCCTCCGCAAGCGTTACGAGCGCATGCTGAAAAACCTCGGCGACATCGAATCAAGGGACATCCAGGAGATGTTCCTCACCAGCCTCACCCGGATGTATGACCCGCACTCGGATTTCCTGTCCTCCGATTCCCTGCAGGATTTCAGCATCCAGATGAAGCTCTCGCTCGTCGGCATCGGCGCCGTGCTGGGCATCGATGAGGATCTTTGCATCGTGCGCGAGGTCAAGGCCGGCACCCCGGCCGATCTAAGCGGCCAAATTCATGTGAACGATAAAATCATCGCCGTGCAGCAGGAGGGCGGTGAGGTCATCGACATCACCGGCATGAAGCTGCGCCGCATTGTTGATATGATTCGCGGGGCCAAAGGCACCAAGGTCACTTTGACCATTTTGCCCCACAATGCCGTTGATGCCACCAAGACCAAGCTGGTCCATATCACTCGCGACGTGGTCAAACTGGATGAATCACGGGCCACGGCGACGATTTACGACCTCCCCGGCGAGCGGGACGGTCAGACTGTGCCCGTCGGTGTCATTGAGCTGCGATCCTTCTACGATGGTTCCCCCGATGACACTGCTCCCGAGGACGTTCGCAACACGGCCTCACAGGACATCGCCGAACTGATCGGGAAACTCAAGGCCGATGGCATCAAGGCCCTCGTGATTGACCTGCGCCGCAACGGCGGCGGCCTCCTCTCCGAGGCAGTGAACCTCACCGGCCTCTTCATCAAGGAGGGCCCGGTCGTGCAGGAACGCGACTTCCAAGGCCAGATCTCGGTGGATAGCGACACCAACCCCGCCGTCGCCTACGACGGCCCGCTCGCCATCCTCACCTCCCGCTTCAGCGCCTCCGCCTCTGAAATATTCGCCGGCGCCCTGCAGAATTACGGCCGGGCCGTCATCATCGGCGACAGCTCCACCCACGGCAAGGGCACGGTGCAGGCTGTGCTGGAAATGAAGAATTACATCCCGCGCATGAGCCAGGAGCTCACCAATACCGGCGCCGCCAAGCTCACTGTGCGTAAATTCTACCTGCCCAACGGCTCGTCGACCCAGAACAAGGGCGTCATCCCCGACATCACTCTTCCCTCGATTGATGACTTTATTCCGAACATCGGAGAATCGAGCCTGCCTCACGCCCTCATGTGGGATGAGATCAAGCCAACAAACTTTGCCGGCAAGGCCCTCGACCAGAGCTTTGTCCAACCACTGCTGCTGGCAAGCCGCTCGCGCCAGGATTCGCTGGAGGAATTCGCCTATCTTAAGCGGAACATTGACTGGTTCAAAGAGCGGCAGGAGCAGAAAACTGTTTCCCTCAACCTTGATCAGCGCCTCGCCCGCAAAAAAGCCGATGATGATTTCCAAAAGACCCTCGACGCTGAACGCGACCGGCTGGCCAAAACCAACTACACGTCCCACGAAGTAAAGCTTGAGTCCGTCCTCAAGGCGGAGGCCGCCAGCCCCAAGCCCGTCGCCGCTGCCGCCCCCGCCACCGTAAACGACGGCGATACCGACGAGCCCGATCCCGAGACTCAGAGTAAATTGGATGTTCACCTGCGGGAGACTCTCCGGGTTGTCACCGACGCACTACACCTGAACAACAATCCGCTCGCTTGGATCGAACCTCAGGCCCCGGTTGCGGCCACCACCAGCTTACACAAAGGCTAGCAGGTAGCGCTCACGTCCTGTCAGATCGCGCAGGGATTCTGCCCGCCCGTAACCTGCATCGGCGGCCAAGGGCTGTAATTGGGCGTGCTGCGCGATACCCGTTTCGCAAGCCAGCAAGCCTCCCGGAGCCAGATGTCTGCGGGCTTCCCGGATGATGCGCTCGAGGTCTGCCGCGGCGTTTTCTCCCGCTGACAGAGCCGCCAGCGGTTCATAGTCCTTCACCTCGGGCTGTGCCTCACGCACTTCCCCGTCCGAGAGGTACGGGGGATTCGCCACGATCAACTGATAGCGCATGTCCGCGGGCAAACCAGTGAGCCAATCAGAATGGATGAAGCTGACGCGCGATACCAGGCCCAGCGCCTCCGCGTTTTCCCGCGCCAACGACAATGCGTCCGCACTCTTGTCCACCGCCGTGACCGTCGCTGCCGGAAACTTGGTCGCCAGCACCAGTGCAATCGCCCCACTCCCCGTACCCAGATCAAGAATGCTGGCCGGCGGCAAAGTCAGCCGACCCAGCACCAATTCGACCAGATATTCAGTCTCGGGCCGTGGGATCAGGGCGCGCCGATCCACTTTCAGCTTCAAACCTGAGAACTCCGTTTCTCCCACGATGTATTGCAGCGGCTCGCGGTTGCCGCGCCGTTTCACCAGCGGCCGGATTTTTTCCAGCTCAGGCTCGGTCAGAGGTCGCTCAAACTGCAGGTAGAGCTGCATGCGTTTCAATCCGAGGGCGTGACCGATCAGGAGTTCGGCGTTCAAGCGGGCACCCTCGACCCCGCGTTTCTCCAAAAACTCGGTCGTGCGCTTGATGATCTCGAGGACGGTCAGCATGGGCTTACTCTTTGTCGTTTGCTACGCGGGCCCTCACGGGCAACGGGCCGCCCGTCAGCACGGCCAGCTTCTCCTCGAAATCCGCCCGCTGCAGGGCTGCGAGGATCTGGTCGATATCACCTTCCATCGTGGCCGGCAGGTTATGGAGCGTCAGGCCAATGCGATGATCCGTGACCCGGTTCTGCGGAAAATTGTAGGTGCGGATGCGCTCGCTGCGACCGCCGGTGCCGATCTGGGTGCGGCGTTGGGCGGCGTATTTGGCGTGTTCTTCATCCTCCTTGAGTTTGAGCAGACGTGAACGGAGCACGGCCATGGCGCGGGCCTTGTTCTTGATTTGCGAGCGATCGTCGGCGCAATAGACTGTCAGCCCGCTCGGTTTGTGCACGATGCGCACGGCGGAGTCGGTCGTGTTGACACCCTGCCCGCCCGGGCCGCTGGCCCGCATCACGCTGATGTCGAGATCCTGGGGATCGATCTGCACATCCACTTCCTCGGCCTCGGGCAGCACCGCCACCGTGACGGTGGAGGTGTGAATGCGGCCGTTTGCCTCGGTGGCAGGAATCCGTTGCACGCGGTGCACGCCGCTTTCGTATTTGAGCTGTTTGTAGACCTGCTGGCCGGTGATCAGGAAAATAACTTCCTTGAGCCCGCCACGATCCGAGGCGCTCGAGCTCATCGGCTGGATCCTCCAGCCGCGCCCCTCGGCGTATTTGGTGTAGAGCCGGTAGAGCTCGGCGGCAAACAGACTGGCCTCGTCGCCGCCGGTGCCGGCGCGGATTTCGAATACCGTGTTGCGTGAATCGGACCGCTCGGGCGGGATCATCGCGAGCAGAATGGTCTGCTGGAGCGCCTCGCGCTGCCGGGTGAGCTCCGGAATTTCCTGCTGGGCCAGGGCGCGGAGTTCGGCGTCGGCGCGGGCATCCTTGACCAGCTTGGTGTGCTCCTCCAAGTCGCGGCCCATGCGTTCGTAGATCTGGTAGTGGTCGGTCAGCTGCCGCAGGCCCTGCTGTTCGCGGGTTATATCCGCCGCCTTGCGGGGATTGGTGTAAAACGATGGGTCCGCCATCTGCGCGTCGAGTTCATCGAGGCGGCGGCGAAAGGAGGTGATGTCGGGGAGGAGATCCATGCAGGAAGTGTCGCGGGAAATTGTGAATTGCTTAAGCCGCAGACGGCGGCTTTATCAACGGCCAAGCTGAACGGCATACTCGCCGTCTAGTAGAAAATATCCGCGATGGCCTCTACGCTCTTCACTCAGAACATCATCGCCTGCGTCTGGGACTTTGACAAGACTTTGATCCCGGCTTACATGCAGGCGCCGCTTTTCCGTCGCTACGGCATCGATGAGGGCACCTTCTGGGCCGAGACCAATGCCCTCGCGGAAAATTACCGCAAGCGCGGCTACAACATCTCGCCCGAGATCAGCTACCTCAACCACCTGCTCACTTATGTGATCGCCGGAAAGATGGCCGGCCTGAACAACAAGGTCCTCCGCGAGTGCGGCCAGGAGATCGGGTTCTACCCCGGCCTGCCCGGCTTCTTCGCCTCCTCCCGCGCCTGGGTGAAGGCCAAGCCCGAATACGCCAAGCACGAGATCCAGCTCGAGCATTACGTCGTGAGCACGGGCCTCGCCGAGATGATCCGCGGCAGCGCCCTCGCCCCGCAGATCGACGCCATCTGGGCCTGCGAATTCATCGAGAACCCCCTTCGCCCCGGCTTTCTCAAGCAGAAGGAGATGTCCCTCGAAGCCGCCGGCGAGATCGCGCAGATCGGCGTGATGATCGACAACACCACCAAGACCCGAGCCATCTTCGAGATCAACAAGGGCACGAACCGCAACCCGGCCATCGATGTCAACGCCAAGGTCACCCCCGAGGACCGCCGCATCCCGCTCCAGAACATGATCTACATTGCCGACGGCCCGAGCGACGTGCCGAGCTTCTCCGTCGTCAAGAAGGGTGGCGGCAAGACCTACGCCGTCTACAATCCCGCCGTCCGCGCCGAGTTCGAGCAGAACGACCGCCTGCGCCAGACCGGCCGCATCGACCACTACGGCCCGGCCGACTACTCCGAGAATAGCGCCACCACCCACTGGCTGCACCTCCAGATCGAGAAAATGTGCGACCGCATCGTGACTGATCGCGAGGCCGCCATGGCGACGCGCATCACGCGCCCACCGCGACACCTCAGTTCCTCGCCCGAGGAAGAGGCTATCCGCAAGGCCGGCAAGCCGCCGAAGCAGACTTCTTTCCTGGAGTAAGGCCTCCGCCCCAAACAAAACGCCGCCCGATTGGGCGGCGTTGCTTTTCTCCTAGTTGGCCAGGCTCGTCAGCAGATTGAACCGCGGCGTCAGCGTCGCCGTAGTCGTGACGACAAAGAGCGGCGGAACACTGATGGTGGCGGGTTCGCGATCGGTAAAGACCACCGGATCCGGAGGCGGTGGAGGCAGCACGATTTCAAAGCGCGGGGCGTCCGGCAGCACGGCGAAGTGTACCAGCCCAAGGACGGACGTTTTGACCGGGACCACCGCGGCCATTATTGGCGGCGCGTTCCGTTTGAAAGTATTCACGAGGTTGGTGACCCGCTCCGCGTAGTCGTAGCTGACGCTGGGCGCACGTCCGTTCACGACGTTGTCCACGCCGCTGTTCCAGGCCATGGCGATGTTGAACGAGTTCGCGTCTACCCCGGCTTTTTCAAGTGTCCGTTTGATCCACTCGTAGTGCTTAATGGCGACCTCATCGGCCGCCTCGCGCTGGTTCGCCAGCTGGAAGGACTTCTTCGTGTGCATCCGCCAAGTAGCCGGACGGAACTGGTAGGGCCCGAGTTCACCGAAACGGCCCATGCGAGTGTGGTTCGTGGGATTCTCGACCCAGTTAATGGCGCGCAGTGTCTCCCAACGGTCATCGGCCCCGGCCTTGAGGGCAAAGCCGAGAACGGAGACTAGGAGGATGATTTGTGTAAGGTGTCTTTTCATGTCGCAGGTGGCCGGGACAAAGGTCATCTCTACGACCCCGACAAGCAGGAATTTCTCCTGTAAAAACGCCTTCGCGACTCACTGTCACGCTTTTGACCAAATCGTTTCTTGCGCTCGTAAAAACGGGGTCTTTTACGCGCCTTTCTTGCCCAAAAATCTTCAAGGTTTCCGGGCCCTTTCCAAGCCGGAACCCTCGATCAAACGCGCCACCAATGCGGTCCAGCCGGTCTGGTGACTCGCGCCCAAGCCCTGCCCGGTTTCTCCATGGAAATATTCGTGGAAAAGCACCATGTCCTTCAGCCGGCCTTTGTCACCGGCCAAGGGCCCTCCGCCGTGGCACGCCCTGGCTCCATCCCCACCCGGCACGAACAATCTGATCATCCGGCGCGACAATTCCTGGGCTGCCTCCTTCAGGGTAATCTTGCGGCCACTTCCGGTCGGGAACTCCACCATCAGGCTGTCGCCGTAGAAGTGATGGTAACGCTCCAGCGCCTCGATCAGCAGGAAGTTCGTCGGAAACCATACCGGGCCGCGCCAGTTGGAATTGCCGCCGAACAGGCCCGAGTCCGACTCGCCCGGCACGTAGCCCACCTGATATTCCTGCCCGCCGGCTTGCAGCACGAATGGTTTGTCCTGATAGGCCTTCGACAGTGATCGCACTCCGTAGGGCGACAGAAATTCCTTCTCATCGAACACATACTTGAGCATCCGCTCCAGCCTCTCCCGCGACGGGATCGCGAGCAACCGCCGCCCCTTCGCTGACTTGCCTCGCGTCATGTAGGAGATGTGCGACGACAGGTCCTTGCGATTCTCCAGAAACCACCGGGTGCGCTTCGCAAAGCCCGGTAGCTTGTCCAGTAGATCATCCTCGATGAATTCCACCGCGAACAGCGGGATGATGCCCACCATTGACCGCAGCCGCAGCGGGAAGGATTTCCCGTCCATCTTGAGTTGGTCGTAGTAGAAGCCGTCCTCCTCGTGCCACAGGCCCGTCCCACCGAGATTGTTCATCGCGTCGGCAATGGCCACGAAATGCTCGAAAAACTTCGACGCGATGTCCTCGTAGGCCGGGTCGCCCTCCGCCAGCTCCAGCGCCATCGCCAGCATCGTGCTGCAATAAAACGCCATCCACGCCGTGCCATCCGCCTGCTCCAGGTGTCCGCCGGTCGGCAGCGGCTTTGAGCGGTCGAACACCCCGATGTTGTCGAGCCCGAGGAACCCGCCCGAAAACAGGTGTTTCCCTCCCGGATCCTTGCGGTTCACCCACCAGGTGAAGTTCACCAGCAGTTTCTGGAAAACGCGCGCCAGGAACAGCCGGTCGCGCCCGCCGCGCGGCCCGGTCATCTTGTAGACGCGCCAGCACGCCCAGGCGTGCACCGGTGGGTTCACGTCGGAGAAATTCCATTCGTAAGCCGGGATCTGGCCGTTCGGATGCATATACCATTCGCGCAGGAACAGGTTTAGTTGTTCCTTGGCGAAATGCGGATCAATCCGCGCGAACGGGATCATATGGAACGCCACGTCCCACGCTGCAAACCACGGATACTCCCACTTGTCCGGCATCGAGATGATGTCGCGATTGAAGAGATGCGGCCAGTCGCTGTTGCGTCCGCTGCGGCGTGCGGCCGGGGGTGTCGGCTGCGCCGGATCGCCCTCGAGCCAGTCGGCCACGACAAAATGATAAAACTGCTTCGACCACAGCAACCCCGCGAATGCCTGCCGGGCCACGTTGCGCTCGTCGTCGCTCACACAGGACGGCAGCACGGTGGCGTAGAATTCCTCCGCCTCCGCCCTCCTCAGCGCCAAAGCCTGCACGAATGACTCGGCGAAGGCCTGCTTTGGCGCCTCGGCGTCGGCATAGAGGCGCAGCCGCATTACCTGCTTCTCGCCCGGAGCGAGACTCAAGACCCGGTGCGCAGCGGCCTTGGTGCCGGTGCGCTTGGGGTTCACCGCCTCGGTGCGGCCATGAACCACGTAGTCGTCGAAGGCGTCCTTCACATACGCGCCCGGATTCTCCGCCCCGAAAAGTTTCCTCACGTTGGTGTCGTTCTCCGTGAAAAGCAGCATCGCGGCTTTGCCGCCCTCCGGTTCGATTTCCCAGAAATAGCGACCCAGCGTGGGATGGTGTGCCATCACCTGCCCGGGCACAGCTTGCTGCAACCGGGGCTTGGTTTCGGCCGCGCCCTGTTTCACGCCCCACGACCAGGTGTTGCGGAACCACAGCGTCGGCAGGAGGTGCAGGCTCGCCGCCTCCGGTCCGCAATTCTTCGCCGAAATCTCGATCAGCAGGTCGTTGGGCCCGGCCTTGGCGTATTCCACCGTGACTTCGAAATACCGGCTCTCGGCAAAAACGCCCGCGTCCTCGAGTTCGAATTCCGGTTCGTTCCGCCCCCGCCGCGCATTCTCCTCCCGCAGCCGGGCGTAGGGAAACTCCGTCTGGGGGTAGTGGTAGACCGCCCGCATGTGACTGTGGGTCGGTGTGCTGGCTGTGTAGAAATACGCCTCCTTCACGTCTTCGCCGTGGTTGCCCTCGGGCCCCGACAGACCGAAGAGCCGCTCCTTGAGGCGCGGATCGCGCCCATTCCAGAGCGTGAGGGCGAAGCACAGCCGGCACTCGCGGTCCGTGATACCGAGCAGACCGTCCTCGCCCCAACGGTAGGCCCGGCTCTGCGCCTGCTCGAAGGGAAAATATTTCCACGCATCGCTGTCGGCCGAGTAATCCTCGCGCACCGTGCCCCACTGTCGTTCGGCCAGATACGGGCCCCAGCGCTTCCAGTTCTTTCCCCGGGCCGCATCCTCGGCCAACCGGAGATGCTCGGGAGTCGCTGGGGCAGGCTTGCTCACAACCTCATGCTACGTGGCAACCGCTGTCGGGCACAGCTAAATTGCTCACACAGCAGTGGATTTCACAGCAGCGCTTCCAGGTTCTTCCGGCCGGTCTTGCTCACCACGACGATCAGGTGCTCGGCGTCGGTCCACGAGGCGATCGCCGCGTTTTCCCTGTCCTCGATGGTCGGCGTGGTGCTCAGGGCGACCCGGGGGAAGTCCGCCGCCTTGGCGATGTAGTAATGGAACCACTGGCCGTTGCGGTTGAAGCACACCTCCAGCACGTCGCGCCCCTGATAGCTGGCCGTACGGCAGCCGGTGCTGCGCAACGCCGCAAAGTTCACCGGCAGCTTATGCCCGAGCTTGGTATTCGGCTGACTCAACATCAGTTGCAGGGCGCTGGCCACATCTCCGTGTCCGCCGTGCGTGGCACTGAGCTTCGCATCCGCCAGGGCAAACTCGTCAAAAGCGACCGCCTGCCTCGGCCATAGGGCTACGCCGGTGGCAAAAATCACCGCCACGCCCGCGGCCACGGCCATCCAGGCGGGTTGGTTCCACCAACTGCGGGGCGGGATGCCGGCCGCCGTCACGCGGCCACCGGCCAGGATCGCGGCGCGGAGATCCGCCGGAGCGGCCACTTGCGCGAACTTGGTGCTCACCGCCGCATCGAATGCCTGTTGCTTGGCAAACCACGCGCCAAGGGCCGGATCGTTTTGGCTCTGCTCGACGGCCGCGCAGAACGTCGCGTCATTGGCATCGGCGCCATTGGGCCGGTAGCCTTGCAGGATGAATTTTGCCTCCGCGTTGTTCATGAGTGTTTCCTCGTCGTGTTGGTTTGGAACGGGACCACTTTGCTCCGTGTGCCCGCCTCCTTGCGGGCCAGCGCGGCCCGCAACTGCGCCTTGCCACGCGACAGCCGGGACATGACCGTGCCAATGGGCGCTTCAATCATCTCGGCGATTTCCTTGTAAGAAAGGTCCTGCATATAAAAGAGTGTCAGCGGCACCCGGTAGACCTCGTCCACTTCCTGCAGCGCCTCGACCACAAGGCTCGCGTCCATGCCGGTGACCATGTCCACCTCCGGAGCCGGAGGGTCGGACTCCACCGGCCCCAGGTCCTCCAAGGCCGTCACGCGCTCGGCCCGGCGGCGGATGCGCAGAAACTCCCGGTAGAGCGTCGTGAAGAGCCACGACTTGGCCTTCCCTTCTTCCCGCAGCGCATGCCCCTGCTTTGCCCAGATGAAGAAGGTCTGCTGGGTCAGGTCGCCCGCATCCGACGGGTTTTTCGTCAGGCTCAGGGCAAAGCGGAACAGCGGCGTGTAATGCGCGTCCACCAACTGCGTGAATATCTCGCTGGACATGTTTTACTAAGAGAGGCCAGCCGGGTGCTTATTCCAAGCTTTTCAGGGGTGTTTCTCACTCACCCGCCCGCCAGCATCCGCACGCGGCGGTGCTTCTGGGGAAATTGGAGCGTCACGACCGTGCCGACGCCCTCCTTGCTCTCGATGCCGACGTGCCCGCCGTGGTCGCGCAAAATACGCTGGACGATCATCAGACCGAGGCCGTGGCCACTGACCTTCGTCGTGTGGTAGGGCTGGAAGAGCTTGGCCAGGTCCTCCGCCTTGATGCCGCTGCCGGTGTCGGCGATGGCCACATAAACCGAGTCGTCGTCGGTGCGGACCTTGAGTCCCAGGCGTCCGCCGGGCTGCATCGCCTCCATGGCGTTCTTGATGAGGTTGAAGAACACCTGCTTCAACTGGTCGCGGTCGGCCATGATCACCGGCGTGCCGGCGGGGAGTTCGCTGTCCAGCGCAATGCCCCGATCCTCCAGTTCCTTGGCCTGAAAGCTCAGCACGTCCTCGATCACCCCGGGCAGATGGACTTCGGTCAGATTGGGCGGGCGCGGCCGGATCGCTTCGAGGAAATTTTTGATGATGCCGTCGAGACGCGTGACCTCATCGCGACAAACCTTGATCGAGTCCTCCAGCGAGCGGGTCTCCTTGGACGCCTTCAGCTTTTGGAGCTTCCGGTCGATGAGCTGGAGGTGGATCGTGAGGGAGTTGAGCGGATTGCCCAGCTCATGCGCCACACCCGCGGCCAGCAACAGGATGGAGGAAATTTTCTCATTCTCGATCAACTCGGCCGTGGATTTTTTCTCGGCCGTGATATCCGACAGGATGATGGCCTGCCGCCGTGCCGCGCCCTTGGCCTCACCGAAGGGCACCATGTAGAGCCGCAAGACGCGCGGTGATGGGTAGGCCAGCTCGAATTCCCGCGTGACCACCGGCGCGTCTGCCGAGCCCGGCTCAAGTGAATCGCGCAGCCCGGGCACCACCCGCCACAATGTCTCCCCTGCCGCCGGCTCCTTGAGGCCGATCAGCCGCACTGCGGCCTCGTTGGCGTATTCGATCACGCCCCCGGCATCGATCACAAGCACGCCCTCCTGCAGGGTGTTGAACACCGCCTCCAACATTGCCCGCTCACGGACGAGCCGCTGCACGAGATTGTGCAGGTTGGCCTCGTCGAGCTGGTCGAGTCGGCCGAGGATCTTGTCGAGCGAGCTGTGTTTTATACCAGCCATGGGACGTTGCCTCCTACTCAGAAGAGCACCTGCATCCGCGTCAACAACCGGCCGCCGTCCGTAGTGGAGCCCGGCACCTCGCCGTAGATGTAATCGACCATGAGCCTCAGGTCCTCGCCCTTGATCAAATAATTCAACCCCATCGTCCAGGAACGACTCGTGTTACCCCCCGTCCCCGTGTGGGGATCGAATTCCTCGCGCCGGAACAATGCCTGCACCTTGGACGGGACAATGAAGTAGGCCGCCGTGGCCTGCCAGCCCTCAGCCTCGAATTGTGCCCCGCCCGCGGGCTTGAAGGTATTGTGCAGATACTCGCCGAACAGGTCGAACCGCCCATGCGTCCACTGGCCGTCCACACCCCAGGCCGAGCGCTCGCCGGTGAACAGGTTCCCCGCAAACCCAAAGCCGGGCTTGCTCACGCCCGCATCCTCCGTCCAAAGGCCGTTGACGCCAAGCACCAGCCGGTCGTCGCTGGTCGCCACCGGGGCGCAATAGACGCGGGCCGCCTTCTGAAACTTGCTGTTGTCGTTGGCACTGGTGTTCGTCCCGTTGCCATTGTGCAACGTGAACAGGTAGCCGATTTTTTTATCGAGCACCTCGCCATTGACCGAGAATCCGATCTGCCGGCCGTCAGTCAGCCGGTCATTCGGCAGCGTGCGCTCGATCGTGAAGAGCTTGGTGTCGCTCGCCAGTTGCTCGGCGCCAAAGGCGGACTTGATCTGGCCGAAACGCACGTTTGCTTCCGGGTACTTCCGCCAGTTGATGTAGATTTCGTTGCCCCGGGTGAGCAGGCCGGTGGCGGCCCCGAGGGAATTGCCCTGCAGGTCGAGCTCGGCCTTGAAATCAAAATCCTCCGCAATACTGCCCAGCACATAGATGCGCGCCCGGCGGAAATAGAAGCGATCCTTCACTCCCGCCCAACGCGGATCGGCCGCGTGCCCGAACTCACCCTGCGCCTGCAGGAATCCGCCGACGCTCAGCTTGGTTTCCTTCCCGACCGGCTGCACGAGCACGGGGGCTTTTTCGTTTTTCCAGCCCAGCTCCTTTTTCAGGTCGGCGTTTTCCTTGCCCAACACCTGCACCTGCTGCTCGAGCGCCTTCAGCCGCTCCTCGATGCTCGGATCAGCTGCCCGGATGGAGCCGGCCAGCAGGGTCACGACTAGAATATTGTTGAAAAGATGGGTGGGTTTCATGCGTTGGAGTATGGCAGATATGACCAGAATACTCTGGTCATATATTGCCCAAGGTTGCGCCAAGGCAACCCAGCGCTCAGCCAAAGAGTGTCATCTGTCCCTCGAGGTCGCGCGGCTGGGCGAAGAGCTTGCGGAGAAAGCTGTCGCGGTGCACCGGGCTGCGACCGCGCTTGAGGATCGCCTCGCGGTGCTCCTCGGTGCCGTAGCCCTTGTGCTGGGCGAAGCCGTAGCCCGTATACTGCTTGTCCAGCTCGTCCATCATCCGGTCCCGCGTCACCTTGGCGATGATCGAGGCCATGGCGATGCACAGCGAACGGGCGTCGCCGCTGACCACGCCCTGGTGGGGATACGGGAAATGCCGCAGCGGGAGACCGTCAATGAGGATCCGACACGATACCGTCGGCTGGAAAGCCGCCTTCTCGGCCTCGCTGGCGAAGAGATCGGGCTCCACTTTGAATTCAAAGGCCGTGGGCGGATAAATTTCCCCAAGGGCGCGGCGCATCGCGAGCTTGGTTGCGCCAAGAATGTTGACCGTTTCAATCTCAGCCACGCTCGCGGTACCGTAATTGGCGTGGATCTGTCCCTGTCCGACCAGTTCCTCGAATTCAGCCCACAGCTCGGAGCGTTCCGTGGCGGTCAGTTGCTTGGAATCGTTCACCCGGCCCGATTTGCTCACGGCCCAGCGGCCCTCGAGGAATTCCTGCGACACGAGCACCGCCGCGGCCACCACCGGCCCGGCCAACGCGCCCCGCCCCGCCTCGTCCACGCCAATCAAGCCGCCGGTGCCCTGAATCTGTTTCAGGTCGAACCCGCGGAGTTGTCGGCGCTTGGGCATGGTCAGATCAGCGCTTCCACTCGGTTTTCTCCTTCGGCACCGGCAACGGCAGTTCGTCGAGCTTGCCGGCCTCGGACACCACCTCGTAGCAGGTGCGGAAATGCAGCTTGGCAAAATCGCCCAGCGCGCGCGCGCCGAGTTTCTGGATGAGCAGCGCCGCCTGTGCCTTGGCCTGGGCGCCCGCCCCCTTCTGGAGCTTGTCGCCGAATTGCCGGGACAAGGCTGCCATGCAGCGCACGAACTCGGCCCGCGCCACGATGGATGCCGCCGCGACCACGGGGTCCTCCTCCGCCTTGGTGCGCATCGCGAGGTCGAATCGCTCCACGCCCTTCTTCTTCAGCTCGCGCTGGACGAGCGGTTCTTTGGAAAACTGGTCGAGCAGACCGCGCGGCACCCACTTCTTCTTCAGCGCCTCCTGCAGCGCCGTGGCGTGCTGCCACGCGAGCAAGCGGTTGAGGCTGGCATACGGCTTCGCCATCACCTCGTTGTATTTGGTCATGCCATAATAGCAGGTCTCCACCACGACGCCGGGCGTGTTGCGGATGAGCTCGTCGAGTTTGAGAATCTGGGTATCCACGACCGTCTTGCTGTCCCGCACTCCGGCCTTGAGCCAGCCGCGCACCGCCTCGCCGTCAGCGACCACGGTCGCGGCCACGACCGGACCGAACAGGTCGCCCTTGCCGCTCTCATCGAGCCCGGCGTGCGGCTCATACCAGTCGGGATGGAGCACCTCGTCGTAACCCAGCTTGGGCGCGCCGGTGACCTGCGCCTCGATGACATTTTGCACGAAATCCTCGGTGTCCTTGCCCGCTACCACGACCTTGCCGCTGGTGTAGGCGGTCACGTTGACCTTGGGCCCCTTGAAGGCGAACCGCGCATACGGCACCTCCACCTCCTCCCAATGCTTGGCCGCCGTCGCGGCGCGCAGCTTCTCCATCTGGGCATCGTCGAGCTTGATCGTGTAGGAAGTGATCGCCTTGGGCTTTTCCTCCTCTGCTTTGTCGAACCGTTTGGGCATGGGATGACTAGGGTGTGTTTGCAAAATAGTGGAACCGATAGTGGGCGCCGGAGTCAGAGCCGAACCATGTTCTGTGCAGATCGTCGGATGATCCCGGAGCCGCG
>JAYUBB010000101.1:0-6620 GCA_043741015.1 Opitutaceae bacterium
GTGAAACTCGACAACCGGATCACGACCCGACTCTTCGGCGAGATCGCGCCCAAGCGCGGCGACCTCGTCTTCAGCAAGACCGGCGATCTCATCGGCGTCATGGTCAACAGCGACTACTGCGCCGTGCTGGGTGATTTTGCCGCCGCCTTCACCCTGAAGACCGGGGAGAACCCCGAGACCAAGACCAGCGTCATCCTTACGGATGTCCAGACCCGCTGGTCCCGCCTGCCGATCAAGCTGCAGTGAACGTCGGGGCGTAAAGCCCTCCCACATTCGAGCTGAACCAAGGACAGTTTTGTGTGGGAGGGGCTTTATGCCCCGACGCAGCCATCCTGCTATTTACAGCCCGGTCACTTGTCGCCCAACTTGGCGCGGTGAACCTGCTGCCTCCTTTGCTCGACAGCCTCGCGTTGTCCGACCCGCTGACCTATCTCGCGATCTTCCTCGGGGTGTCGTTGCTGATGCTCTGGCGGCTGGAGTCGATGCTCAGTCACGGGCTCGAGGGCACGGCGCTGGGCACGCTGCTGCTGCCCTACTGCTCGGGACTGGGGAACCTGATCTTCGTCGGCCTGATGGTGTCGCGCCACGGTTCCCCGGCCGAGGTGCTGACCAACTGCCTCGTCAACAATGTCACCAATCTCACGCTGCTGCTCGGCCTGCCGGCGCTGCTTTGGGGGTTGCAGGTGATGCCCGGCAAGGCCCCGGCGGACGGCAAGGGCAGGAAGCCCGCCAAACCGGCGAAGGGCGGTGGCGGCACGGAGCACCAGATCAACCGCCTCTCGCTGCTGCTCACGCTCACGGCGGTGTTGTTCTTCACCGGTGCGGTGTGGCTGCTCGGTCGCGATGGGAAACTGAACCGCACCGACGGCATCGTGCTGATCGGGTTGTTCCTTTTCTGGCAGTGCTTCCAGGTGTTCGACGTGCTGAAGCACAATGTGCGGCAGCGGGTGTCCTTTGGCCTCCGGTTCTATCTCGATGCGCTGGTGGTGCTGGCCTGCGCCTATCTGATGTATGAGACCATCGACTGGCTGGTGACGTGGCTCTCGGCGCAGAAGCACGGGTTCGTCAGCCGCGACAACCTCGGCTGGCTGACCGGCTGGCTGATGGTGCTGCCCAACGCGGTGCTCGCATTCTACTGGGGCTGGCGGCGCCGGGCCGACGTGGTCTACAGCTCGCAGGTGGGCGACGGGCACATCTGCATTCCGCTCTGCCTGGGCTTGTTCGCGCTGGTGCAGCCGTTGCCGATGTCGGGCTTCAGCAACACGGCACTGGCCCTGCTGCTCGGTTCAGCCGTGCTGCACGGGGTTTTCCTGCTCACCAGCGGGGGGTTGCCCCGCTGGGCCGGCGGGGTCCTCACGCTGGCCTACGGGTGGTTCGTATGGACGGGGCTGCTGGCTTGAGCCATCAGCTTTTTCAGCGGTCAGATGTCAGCCAGAAGCAGGCACACACTTTTGCTGAGAGCTGAAGGCTGATCGCTGACAGCTCGGAAACTACTCCAGCGGATCTTCCCGGAATTTCGTTGCGAGGGTCGCGAAGGGTTTCTGCGCCTCCAGCCAGAGCGGATCCTGGCGGATCTCGGTCATCGACATCGCCGTGTGATTGCAGAACAGATAGGCGGCGGGTCCGAGGCGGAGGCACACATCATAGTGTGCGCCGTGGGCATGGGGGGCAAACTCGAAGTCCCCGACGGCCATTTTCCGCCCCTCTATCTCCACCTGCAGCGGCGCGACATCGGTTTTGAACCGGCGCTGGTAGGATTCGGCGCGCGGACCGACGTAGGCGAGGATGGCCCCCTGTTCCCGGGCCAGCTTCACCAGCACCCACTCGTCGAAGAGCGGCTTCTGGTAGAGGGCGTTCATGCGGCCGAGGGCCAGGATGATGGCGGTGCGGGCGTCGGTGAGATTCATCGGGTGGATTTTCCAGTCTTCGACGGGACTGGCCAGAAGAATATTGAAAGCAGGCTTGGGTGTGGGAGGGGCTTTAGGCCCCGACGTTGCGCGACCGGAGCGTTCATCATTGTCGGGGCGTAAAGCCCCTCTCACATTCGACATCACCCAAAGTCGGCTTTCCGTTGGACAGCCCCTATCCGTCCAGCCAACCTGACCGTCAATACCCTATGAAAATTCCCGTTGCCCCTGTCCTAGGATTCCTTGCCGCCGCTTCCGCCGCCTTGGCGGGCGTTCCCGATCCGCAATGGCTCGGCCACGACCGCGAGCGCCCGCAGCCCGCCGTCGTCACCCCCTGCACCTTCAGTTCGCAGGATCAGGCCGGGGTGCCGCCTTCCGATGCGATTGTGCTGTTCGACGGCAAGGACGGCTCGGCCTGGGTCGCCATGGATGGCAGCCCCACCAAGTGGGTGGTGAAGGACGGGGCGCTGGAATGCGTGCCCGGCAGCGGCTACGTCCGCACGCTCCAGTCGTTCGGCGACTGCCAGTTTCACGTCGAGTGGGCCGCCCCGGTTCCGACCCATGGCAACAGCCAGGATCGCGGCAACAGCGGCGTGTTTTTCGGCTTCAATCGTTATGAAATCCAGGTGCTCGACTCCTACGACAACAAGACCTACGCCGACGGCTCGGCCGCCTCGATCTACGGCCAGTATCCGCCGCTGGTGAACGCCACCCGGCCCCCGGGCCAGTGGCAGACCTACGACATGATCTGGACCGCCCCGCGCTTTGACGAGGAGGGCAAGCTCGTGTCCAAGGCGCGCGTCACCGTCATCCACAACGGCGTGCTGGTGCAGAACAACGTGGAGTTCACCGGCCCCGACCCGTGGATCGGCCGGCCGCCGTACAAGGCGCACCCCGAGCGCCTGCCGATCGCCTTCCAGGATCACGGCAATCCCGTTCGCTTCCGCAACATCTGGGTGCGCGAGCTGGGCAATGCGCGGCACAAGGAGTTCATGCTGCCGGACGCACTGCTCGAGTCCTATGTCGGCGACTACGGCACGGGCCAGTGGAACACGGTCAAGATCCGCCGGCTGCCCGACGGACTGCTCTCGTTCACCCTGGCCGGCGCCGAGGTCGTGCTGCATGCGGCCTCGCCGACGCACTTCTACGCGCTGACGACGGACGTGCAGTGTGAATTCGACTTCAGCGGCCCGGTGAAGAAAGTCGCCGTCACCGTGGGCGAGGATTTCTCCCGCGCCATGAAGCTGGACCGGGTGACACCGTAGGGCGTGGCTTCAGGATGTCCGGTCAGTGCGTGGCCGGCGCTCAAGAGAGGGAACTGGGTCAGGCCACAAACTACAAAGCCTGACCCTGTTTCTGGCCATTCCGAATTGCTAGCAATGCTGAGCGGAGGAGGCCCATGCGAATCACATTCCATTTCCGCGCGTTGGCACTGGCGGCTGGATCTGCTCTCTCTTCATCGCCATTCGGTTTGGGAAGTAAGGAGAGCATTGATGGGCCAATAAAACGCTGTGACGGGAACGCGAAGACCACTGCGCTCCATCCACTCAAATCGAAGCGCAGGCACTTCCCGGGTCTTCTTGATGCAGCCACGATCAACAGTCATAGCGAACAAAGTCTCTTCACGACTTCCCCACAGAATCGTGTAAGAGCTGAAATAGCCTACAATAGCCAGACCGGCAAAAAGTCCCTTATTCTTCGCGAGGATATTATGCATGGCTCTTACTTTACGTGGGACGATTCACTTTCTTAGCCCAACAGTGTTTTCAGATTCAGGATAAAAGCTCACAATTTACAGGCCCGTAAAAGACGACAGCAGAATTGTCGTTGAGGCTCAAGGACTGACATAAAGGGAGGCGTTTATCGAGTTTGCGGGTCTCCGGCAAAAGCCTCACTTTTTACGACAGTGAACCAGCCCAACATTCTCTGGATCGTGACCACCCAATGGCGGGCGGCGGCCACGGGCTATGCGGGCGATGCCAATGCGCTGACGCCCTGGCTCGACGGACTGGCGAGCGAGGCGGTCAACTACACCCAGGCGGTGACGCCGCATCCGCTCGGGCCTCAGGCGCGGGCGGCGTTGTTGACGGGGCAGTTGTGTCCGGAGAACGGCGTGAGTGGCTATTGGGATGCTCTTCCGATCTATGACGAAAAGAAGAACCCGTCCAGAGGCCGGGTTCCACCTTTGGGCCGCACCGTGGCACACGCGTTGCACGACCGGGGCTATGCGACGGCGTTCTTCGGCAAGTGGCACTTGGCCCAGCGCGACCGCAAGGCGCCGTTCGTGGGCGAGGCGCACGCCAAGATGATCGTGCCGCCGGAGCGACGCGGGGGCTTCGAGATGTGGGAGGGTTTTGAGAGCGGCTTTTTGCTCAACGATCCGTGGCTGCACGGTACGAGGCTGGAGAAGCCGAAGAAATTCAAGGGCTACCAGGCGGAGGTGCTCGCCCAGAGGGCCGCAGCATGGAGCAAGGAGCATGAAACAATGCGGGTGGAAAGTGGTAAGCCGTGTTTTTGTGTGGTGAGCCTGGAGGCACCGCATCCGCCGTATCACGCACCCGCTCCTCATGTGCGTGAGGTGAAGCCGGCCGAAATCAAACTGCGCGCCAATGTGCCGGTGGGAGGTCCGGTGGAGCAGCAGGCGCGGGAGGAGCTGGCGGGTTACTATGCGCACATCGAGGCAACGGACCGCGCGATCGGCAAGCTGCTGACCGAGGTGGACCTGAGGAATACGATCGTGGTGTTCACGTCGATGCATGGCGACATGCACGGGTCACACGGGTTATTCCGTAAAGGCTGGCCGTATGAGGAATCAGTTCGCGTGCCGCTCCTGATCCGCAGGGAGCAAGGAGCAGGGAGCAAGGAGCCAAACATAAGGGATGACAGCCCGGTGAGCCTCGTGGATCTGCCGCACATGGCGGTGGCGTGGGCGGAGGGACGGGAGTGGCATTGCCGGCGCGACAGCGCGCTGATCTCGATGCCGGGCGCGACGGAGATTCCGCTGCAGTGTCCGGTCGCGTGGCGCGGATTCAGATCGGCGAAGCACAAGCTGGTGTTGAACGCGGACGGGTCGCCGTGGCTCTACTTCGACCTGGAGCGCGATCCGCTGGAGCTGAAAAATCTCGCGGACGATCCGGCGCGGGCGGGAGACATTGCGGAGTTGAAAAAGCTGATGTGAGGAGAGTGGTTTGAACCACATCGGCACAAAGGCACGGAGGAGAAGACAGGAATGCGGGAGAGGCTTTATGCCCCTCCCACAAATTCAGGAGACATCCGCCTACGTCGGCTTCGGGCCGAAGTAGCGCTGGATGGCGGCCTGGAGTTCCTCGAGCTTGATGGGCTTGGCGAGGTGGTCGTTCATGCCGGCCTCAAGACAGAGTTCACGGTCACCGGGCATGGCGTTGGCGGTGAGGGCAAGAATGACGGGCTGTTGCTCTTTCGGCAGGAGCCGGCGGATCTCGCGCGCCGCGGTGAGGCCATCCATCTGGGGCATCTGCAAATCCATGAAGACGAGGTCGTATTTTTGCTTTTGCACCGCGGCGACACCCTCGAGGCCGTTGCCGACCGCGTGGGCCTTGTAGCCCATGCGCCCGAGGTAACCGAGGGCGACCTTTTGGTTCACGGGGTTGTCCTCGACGAGAAGGATGTCGAGGGGGATGGAATCGGCGAGCCGGACGGTGACGCCGGCCAGGGCGGTGGCCCCGGGTTGGACGGCGGCCCCGGCCAGGGCGCGGCGGAGGACGTCATGGAGCGGGTAGGGCTTGATGGGCTTGGGCAGGCGAAAGATGAGGGCGTCGAGGCTTTCGTCCCGCTTCTGGCTGCCGTGCGCGGGAGCGAGCAGGACGATGGGCAGGCCGGGCCGGAGGGTGCGGAGTCGGGTGATGAGCTCGATGCCGGAGGCTCCGGCCAGGTCCTGGTCGATGATGGCGGCGGTGAGCCGGGTGTGGGTGGCAATCGCAATGGCCTCGTCCGGGGTGCTGGCGAGGCTGGGCTGCAGCTTCCAGTTGCGGAGACACAGGCCGAGCATGGACCGGTTGACGGGGTTGTCGTCGACGGCGAGCACCGGGCCGCTGGTGGGCAGGGGCTGAAAGAGCGGGGCGCTGTAGTCGGCGAGGGTGACAGCCGTGGTCTGGATGGAGAAGTGGAAGCGCGAGCCCTGACCATGCGTGCTCTTCACCTCAATGCTGCCGCCCATTATCTCGCAGAGACGGTGGCAGATGGCGAGGCCGAGACCGGTGCCGCCATATTTGCGCGTCGTGGAGGAGTCCACCTGGCTGAAGGGTTTGAAGAGAAGGCCGAACCGGTCGGGCGGAATGCCGATGCCCGTGTCGGCCACATAGAAATCCAACAGGAAGGGGCCGTCGGCGGGACGGGCCTCGGCCGCGACACCGACCTCGATGCTGATGAAGCCGCTGGCGGTGAACTTGACGGCATTGTTGGTGAGGTTGACGAGGATCTGCCGGAGGCGGGTGATGTCGCTGAGAATGCAGGGCGGGACCTGCGGATCGATGAAGTAGGCCAGCTCGATGTTCTTGGTCGCGGCCTGGGCGGCGAAGATGTCGACGACCTCCTCGACACACTGGGCGAGCTCGAAGGGCTGGTTCTCCAGCTCCAGCTTGCCCGACTCGATCTTGGAGAAGTCGAGGATCTCGTTGATGATCGAGAGGAGGGCGTCGCCGCTGGTGCGGATGGTGCTGACGTAGTCGCGCTGCT
>JAYUBB010000102.1:0-6612 GCA_043741015.1 Opitutaceae bacterium
AAAACCTCGTCGCCCGCGCGCATGGCCTTCAGGTGGAGGCGGGCGGCGTAATTGCGGACACCGGTCCAGTCGGTGCGACGATCGCGGACGAGATCGTTCCACGAATAGGTTTCGGGTTCGGACTTAACGAGCCAGTATTGCGTTGTCATCGGTGGAGGTGCTTGGTCGGATGCGAGTGATGAGCGAGAGCGACCCCGAGCTAGAGAAAAAAGCCCACCGGGCACAAATGATTCTTTACGGAGTCATGATATTCTTCCTCGTCCTGCCCTTTGTCTTGCTGTGGCTGAAGAACCGGGGTGTATTCAATTAGCCCCACGCCCAACGCATGAACAAGACTCTGCTCGTCATCCGGATTCTCTTCATCGCCATGTGCGTCGTCGCGAGCTGGCTGGTATGCTACACCGTGCAAGAATGGGACAGCCGCCGCGGCGTGGCCATGCTCATCGGCCTGTTGATCGGTGTCCTGGTGCTGCTGGTGGACGTGATGCTGAAAGGTTTTTCCCTGCGCGGCCTGACTGCGCTGACGTTTGGCCTGGCGACAGGCACGTTGATCTCGTGGATGATCGGCAGTTCGCCCCTGCTCAACAAGGGCGACCCGCAGATCATTTACTTGGTGCAACTCTCGCTCTTCGTCATCTGCACGTACCTTGGCACAGTCATTGCCCTGCGCGGCAAGGACGACTTCAATCTCGTCATTCCCTACGTCCGGTTCGTGCCGCACGAGGTGGATGTGCCGCTGATCGTGGTGGACACCAGTGCCCTCATCGATGGACGCATTGCCAAAGTCTGCCAGACCCAGTTCCTCGGGGCCGCCCTGATCATTCCCAGCTTTGTCCTGGTTGAGCTGCAGACGGTCGCCGACTCACCCGACCCGGTGAAGCAGGCCCGCGGCCGACGCGGCCTGCAGGTGCTCAACGATCTCCGCGCCATCAAGCACATCGACATCCGCATCCACCAGAGCGAGGTCACCCGCCGCCAGGACATTGAAGCCAAGCTGGTTTTCCTCGCCCAGTCCATGCGCGCCAAGCTGCTGACCACTGACACAAACCTCGCCTCCATGGCCCGGTTTCAGGGCGTGCCGTGGCTCAACCTGCACGCGCTGGAGAATGCACTCCGGCCCGAACTGGTCATCGGCGAGAGCATCGCCCTCGATCTCGTCAAGATTGGCAAGGAAGATGGCCAGGCCCTCGGCTACCTTCCCGACGGCTCCATGGTGGTGGTGAACAACGCCCGGGCCTTTGTCGGCAAACGGGTCACCGCCGAGATCATCGGCGTGCTCCCCAGCGCGGGGGGCAAGATGATCTTCGCCAACCTGCTCGGCGAGGCCGAGCAGGTCTGAGTGGGTGGAACCCGGCCTCTGGACGGGTTGTTTGTAACACGAGCTCGTCCGCAGGCCGAGCTCCACCTGGAAAACAGTCTCCCTGATTTTTTCCTTGCCGTACTAACCGTACTAGTGCAACTAGGACGGTATGCTCCCGTTTTCCATCGAACTGAAACCCGGCCTGCCGATCACCGAGCAGGTGATTTTCGCCGTGAAGAAGGCCGTGGTCGCGGGGCAGTTGCAGCCCGGCCAGCCGTTCCCGTCGGTGCGCGTCGTCAGCCAGGAGCTGCGGATCAACCCCAACACGGCGCACAAGATCGTGGCGGCGCTGGTCGCGCAGGGTGTGCTGATCACAACCCCGGCCGTCGGCAGCGTGGTGGCCGAGCACGCCGCCGGTGACCGCGCGGAACGGGCCGAATTGCTCGGGGCCGATTTGGAGCGCGTGGTGGTCGAGGCGAAGAAACTCGGGCTGACCCTCGACGAGGTCTCGGCCGGCCTCGCCGCGCACTGGAAGAAAATCGGAGGCAAGAAATCATGAACTCGGAATTTAAACACGGAGGGCACGGAGAACGCGGAGTCCGACCAAAAGATCGGGCTGGCTGGCGGGCCTGCCCGCCGTGCTCTCCGCTAACTCCACGTTAAAACTGAATTATTCCCCATGAACATCATTGAAACCAATAATCTTTCGCATCGCTACTGGGCAACCGAGTTTTCAAGCGGCTCGTGGCGCACCGAGGCGGTCCACGACCTCACGCTCTCTGTGCCCACCGGCAGCGTGTTCGCGCTTCTCGGCGCCAACGGGGCCGGCAAGACGACCGCCATCAAGGTGCTCATGAATTTACTCCGGCCCAGCGCGGGGGTCGCGCGGGTCCTCGGGGTGGACTCGAGCCGGTTGGGCGAGCAGGAACTCGCGCAGATCGGCTATGTGTCGGAGAACCAGCAACTGCCGCTCTGGATGACCGTGCGGCAGCTGCTGGACTATTGCCGGCCGTTTTATCCGACGTGGGACCGCGAGCTCGAGAGCAAGCTGCTCGCGCAGTTCGACCTGCCGCCGGAGCGCAAGCTCCGGCAGCTCTCGCGCGGCATGCTGATGAAGGCCGCGCTGCTTTCGTCGCTGGCTTACCGGCCCAAGCTTCTCGTGCTCGACGAGCCGTTCAGCGGGCTGGACGCGCTGGTGCGCGACGAATTTGTGCAGGGCCTGCTCGAGACCTCGCGGCTTGGCGACTGGACCGTGCTGGTATCCTCCCACGACATCGAGGAGGTCGAGCGGCTGGCCGACCACATCGCGCTGCTCGAGGGAGGCAAGCTGCGCTTCACGGAAACGACCGAGGCGCTGCTGGGTCGCTTTCGGAGTGTCGAGCTGACCGGTGCGTCCTTCGACCCCGCCCTCAAGCCCGAGGGCGCGATGGAGTGGGGCCGGGTGGGCAACCTGACCAAGTTCATCGCCACCGATTACGCCGGCGAGGCGAGCGAGCGTGCCTGGCGCGAGCGCTGGCCCGAGGCGACCCTGCGCGTGACGCCACTGACCCTGCGCGAAATCTTCATTCACCTGGCCCGGGCCGGTCGCAACCAACTGAAAGGAGCCGTCACATGAATCTCACCTGGCACATCATCGTGAAAGATCTCCGCCGGATGCGGTTCAACTTGGCGGTCTGGGTGGCTTTGCTGGTCGTGAAGATCGCTCTGTTTCAAAGCCTCTTCTCAACAGCCATGGCGGATGCGGAAATGTTCGAGCGCCGGCACATAGGGCTGGGGCTATTCGCGGTCCTTGAAGGGCTGGTCGCCTACCTGCTGACGGCAACTCTGGTTTTGGAAGATTCGCCGACTGGCTCGCGGGTATTCTGGATGACTCGCCCCCTGAGCGGCGGGCGGCTGCTGGTGGCCAAGCTTTTTGGGGCTGGGTTGGCCTTCGTCATTTTGCCGGTGCTGGTTGCTCTGCCGTGGTGGCTGGCCTGTGGTTTGGGCGGCAAGGGAATTGCGGTCGCGGCGCTCTGGGCCGGTGGCCAGCAGTTGCTCGTGATCGTTCCGGGCATCGTGGTGGCTGCGCTCACCGGGCAGATGGGACGCTTCCTGGGTTGGACACTGGCCCTGCTGACGGCTTTGCCGTTGGTGGGGGTGATCATGATAGAACGCCAGGGCGCCTCGCTGTGGGCCGGACTCGGTGTGACCCGGCTGGTCCTCGCGCTGAGCGTGGGTGCGATCACCGGAATAGCGGCGATGCTGTTGCAATACCGGACGAGACGATCCGAGCGGTCCCGTGTGCTGGCGCTGACTGGGTTGGGCGTGGCGCTGGTGGTCGCGATATTCTGGCCGCGT
This sequence comes from Opitutaceae bacterium, assembly GCA_043741015.1. Taxonomy (GTDB): domain Bacteria; phylum Verrucomicrobiota; class Verrucomicrobiia; order Opitutales; family Opitutaceae; genus Lacunisphaera. The sequence continues at coordinate 3,638 of JAYUBB010000102.1, forward strand.
GATTTATCAGCGTGGTATCACCACCAGCGGCTGCCGGCGCTCGCCGGCACCGAGTCCATCACCTTCGCGCTTTCCGGGGCAGCGTTGCATCCGACCAAAGACGAGGGAGCAGACAAGGCGGGACTCTGGTTGCGGTTCAAGGCGGCACAGGTGCCGGTGGACTTGGGGCTGCTGAAAGGTCGCGTCGAGGTCGAATTCCGCTGGGCGGATGGCTCCACGCTGCAGCGTTCAGGCGAATTGGGAGAGTATACTTTCGGTTTCCCTGCTTCACACGCACTGAATCTGGTCGAGCCGGTCCGTGACGAGGAAACGGAGCAGCGGCTCAAGGAAATGCGGGAAGCGGGATGGAAGCGCATGGCGGCCCAGGGCCTGCCGCCACCCGAGGCGCTGGCGGCGGGCGAGGCCTTGATGGGTTGCTGGCTCAAGCTGACACCGGAGGAAGCCGCCCGCTTTGCCGCCGAGGCACCCGCCTGCACCTTCGCCGTGCGCATTGCCGCAGGACATCCGGTGAAGCTGCTGGAAATACCGTTGGTCGCGGAGCGTGAAGCGGCCGGGGGCGGGATGCGCCTCAAGTTGCTGCGGTTGGACCAGGCACCGGTGACGACCCAGAACCACGGACGAGAAAATTTGATCGTCAGTCTCGTCTGGGCCAAGAGCCTGGCGGTCGACCGGACCCAGCTCTTTTTGCTGGATCGCACCATCGGGCGGGCGCAGATGGTGGATTGGACTTACTCGCCGCAAATGCCGATGCCTTCAGTGCTGTCCCTCCAGTGTGAACGTCGGAGTGTCTGGCTGGCGGCGCCGGCGCTCTGGCGGAATGACCGCTGGGTGGATCGGCCCGAATGGCGCAAGACCTCGACCCTCGCGGCGGTGGGCGTGAGCCCGGAGGGCAGTTTTGACCGTGAAATCAAAACCGAACGACTGATCCTGGCCGTCCCAAAACCCTAGCGACCGTTCTTCAACCAGTCGCGCAGTTCGGAGTCGGCGGCGATCTCCGCGAACATCTGGTAGTCGGCCGCGAGGAGCGAGGCGTAGGACGGCTCGGCGAAGCGCCGGCAGTGCAGCAGCACCTTGGCCTTCTGGCCGGGGGCGCGCACGAGTCGGCCGAGCCCTTGATTCACCTTTTGCAGGCCGGGAATTTGATAGACGCGCCGGAAGGCCGCGTCGCGGCCAAGTCCGTTCAGGGCGGCGAGGCGGGCCTTCTGGACGGCGTTGACCTCGGGCAGCGCGGGGCTGACGACCATGGCGTGGGTCACCCGTCCGCCCAGCAGGTCTATGCCCTCGGCAAAGCTGCTGCCGAGCACGAGAAACAACACGTCGCTGAATACGAGGTTCTCCTCGACCCACGCGGTCTGCGCGGCGAGGTCGGGCAGCTTGGGCTGCAGCGCCGTGCGCAACACCGAGCCGTAGTCCTCCAGCGTTTTCTGCACGGCCTCTGCGTAGGCGTAGGAAGGAAAGAAGACTGCAATCGCTCCCTTTGCGGCCTGTTGCATTTCCACGATCGTGGCGGCCGTGGTGCCGTAGTGGCTGGCCCGCTGCCGGAATGTGGTGTCCACGCGCAGGTCCACGGCCACGTCGTAGGCTCCCGCTCGCCACGGCGTCGGGGCGTGGAGGGTGGAATAAGGGTGGAGCCCGGCCTCCGGACGGGCTGAACCGGCCCGGAGGTCCGGTTCCACCTTCAATCCGCAGGATTCGGCGAACTCCGCATACGGTTGCAGCGTGGCCGACATCAGGATCGCCCCGCCGAAAGGTCGGAGCGTTTCGCCAATCGCGGCGGCGGCGTCCACGCAGGTGAACTCCAACTGGCCGGCCCGCGCGACCCAGACGAGCTTGGTCAGGCTCTTGTCGGCGATAAAATCAGCCAGCGCGGCGAATCCCCAAAGGACTTCGCTATGCCTTGGTCCCAGCGCGGTGTAGTCGAGGGGCTGGGTGGTCGTCAGGTTGGCCAGGCGCCCGAGCAGGTCGTGCACCTCGGCCTCCACCACGGGGTCGAGCGATTCGGCCGGTTGGAGCGAGGCCAGCAGGCGCGTCCATTCCTCGACGGCGAGCACCAGCGGGGCGGGCGCCTGCAGGTGATCCAGCTCGGCGAGCAGGAGCCGGGCCTCGCCTTCGTTCGCGCTGTGCGAGTGGGCCCCGGCGACGCGCGAGGGCAGATTGTGCGCCTCGTCGATGACGAGCAGCGTCTCGGCCGGGTCGAAGCCGGGCTGGTCGAAGAACAGGCCCCGGTTGTCGGGGGCGAAGACGTAGTTGTAGTCGCCGATCCACACGTCGTTGAAGGGCAGGGCGGCGCGGGTGATCTCGTAGGGGCAGATCTGCGCGGCACGGCCGGCGGCGCGCAGGGTCTCCAGGTCGCGAGGCTGGCTCTCGTCGAGATAGAAGCGGCTGAGCCCGCTCCCGGGCCAGCGCTCGGCACCATCCCGCAGGTAGTCGCAGCCATCGCGCACGCAGTGGAAGGTGTGGTTCACGCAATGTTCCGACTTGTTGCGTATTTGCCACGCGGGCAGAACGGCGCTGGCGGTCATTTGTTGCAGCGTGTGCATCACCTGGATCTGCCCGGTGGACTTGCCGGTCAGCCAGATGAGCCGGGCAAAGCGGCCGGCCTTGAGCTGGCCGAGGGCAAACTCCAGCACACAGCCGGTCTTACCGTAGCCGGTGGGCGCTTCGAAGAGCAGGACAGTTGGGAGCGGCACCGTTGCCGACTGCGGTCGGCCCGGTGTTTGTCCCTGGTTCTCGCTCCGCGAAACCAAGGCAAAAGAGCTGAGTGTTGAGTGACTGAAAGCCGACTGAAGATCCTGCTGGATGGTTTCCTGACCTACCCGAAGGGTCTGGAAGGGCGGCTGGAACAGCAGCGCACGCCGTCGTTCGGTGGCGCTGAGCCGGAGATTCAGAAACTCGACGAGGGCGTCGAGCTGGTGGAAGACGAGCGCCTCGTCGAACGGCGTGAGCGCGATGGTCTGCGACAGACCGGAACTGGC
>JAYUBB010000103.1:0-6592 GCA_043741015.1 Opitutaceae bacterium
GGCCACCAGGAAATTTCCTGTGCGCTGGACCGCCCGCGCACTGACGTGCCGGCGACCTATCCGGATTCACCGCACGCCGCGCGGTCCGGCTTCAAGAGCAAGGTGATCCTCTCCGCCGGCCGCGGTCCCCTGCGACTCAAGGCCCGGCTGGCCGACGGTTCGGTCGCCCTCGCGCGCACCCTCCTGCAGATCGACATCGCCACCGACGAGCACCATGACGCGCGGATCGATTTCGGCGCGGCCCGCATTCCCCTGCCCGGCTCCGGGCCGGCCCGGGCGAATCCTCCGCAAGCGAAATCCAACCGGCCGCTCAACGTGCTTTTTGTTCTGCCCGGCAGTTTCGCCTCGAATAGCGCCCTGCATGTCGCCGCCCTCGCCAACGAATTGTGCCTCGCCGGACATGCTTGCACCGTCACCGTGCCACACGATCTCTCAACCCTGGCTTATCACACCGACCCCGCCTTCCGCGGCCTGCTCCATCAGGACGCAGAATCCGCCCTCATCTTCGCTGATGGCCGCGGGCCGCAGATCATCCATGCCTGGACCACCCGCGAGAATGTCCGCCATCTGACGGAGAAACTCCGCGCCCGCCACGGGGCGCAGGTCGTGGTGCATCTCGAGGACAACGAGCAGGAGATTCTGGCCCTCTCGCTGGGCCGCCCGGCCGCCGAGCTGGAAAAACTGTCTGCCGCCGAACTCACCCGCCTCGTGCCCGCGGATCTGTCCCACCCCCGCCACGGTCGCGAGTTCCTCGCCGGTGCCGACGCGGTCACGGTGATCACCGACAAGCTGCGCGGGCTGGCGCCGGCCGGCCGGCCCTGTCACACGGTCTGGCCCGCGGCGGATGCCCGTTATTTTCATGCCCGGCCCCGGCCCGGTGATTTCCGCCGTCCGCTCGATCGCACTCCCGGCGAAACCGTGCTGTTCTATCATGGCAATGTGCACGCCTCCAATGCCGCGGAAGTGCGCGAGCTTTACCTCGCCGTGCTGCAGCTCAACCGGGCCGGCCAAGCGGTGACCTTGATCCGCACCGGCCTTGATCGCGTGGATTTCCTCGGGGCCCTGGCCAGCGAAGTCGCTCCGCATGTTCTTTCCCTCGGGCAGATCCTGCACCACCACCACCTGCCGCCGCTCATGGCGCTGGCCGATATCTTCGTGCAGCCCGGCCAGCCCGACGCCTTCAACGATTATCGCTTTCCCTCCAAGCTCCCCGAGTTTTTCTCGATCGGGCGGCCCGTGGTGCTGCCGCGCACCAACCTCGGCACGCAGGTCCGCCACGGCACCGACGCGTATGTGCTCGACCGGGCGGACGCCGCCGGCATCACGACTGCCGTCACAGAACTGCGCCGCGACCGCGCGCTGTATGACCGTCTCAGCTCGGGCGCGCCCGCCTTCGCCGAGCAGCACTTCAGCTGGCGACGCAACGCGGAGGCCCTTGCCAAGTTCTACCAGACACTGGCATTTTCCTGACGCATGTCCGCCCTCCCGGAAATCACCCAGCAGCACCTCGAAAGGGTTCGGGACTTTTACGACGCCCAGCAGGTCCGGGAGCAATGGGGTGGACGCGGCTACCGCAGCCTGCTCGCCCATTACTACAATCTGCTGATCCCCGCCGGGGCCAGTGTGCTGGAGATTGGCTGTGGCTCGGGCGAACTGCTCGCGCAGTTGAACGCGACCCGCAAGGTCGGCGTGGACCTTTCCGCCACCCAGATTGCCGCGGCCCGCACCCGCGTGCCCACCGCGGAGTTTCACGTCCAGGCCGGCGAAGCGCTGGAGCTCACGGAACGTTTCGACTGCATTGTCATCTCCGACACCCTGAACCTCGCCGCCGACGTGCAGCGGCTGCTCGAGCAACTGCAGCTCGTCGCCCACCCCGATACGAGGTTGCTGGTGAATTTCCATAATTCACTCTGGCGACCTTTCCTCTCGCTCGTCACCGCGCTCGGCCTCAAGGACCCGCAGCCGCAGAACAGCTGGCTGGCCTCCTCCGACGTGTTCAACCTGCTCCATCTGGCCGGGTGGAGCCCGGTCTGCCATCAGGCCCGCCTGCTCCTGCCCGTTCGGTTTCTCGGACTTGATGTGCTCGTAAACCGCTGGCTCGCGCCTCTCCTGCAATGGTTTTGTCTCACCATCTTCATCTCCGCCCGGCCCGGACGAAACGCTCTCGTCGGCCGGCCGACCGTCTCGGTGATCATTCCCGCGCGCAACGAGGCCGGCAACATCGCGGCCGCCGTGCGCCGCACCCCCGGGATGGGCGCCGGCACCGAGCTCATTTTCGTCGAGGGACACTCGCACGACGACACCTGGGCGCAAATCGAACAAGTCGCCCGGGAAAACCCGCAGCGGAAGATCAAAATCATGCAGCAGACCGGCAAGGGCAAGGGCGACGCCGTTCGTCTGGGCTTTGCCGCCGCCACCGGTGACATCCTGATGATCCTGGACGCCGACCTGACGATGCCGCCCGAGGAGCTGCCGAAATTCTACGCGGTCATCACCAGCGGCCGGGCCGAGTTCGCCAATGGCGTGCGCCTGGTCTATCCCATGGAAAAGGAAGCCATGCAGTTCCTCAATCTCTGCGCCAACAAAGCCTTCGGCCTGATCTTCACCTGGTTGCTCGGCCAGCTGGTCAAGGACACGCTCTGCGGCACGAAGGTGCTCAGCCGCGCCCATTATGAAAAAATCGCCGCCAACCGCGCCTACTTCGGCGATTTCGATCCCTTCGGCGATTTCGACCTGCTCTTCGGCGCGGCCAAGCTGAATCTGAAGATCGCCGACGTGCCGATCCGCTACAAGGAGCGCACCTACGGCAGCACCAACATCCAGCGCTGGAAGCACGGCTGGCTGCTGCTGCGCATGGTGGTTTTTGCGGCGCGGAAGCTGAAGTTCACCTGAATACCGCCACCGATGCTTTCCCCTCGTGGAAAAATCCGCCGTTCGATCCCCTTCCTTGCTACAGGAATGTGGGAGAGGCTTTACGCCCCGGCAACGTTGGAGCGGCCATCATCTCGTCGGGGCATAAAGCCCCTCCCACAAAATTTGCTGAAGTGCCCTGCTGAAATAAGCCCATGACTGCTTCCCGGCCAAAACGTCTGCTCGTCACCGGTGGTCGCGGCCGCCTGGCCTCGCTCATTGCGGATTATTACCGCGCTCCTTTGCCTCGGACTGAGCCAACAGGCTCAGGGCCGGGGACAAACACCGGGCCGGCCGACGAGCCGCAGAATTCTCTGCACGACTCGTCCCGGGCTGGCAGCAGCCAGCAACAGGAAGCCGGCAACGGCGTCCCGTGCAAGGTCGAACTCTACTCCCGCGGCGGCGGCCCCGGCTTCCGCAAGCTCAGCGAGCTGGACCACCCGATGGCGCTGGCGCAAGCCGACACGGTGCTGCACCTGGCCTGGAGCACCCTGCCCGCCACCTCGGAGCAGACTCCCGGCTCCGAGCAGAAGCATGATCTGCCTCTGCTGGAGAATCTGCTGCAAGCCTGCGCCGCGTCACCGGCGGGGCGGCGGCCGCACTTTGTTTTCTTTTCCTCCGGCGGCGCCGTCTACGGCAACGCTCCCGGCCGGCCCAGTGTTGAGACCGATCTGCGCCAGCCCATCGGCTCGTATGGCAAGGCCAAACTCGCCGCCGAGCAACTGATCGAGCAAGCCGCCGCCCGCCACGGTCTGCCCTGCACCATCCTGCGCATTTCCAATCCCTACGGCTATCCGGTGCCCACCGGGCGGGTGCAGGGCATCATCCCTCACGCCATCCGTTGCGCGGTCGAGGGCCGGCCGCTCACCCTCTGGGGCGACGGGCACGCCCGGAAGGATTTTATCCATTACACGGATTTTCTCTCCGCCCTCGGCGAGGTGGTGACCCGCCGGCTCACCGGGGTCTTCAACCTTAGCGTCGGTGAATCGCACAGCGTGCGCGAGGTCATTGCCTTGGTGGAAAAGCACACGGAGAAAAAAATCCTCCTCACCTTCCAGCCCGCCCCGGCCTGGGATGTGGAGGACAGCCGCCTCGCCAATGAGCGCTTTGTTTCCGCCACCGGCTGGCGGCCGCTGGTCAGTCTCGAACAGGGCATCCGGCAGAGCATGACTGCGAACACCCTGCCCCTGGTTGGATGAATGCCGTGGGACGATTGGCAACCCATCGGTGGTTTTGCCCGGTACTCGGAGTGCTGGTGCTGGGTACTGCGCTCGGGGTGATGACCCGCGCCTGGGATGCGTCGCTGCTTGACCGCTACCAGTTCCGTCTCACGCAAACGGCGCTGGGTGCCTATTGGCTGCAGCGGGATGGCTTCAGCCTGGCTCATCCCCTGCCCATCTTCGGGCCACCGTGGTCGGTGCCGCTGGAATTCCCCCTTTATCAATGGCTCGTCGCGCAAATGTCCTCGGCCACGGGCCTGTCCCTCGTTTCGGCGGGGCGGACCGTGGCCATTGCTTTTTTTCTGGTAACGCTGCCCGCCCTCTACGGCCTGGCTGGGTTGATCGAGTCCGACTCCCGCCGCCGGCTGCTGATTCCGGCCGCTGTGCTGGCCACGCCGCTGTGCCTGTTTTACGCCCGGTCATTCATGATCGAATCCTGTGCCGCGGCCTTCGCGGTCTGGTATCTACTCGCCCATGTGCGCTGCCTGCAAAAGGCAGACCTGCGTTGGGCCGCCGTCGCAACGGTGATGGCCTTGGCGGCGGCCTTGGTGAAAATCACCACCTTCGCCGTGTTTTGCCTGCCGGCCGCACTCCATGCCCTCTGGCACCTCCGGCAGAAAGCTCGGACGTTCCAGCCAAGGGACTTCTGTCGCGACGTATTGCTCGCGGGGCTCCCGGCCGGCCTCGCGCTCGTCACCGTGCTCCGCTGGATTGCCTTCGGCGACGCGCTCAAGGGGGCCAATCCTTTCGCCGTGTTTCTCACCTCGGAAAACCTGCGGACCTGGAATTACGGAACACTCGCCCAAAGGCTGGACCCGGATTTCTGGCGCAGGATCCACGAGCACCTGACCTTCGGCGTGCTCTCCGACCTGGCCATGCTTTCCCTCGCCGCCGGACTGTTCCTGATCGAGGCGCGTTACCGGCGGGCGGCCCTGCTGTGTGCCGCGGGCTATCTGATCGGGCCGCTGTTGTTCGCCAATCTCTACGCCGTGCATGAGTATTATCATTTCCCCGCCGCCTTTTTCGCGGCCGCGGCCGCCGGGGTGGTGCTCGCCGGCCTGATGCAATCGGCCCGGCTTGGCTTCTCCCTCAAGGCCCTGATCCTGCTGGGTTTTTTGAGCCTGCAGACGGCCAATTTTGCGCAAGGATTCGGTCCGGCCCTGCAGTCGATCCCGCCGCCGCCACCCGTGATTGCTGAGGTTATCCGTGAAGCCCTGCCGGCGCGGGGCGTGATGCTCGTTTATGGCAGCGACTGGAACACGCTGCTCCCCTACTATGCGCAGCGGCGGGCCATTCTCGTGCCCGACCGCAACGTTAACGAGGTCGAAAAGCTGGAGGCCATTTTGGCCATGATGGGCTCCGATCAAATCAGCGCACTGGTGATGACGGGCTCACTCAAGGACTCACCGGGCTTCATCCGCTGGCGAACCGAGCGACTGGGGCTGGCCACTGCCCCGGTGGCGGTGAGTCCCGAGGGTGATCTTTACCTGCCGCCTGCCGCGTTGGCGTCCCTGAAGCAAAGATTGGCCGGTCGCGCCCTGCCCGGGGTCACGCTTGACTTTGCTCTCAGGCCCGATTCGCCCGACCCCCGGATGCATCAGCAGGCCTTGGTCGCCGCGACCTTCGCTGGCGTTACCTCACCGGCCCCGAGCGCCATCTTCACCCCCTGGAGTGTTGAACGCGTGAAAGCAGCCAGCCAGCCGGCCGTAACGGCCAATGCTCCCTGCGAACTTCATTTTGTGCCTCCGCCGGACGCCGCGAAAATCGAGGCCACGGTGGGACTGTTAGCTGGCGCCTATAGCGGATCGTCGCGGAGTGACGGGGTCGATGTGGTGGTGTTTGAAAGATTCGGCGATGGCAGCCGCCGCGTGCTTTACCAACGCAACCTGGATCCAGTCCGACGACCGGCTGACCGCGGATCGCAGAATATCCTGATCGAGAACATCGGCCCGCTGCGGGGCACGCTCGTGTTTGCCATTTATCCCGGGCCCGCCGACAACCTCAGCTGTGACTGGGCCTATTGGAGTCACATCGCCATCCATTGAACCGCCTGTCCGTCCGTCCATATCCGCCAAGCGGAATCACTCGATCTTGAGCGGCCCGAGGACGATCCAGTCACGCGTATCCCGGCCCGAGGGGCCCGGGCCGAAATACAATTCCACCTCCCCGGCCACCGGCAGAGCGAAGTTGAACTCCAACGGCCGCTGGTTGCCCCGGTCCTCGCGATTATGGCGCGGGTCAAAATACCGGGTGGCGAGCTGGCGTCTTTCCCCGTTGAGGCCAAGGGCAAACAGACTCACCTCCACGCCGTCGGTCGTTTCAGAGTCCGGCAGATCAAGCCGGTAGGCATCGAGCGGCATTTGGAGGCTGCTGCGCAACGTGTGCGGACCGGCGGCCAGGGCAAAGACCAGCCGCGTGACCGGATGCGCCCCATACTTGGTCTGCCCGCCCGACTCATCCAG
>JAYUBB010000104.1:0-19612 GCA_043741015.1 Opitutaceae bacterium
GTCTTCCTGGCCTACGCCACGGTCATGAACTGCCGTGACATCTACAAATGGAGCGACCGCAAGGTGATCTCCGCCGACTGGTTTGCCCTGCGCGACCAATCGCGCACCACCCTGCGCCAGGCCCCGGTGCTCGTCGAGGCCGCCACTTTCCGCATGGCCTTTTTCCACGGCATGTGGGCGGCCTATTTTCTGCCCGAAAGTAACATCTACTTCGGAGCCCGCGGGGAGGAGAGCGGAGGCTACCTGCGCAGCGGCATCATCAATGAGCAAGACCATGAGATTCCCAATCCGGTGGCGATTCTGGTCGGACACGACTGGGCCGATGCCTTCGATGCCAACTCACCGCGCATCCTCACCGGACGCGAATACACCCTGCTCCAGAAAAGCAACCGGGTATTAAAATTGAGCGGCTTCTACCCTCTTAACGGCGTGCCCGACCACGCCAGCGGTGCGGTTTCCTTGACCATGCTACCCCACTCGCCCGGCAATCTGCTGCTCGAGCTCTCCCCGCGGGCGAAAGCCGGCTGGCCCGCCGGGGAATGGAAGCTCTCTCGCCATGCCGAGGGGGCAGAGGACTTCACGGCCACAGTCTCAGGGCCGTCTCCCTGGCGCATCAAGATTCCCTTGGTCGCGACACGTCGCAACCAGATCGATATTAATCTGGTCGGCCAGGTTGGGCCGGCCAATAACCTGTCCTTTACTGTCCGGGGACTCCGCATCGAAGCCAGCCCATGATCTCGCCTACTCCGCTGTTGTTCGACGCTTCGCACACCAGCCACACGGCGGCGCAAACCGGCATCCAGCGCGTCTGCCGCACCCTGTTCGAAGAATTGTTTTCCCAAGGTCTGGCGGCACCCATCTGTTACGACCCGCACCTGATCGGCTGGCGCACCCTCGCACCGGGCGAGCTGGCTGTCCTGCGTGATCGCAGTGGCGGGACGGGCAAATCACGCGGCGCCAAGTGGACCCTGCCCCAGAAAATATCCGGCGCCTCCCGGCGGTGGCTCGGGACCAGGCCCAGCCTGCCGGAAGCCTCCGGCCTTGTCTGTCCGGAATTATTTTCCGCCAAAGTCGGGGCGCACCTGCCCGAATTGCTGCAGGCCGTAGCCGGGCCGAGAGTGGCAATCTTCTATGACGCCATCGCCCTGAAATTCCCCGAGCTCACCCCGCCGGGAACCGTCGCCCGGTTTCCGGCCTATCTGCGGGAGCTGCTCTTGTTCGACGGCATCGTCGCCATCTCGGAGGATTCCGCCGCCTGTCTGCGCGACTACTGGCGCTGGCTCGGCGTGGACCACACTCCATCCGTCCACGCTCTTCCCCTCGGGATCGACCGTCCTCCGGCACCCGCGGGCGGCGAACCAGCGCCGACCCCATCCATGCCGCGCCTGCTCTGCGTCTGCACCATCGAGGGTCGCAAAAACCACCTCGCCCTGCTCGAAGCCTGCGAGGTGCTCTGGCGGGAGGGTCTCGCGTTTGAATTGCAGCTCATCGGCCTGGCTCGCACCGACACCGCCGGTCCGGCCCTGACCCGGATCAACGAGCTCAAAAAGGCCGGCCGGCCGCTACTGTTCAATGGTTCCGTGCCCGAGGCCAAGTTGCACGCCGCCTATCGTCAATGCAGTTTCACGGTCTATCCGTCCCTGATCGAGGGCTTCGGCATGCCCGTGCTGGAGAGTCTGCACTACGGTAAGCCCTGCGTTTGCTCGGGACTCGGCGCCTTGGGTGAATCCGCCCACGGCGGCGGCTGCCTCCCGCTCGACTCAGTGAACGCCACCAGTCTCGCCAGTGCCCTTCGCCGTCTCCTCCGGAATCCCGCCGAACTCACCTCACTTGCCACCACCGCCCGCGCGCGCCGTCTCAAGACCTGGCCCGAATACGCCGCGGAATTCACCACCTGGATGCGCGCCCTGCCCCGTCGCGCCTGACGGGCCTTTGCGGTTGCTAAGGCCTGTCAACTGACCTCTAGTCGGGCCACCAATTTCCATGGCCCTGTCCCTTTTCACCAAGACCAAGAAAGCCATCGTTGAGCGTGCGCAGGATGACTACGCGACGAAGATGCGGCTGAAATACAAGCCCTACTATCATGCCATTGAGTCGCAACAGGGCACGCACATCCGGCTCGACGGCCGCGACATGGTCATGCTCTCCAGCAACGATTACCTCGGGCTTTCCTTTCACGCCAAGGTGATCGAGGCCTGCGGGGCCGCCGCCAAAATCTGGGGCACCAGCCCCACCGGAGCCCGCATCTCCAACGGCTCGCGCGCCTACCATGTCGCCCTCGAGGAAAAAATCGCCACCTTCCTCGGTCGCGAGGCCTGTCATGTCAGCGTCGCGGGCTACATCTCCTGCTGCTCGGCCGTCGCCTCCTTCGCCCAGAAGGGCGACATTATTCTCGCGGACAAGAACATCCATTCCTGCCTCGTCGATGCCACCCGCCTCTCGATGGCGACGGTGGAACGGTTCAGCCACAACAACCCCGAGGATCTCCGCCAGATCCTGAAGAACCTTCCGCACAACACCCCCAAGATGCTCGTCGTCGAAGGCGTTTATTCGATGGAAGGCCACATCTGCAGCCTCCCCGAACTGGCGCAGATCGGCGAGGAGGCCGGTTGCTTCACCGTGCTCGACGACGCACATGGCTTCGGCGTCCTCGGCCGGCAGGGCCGCGGCACGGTCGATCACTTCAAGCTCAACGACCAGGTTGATCTGATCTGCGGCTCGCTTTCCAAGTCCCTCGCCAGCACCGGCGGCTTTGTCGCCGGCTCCCGCACGCTCATCGAGTATCTTCGCACCAATTCCAAGCAAACGCTCTTCAGCGCCGCCCTCAGTCCCAGCATGGCCGCCACCGCCTCCGCCGCGCTCGACGTGATGCAGTGCGAACCCCAGCACCTCGAGCGGCTCTGGCGGAACACCAAGCGCTATCGCGAAATGCTCAAGGGTCTCGGCCTCGACCTCTGGGGCAGCGAGACCCCCGCCGTCCCGATCGTGCTCGGGTCCAAGGAGCTCGTCTACCGTTTCTGGAATGCGCTGCTCGAGAAAGGCGTGTTCACTGTCATGTCCATCGCCCCAGCGGTTCCGCCTGGCAAAGACCTCATCCGCACCGCCGTCTCCGCCCTGCACAGCGACGAGGATCTCGAGAAGATCGCCGCCGCCATGGCCTACGCAGTCAAGCAGATGTAGGCTGGAGCAGTGCGTCGCGTAAGGTCTGCGCCGTGTTGGTCCAGCGCGGCAACGGTCGCGTCATTGCCTCCTGCTGCAGCCGCCGGCACTGCGCCGCGTCGGTCAGCACCGTACGCAGCTTCGCCTGCCAGTCGGTGGCATCGTTGACCTTCGCCACGAGACAGCCGCCGCCGCCAGTGTTTTCACGCAGCACCGGCAGGTCGCTGCACACACACGGTACTCCGCGCCATAGCGCCTCGAGCAGCGGCAACCCGCAGCCCTCGGCAATGGTCGGGAACACCACCGCCCGGGCACTGGCGTATAGCCGCCCAAGCTCCTTGTCTCCCGCCTGCGCATGAAAACGAAAACGGCACTCGCGTTTCTGCAACGCGGCCATGCGCGCAACGATCGGCTGGCCGAAGTGCGGGTTGACCCGTCCCACCACCTGCAACTCGAAGCTGAGCCCGCTGCTCCACAACGCCTCGGCGACATCCAGCAGAAAAGTCTGGTTCTTGCGCGGCTCCACGATGCCCACGCACAGCAGCACCGGGCGCTCCGCGGGAAACACGGGATCGCGCACCACCCGGTGTTCCCCATCGAAATCCGCCCCGAGCTCGATCACCTCGGTCGGCGACTTCGGCTCCACGCCCTGCCAGCGCCAGAATTCCGTGAAATCCCGCCGCGTTGCCTCGGAAATGGCCCACGTCCGGTCGAAGCACGCGAGCATCTTCATGTATTCCGGATGCCGCTGGACGCTTTGCGGCCAGGTGATGTGCGGCCAGCGCACCGGGATGGCGTCATGGAACATCGCGGCCAGCCGGCACGGTGGATTTTCCAGAAAGGCCCAGAAACCCGGCCGCTCCGTCTCGCTGAACTGCTCGACCGTGAGCAACCAGTCGTCTGGCGCAAACCTGACCGCCTCACGGTTCCTGTCCGTGACGAAACCGCGCGCCGTGCCATCCCACATCACCTGCGTGATGGTGGAACCCATCTCCTCCATGAGGCGCGAAGTCAGCCGCATCAGACCCGAACGGTGCTTCGCCGCACCCATCTTCGTCGTATCGTAATAAATCATGACTTCAGCGCCTCCGTGAAACACGCGGCCAGCCGGGCTGTGTTTTTGTGCGCATCGTAATTTTCTTCCACCCAGCGGCGGGCGGCGGCGCGCAGGCTTTCCGCCAGTTGGTTGTCCTCGCTCAACTGGCGCAGTGCCACGACCCACGCCAGCGGCAGATCGACATCGGCCACCAGGCCGGTGCGCGCCTGCTGCACCGCCTCGGTCGTGGCGGACACGGGCGAAGTCACCACGAGCACGCCGGCCGCCATCGCCTCGGGAATCACGTTGGGCAGACCGTCGCGGTCGCCGCTTGGCGCCACGATTCCCGTGTGCAGCAGCACGTCTGCCCACGCGAGTTGCTCCCACACTCCAGCCTGCTCCAGCCAGCCCAGAAATTTCACCTGCTGGCCAAGACCCAGTTCATCCGCCCGCGCTTCAAGCACAGCCTGCAGCGGACCGTCGCCGACGATGCGCGCCTCAAACCCAAGGCCGGCCTCTTGCAAGGCGGCGTAGATTCTCAATTGGTGATCGAGTCCTTTCTTCGGCACGAGTCGGGCGATGCTCAGCAACCGCAAAGGCCGGCGTGGCGATCGCAGCGGCTTGAAAGCGGGAAACGTGTCAAGCCCGCGCCGGATCACGCGGATTTTCTCCGTCGGCACATCCCGGTCCAGCAACTCGCGTTTCGCCGCCTCAGTCGAGGTATGAATGAACTTCGCATGCCGCAGCTTCTCCCGCAGCCACCAGTCACCGCCATGCTCGTAGATGTCATAGGCATGGGCCCCGGTGCTGTAAGGCCAGCCGAACATCCGCCACAGCACCCAGCCCGCCGTGGCCGGTGCCCCGGCCCAAGCCCCGTGAACAAGCGCAGGTGGATCCTTTTGGAGTTCGCGGTAAAAACACCCGGCGAAGCCCGCCCCGAGCATGTTCTCCCAGAAATTCAGCCACGACGGCGCCGGGCGGGTGAACACGCCCTCGAACAGGTCGCGGATCAGCCGCGGACGGCGCACGCATTGCCAGGGAATGATGAACAGGAACAGGGGCACCAGCTTCCACTTGTTGAAACTCCGCACGGTCAGACCCCGAAACACCCCGCCCCCACCCCAGAGCGAATACAACCGCAGGTTCAGACCCTGGGCCTGCAACGCCGCGACGTCGCGCTGCAGGAACATCTCCGAGATTTTCGGAAACGTCGTGAACAGCAGGGCGATGATGGGTGGTTTCGGGTCCAAGCGGTGTGGGGAAGCTAGTGGAAAGGAGTCGGGCACGGATAGGATTATTTTTAGCCTGAGGCCGCGCCGGCCACCGTGAGAAACGCCCCGAGCGCAGGATCCGCTGGCGCGTCCTTGCGCCAGCCAAGCACCAGCCGGCTTTCGGGCGCCGGCCCGTCGAGCGGCCGAAACGTGACTTCGCTGGGCAGTTGTTTGGCCTCGGACGGCGACATGAACGTCGCGCCGAGCCCGGCACGGACGAGACCGATGGCGTTGGCCCGTGGCCAGACCTCGTCGGCAATCCGCGGAGTCACACCGGCCTGCTGAAACGCCGCGAGCACCCGGTCGTAGAAACCGGGGTTGTGTGCCCGGGGAAACATCACGAACGGTGTCCCGGCCAGGTCGCGCAGGCGCAGTTTCCTCGCCTTCGCCAGCGGATGATCAGCGGGCAGGAGCACGCCGTTTTTCTCCTGCATGAGCACCTTGGTCGATAGCCCCGGTGGCGGGGTGGCATCCGGATGGAAGAACCCGCACGCAATCTCGCCATTCTTCAAGGACTCAAGCTGCGCGGAAGTCGGCGATTCGTTCAGTTCCACCCGGATGCCCGGGTAGCGTTTGTTGAAATCGCGCAGAATGCCCGGCAGCACCGTCGCCATCGCCAGACCCGTGAACGCCACCCGCACATGCCCCGCTTGGCCGCCGGCCAGCGCCTGGATGTCACGGGGCACGGCCGCCAGCCCGCGCAGCAAGGGCTCAATTCGCTCCAAAAAGGCCCGGCCGGCTGTCGTCAGCTCGACCTTGCGACGCGTGCGACTGAGCAGATCGACGCCCAGCGCTGTTTCCAATTGCGTGACACTGCGCGAAAGGGCCGGCTGGGCCACGGCCAGGGTCTCGGCTGCCTTGCGATAATGCAGCTGCCGCGCCACCTCGCGGAAGTAGACAAGGTGCCTGAGCTCGAAAGGATACTGATACTCGCGCGGCATCACAGAGCACTAAACAAGTATTTCTGGTTATGGCAAGGTTCTGGTAATCTTTTGCCTCGGTTTCGCGCAACCGCCCGGGAACCGGGGACAAACACCGGGTGGCCAGCAGGCCGCAACGGTGCCAACCCTCATCTCTCAACTTTTCTTCCCATGCCCCAATCCCTCTTCGAAAAAGTGTGGCACGCCCATACGGTCAAAACCCTGGCCAACGGCCAGACCCAGCTGCTCATCGGCACGCACCTCATCCACGAGGTCACCTCGCCCCAGGCCTTCGGCATGCTGCGTGACCTCGGCCTCAAGGTCCTCATGCCCCACCGCACCTTCGCCACGGTGGACCACATCGTCCCGACCGACCAGGTCGTCGAGCCCTACCGCGACCCGCTCGCACAGGCCATGATGGACGAGCTGCGCAAGAGCACGAAGGAGTTCGGCATCACCTTCTTTGACCGCGCCACCGGCAAGCAGGGCATCGTGCATATCGTCGGCCCCGAGCAGGGCATCACGCAGCCCGGCACCACGATCGCCTGCGGCGACTCCCACACCTCCACCCACGGCGCCTTCGGCGCGATCGCCCTCGGCATCGGCACCAGCCAGGTGCGCGACGTGCTCGCGACCCAGACCCTGGCGCTCGGCCGCCTCAAGGTCCGCCGCATCGAGGTGAACGGCAGACTCCGCCCCGGCGTCTACGCCAAGGACGTCATCCTCCACATCATCCGCCAGCTCGGCGTCAACGGCGGCACCGGCTACGCCTACGAGTATGCGGGCAGCACCTTTGATGGCTTCACGATGGAAGAACGCATGACCGTCTGCAACATGTCCATCGAGGGCGGCGCGCGCGTCGGCTACGTCAATCCCGACGAGACCACCTTCGCCTATCTCAAGGGCCGGCCCTACTCGCCCAAGGCCGCCGCGTGGGATGCCGCGGTCGCCCGGTGGAAATCCTACGCCTCCGACCCCGGCTGCCGCTACGACGACGTCGTCAAGATCGACGCCGCCGACGTTGCCCCGTCCGTCACCTGGGGCATCAATCCCGGCCAGGGCATCACCATCAACGAGAATGTCCCCAGCCCGGACACCGCCACCTCCGCCGACGACAAGGCCGGCATCATCGAGGCGCTCGCCTACATGAAGCTGCCCGCCGGGAAACCCATCAAGGGCACGAAGATCGACGTCGCCTTCATCGGTTCCTGCACCAACGGCCGGCTCTCCGACTTCCAGGAAGTCGCCCGCTACGTGAAGGGCCGGAAGGTCGCCGCCGGCGTCAAGGCCATCGCCGTCCCGGGCTCGCAGATCGTCGCGCTCCAGTGCGAGAAACTCGGCATCGACAAGGTGCTCGCCGAGGCCGGCTTCGAGTGGCGCGCCGCCGGTTGCTCCATGTGCCTCGCGATGAATCCCGACAAGCTCATCGGCGACCAGCTCTGCGCCAGCTCGTCGAACCGCAACTTCAAGGGCCGCCAGGGCTCACCCACCGGCCGCACGCTGCTCATGAGCCCGCTCATGGTCGCCGCCGCCGCCGTCACCGGCGCCGTCGCGGATGCGAGGGAGGTTTTTGCGGTCAACTGACCGCAAAAAAACTCCCGGTTGAAGCGGGAAGTTTAAGTCTTCGGACACGCCCACCCTCCCGCCCCTCACTCCCCTTAAACTTAAACTCTAAACTTAAACTTTTATGGCCTTAGCCAAGATCACCTCCCTCGCCGGTCGCGCCGTCAACGTCCCGGGCAACGACATCGACACCGACCGCATCATCCCCGCGCGCTTCATGAAGTGCGTGACCTTTGACGGCCTCGGCGAATTCCTCTTCTACGACGTCCGCAAGAACGCCGACGGCACCGACAAGCCGCACCCGCTCAACGACGCCCGCTTCAAGGGTGCGACAATCCTGCTCTCCGGCGCCAACTTCGGCTGCGGCTCCTCCCGCGAGCACGCCCCGCAGGCCATCCAGAAATACGGCATCAAGTCCGTCGTCGCCGAGAACTTCGCCGAGATCTTCTTCGGCAACAGCATCACCCTCGGCATGCCCCTCGCCTGCGCGAAGCGCGAAGACATCGCCAGGATCGCCGCCGCGGTGGAGAAGAACCCGGCTACCGAGCTCGTCATCGACATCGTGAAGCAGGAGATCCGTTTCGCCGGCCAGACCGTGCCCGCCCAAATCCGCGACAGCGCCCGCGACGCCCTCGTCAACGGCCGCTGGGACGCCATCGGCGAGCTCCTTGATGGCGTCCCCGCCGTCAAAGAGACCGCGAAAAAGTTGCCTTATCTCGCCGCCTGAGCGGACCGACGCCTCACTTCTTCTCCACCGGATCGCTGACGCCCTTGAAGATCGTATCCCCCAGGTCGACCCGGCCGACGGGGACTGGCTTGCGGACCAGTCCCTTGCTTTCCTGACCGAAATACCGCGAGGCCATGTTGGTCATGGAGGCCAGCGCCTCGTCGAAAAGGTGACCGTGCGCCCGGATGCTATAGCGGACTTCCCACAGCAGCTTCTGCTTCTTTTCCTTCCATATCGTCTGAAAGTCATAAGCCCGCAGGATGACGAAATAGCGCGTATCCTCAACCTCATCGACCAGGTCCAGATGATGCCGGCTCTGCTCCTGGAGTGAAGACCTGGCCAGTTCCTCATCATAGCCGAGCAACTGCGCATTGCGGCTGTTTTCCTGATCCCGCTTCCGGTTCTGGGCACTCGACGCCGCATCATAGGCGGCCTGATCGGGATTGCTCGAGGGGGGCCGGGGAGGAGGAGGCGTTTGCACCACGATTACTCCCCCGCGGCCCGTGGAAATCACCTGCGGAGGGGGAGGGGGAGGGGGTATCGAGGCGGCGCCTATATTGTAACCGCCGGATGCGCTCTGATCCGTGCCAGTGGTGCCCCAATAGACCATGATCAGGAGATTGGTTTTCCCGGGTTCGTGGCTCGAGACATAGCCTAGCCGCGTGAGGGAGGGAGCGATGACCTCGGCGATCTTGCGGAATGATTGTTCATCAACGGACTTATCTTTGATCGGGGTTCCGGTAAAACCTCCTTCACCAAAGGCGAAGGTTTCGGGTTTGAATGTGCCGTCGGTTTGTTTGCTCCGCACGTAACCATTATGCACCGTGGCAAGGACTGCGGTGATCTCACTGCTGTCATCCTCCTTGCCTGCAACAATTCCGGACAGGCCGATCACCAGCGCCAGAGCAGCGAGGTTGAAGATGGCGGAGCGGCGGAGGCATCCCGGAAAGCAACTCATACTGTAATTTACCCCTGTCGCAGCGGCGCTCAAGTAAGAATAAGCCGGCGGTTGCATGGCGTCAGCCACCACCCTGCCTGCCAATCAGCCCGGGGAGATCCGTCTGCGGCAGAAGACGGGCTAGATCTTCCGCTGTTTAGGCGGAAACGAGCCGGGCTGATATTCGGTATGCGAGGCCTCCTGCGCAAGGTTGACCAGCTCGGTGATCACGATGGTTGGGTCCTCCTCATAGCGGAGTTTCAGAAAATCGTCGCGGAAATGCTCGTAGCTGGCGCGGTCCGCCAGCCAGCCGGCGATGATCCGGCCGAAATCGGCGGCACTGTTGATCAGCGCGACCCCGGCGCCACGATTGAAGAACTTCACGGTCAGCTCTTCCTGGGGCATGACCCCGCCGAGGGCGTTGAAAATAATGGGACACCGAAAATGAAGGGCCTTGGCGCAGGACGTGGTGCCACCGCGGGTGACAATGACATCGCTGACCTGCATCAGGAGATGCACTTCCTCCGAATAGCGGTCCAGGAAGCAGTTCAATTGGGGATTCTCAATGCGCCAGCTCAAGACTTGGTTGTAAGCCTCACGGTTCTTGCCACAGATGACCACCGCCTGGACGCGGGCGGCGTGGGGCAGCAGCGCCGTCAGGAGCTTGAGGTGGTTGTTGGCGCCATTTCCCCCGGTGGCGAGGAAGACGGTGAAGAGGTTGGGTCGCAGCTCGAGTTCGTTTTCCAGATAGGCGGCCCGGGTCTCGGGGCTCATGAACCCGATGTGCTGGCGGGGCTGCATCAGGTGGCCGCGCACACGAGTGCGCTGCAGCGGCATCCCGAGCTTGACGGCGTAGTCGCGGGCGGTGGGCGTGCGGGAAATGTAGAGGTCGGCGGTAGGCTCGACCCAGTTGATACTGTAGCCAAACCCGCCGGAAAACTCGCCGCAATAAGTCGCGCAACGGACCTTGTCCGCCCCGAGGATTTTCCGGGCCAGTTGGAAATAACCGCGATTGAGACAGTCGTGGACGCTGAACACGAGATGCGGCTGGTATTCGCGGAGCACTGTCTCGTAGTAACGTCGGCCGAAGGACACGGAACGGCGGTTGAGCAGACTGAGCAGTTCGACGAAGAGGTAAAAGGCCTTGTGGATCCATGGGGATTTTTTCTGGATCCAGTTGTAGAACCGCACCCCGGCGCTGAAAAAACCCGACGACTTCTCCAGCATCTGTTCGATGCGCACGTCCACATTGTGCCGGTAAAGCTCGAAGCACCACTCGGCAAAGGCCTGCGCCCGGGCGTCGTGGCCGGCGCCGGTGCTGGAGGTGAGGATGAGGATGCGGACCCGGCGCATGATCAGAGTCCGAAATACTTTTCTTGAATACGGCGCTTGAACGACAGCGAGCCGAAGCGGGCGAGGAAAGGGCCGACCACGGCCTGGAAGAAGCGGCCGGTACGCACGGTGCCGCCGCGACCGCGGAGCAGGGCACGCCGGAGCGACTCGGCCGCGTGGGCGGACGCGGGGCCGGTCTGCATCATTTCCGCAAACTTCTGCCAAACCCGGCCCATGCGGGCGGAGTTGCCGGCGTCAAGCATTGCGCCCTGGGCCGGGCGGCGCACCGACCCCTCGAAGTCCGTGCGGTAGTCGCCGGGCCGGAAATCAATGATGACCACACCCGTGCCGTGCATCTCATACATCAGGCTCTCGTTGAGCGCGGAGAGACCGGCCTTCACGGAGTTGTAGACGGCCTGGTAGGGCATGCCGAACTCGCCGGCGATGGAAGAAATATTGACGAGCACGCCGCGCTGCCGGGCGAGCATGCCCCGGAGCGCGGATTGCGAAAGCCGGGCGGTGTTGACCAGCATGATGCGGAACTGATCCTCCCAGACGGCAAAGTCAGTGTGCGCAAACGCCCCGAATGCGCCGAAGCCGGCATTGTTGATCACAATGTCGAAACCGCCGGCAATACGTTCGGCCTCAAGGAATATTCTCTCGGCCGCGGCACCATCAGCCAGCTCAAGCGCCAACGCATGAAAACGATCACGCGCCGGCAGACGGGCCGCATCCCGCGATGTGCCCCAGACCTCAATGCCCTCCGCCAAAAGCATCTCGGTGAAGGCCAGGCCCAAGCCGGTGCTGACCCCGGTCACAAAGGCAGTGCGGTAGCGGAAAGAGAGCGTGCTCGTGCTCATCGCGTCAGACCGACTTGAACACGAGGCAGACGTTGGCGCCGCCGAAGCCACTGCTGTTGCTCAGCACGACATTGGGGCGCTGCGGCAGGGTGGCGCGGATGATGTTCAGACCGGCGCAAGCCGGATCGAGATTCGTGATATGCGCCGAGCCGGGGATGAAGCCTTCCCGCATGGCGAGTGAACAGAACGCCGCCTCCATCGCCCCGGCCAGTGAGAGCCCGTGGCCGGTGAGGGCCTTGGTGCTGCTGATGGCCGGACGGGAAGGCGAGTCCTTGAAGATGGCCTTGAGTGCCTTGGCCTCGGAAATATCGCCGATGGGCGTGGAGGTCGCATGGGCGTTGACGTAATCCACCTCCTCTGGCGCGACGTCGGAATACTTCAGGGCATTCTCGATCGCCATACGGAGACCCTCCCCATCAGGGTGCGAGATCGCGACGTTGTAGCCGTCGGAGGCTTGGCCCCAGCCGGCCACCTCGCCATAAACCTTGGCACGGCGGCGGGCGACCTCCTCCTCGCTCTCCAGGACCAGCACGGCGGCGCCGCCGGTGCCGACAAAGCCGTCACGGGCCACGTCGAAGGGCCGCGAAGCGATGGACGGATCAGTCTGCAATGAAAGGGCGCGCATGCCCGCGAAGGGCAGGATGCTCTCGACGTTGCCGTCCTCGGCCCCGATGACGAACATCCGCTTCTGCCGGCCGAGGGCGATCTCGTCGTAGGCAAAGCCCATGGCATGCGCCGATGAGGCACAGGCTGACGAGAATCCGGTCGACGCGCCCTTGATCTTAAACTGCGACACCAGATTAAAATTCACCGTGCCCGAGATGGAGGCGACGACGCCCAGCGGCGGACAGCGCATGACGCCAACCTTGCGCATGCGTTCAAGGTGGTGGCCAAGGAGGAAGGGTGAACCCGCGGAGGCCGCATAGAGCCCCGTGCCTGGATTGGAGTAGTCGGCCTCGGTGAGCTTGGAGTCCTCCACGGCCTGCAGCATGGCGCAATAGGCGTAGACCCCGTGGGGGGCCATCCCGCGCAGGATTTCCCGCCGGATGCTGTAGCGGGCGGGAAACACCCAGTCCTCCGCATCGGTCGTGTCAGTCTGAAAATCCCGGATGGGCGCGGCGACCTTCACCGGCACATCGGGTTTCTGGAACGGCGGATACTGCACCATGCCGTGGCGGAGTTCGCGCAGGCTCTCGGATACCGAAGCGGCATCATTGCCGATACTGGTGATGAATCCGACGCCGGTGATAAATACTTTCCGCATGTAAGAGATCAGACAGCGACAACTGGGTCGGGTGGCGCGGCCAAGGTGTGGCGTATCAAAACGCTTTTCCCCCGACGGTCAACCACCGCAGGGCGGCTCAGGCGTTGACCGCCGACTTGGCCGGATTAAGCGCCACGGGCTGCTCGGCCGGAGCCACCTGTGGCACGGGCTGCGCGACTTCTTCGGTGAACCCAAAAGTGAGCGTGATTTCCTCGGCGATGGCCGCCTTCTCCTGACCGACCCGGATCTGGCCCTCGAACGTCGCGAGCGGAGACTTGAGCCGCTTCGGCTTGATCGAAAGACTGAGCACGTCGCCCGGACGGCAGACGCGGTGGCAGCGGACGCCTTCGCAGGAAGTGAAGAAGATGGTGCGGTGATCGACCGTCTTGCCGGCTTCGCCAACCTGTCCCTCGATGAGGAAGAGGACCGCCAGCTGGCCGAGCGCCTCTAGCATGATTGAGGCGGGCAGCACCGGGTTATCCTTAAAATGCCCCTGAAGGAAAAATTCCTGGCCGCTGATCTTGTATTTTGCGTTGGCCCCATGGGCGTTGACCGAGGCCTCGCCAAGGAACAGGAACGGAGGCTGGATCGGCATCACCGACACAATCTGCTCGATCGGGATAAACTTGGTGGGCTTGGGCAGTGGCAGGCCGCGCACCTTGCACTCGATGAAGGTCTTTACGTCGCCGACTGTGCGCAGGTGGCGCAGCTCTTCGTTATTGATGGTCATCTGCAGTACATCCTCCACGAGGATGACGATTTCCATCATGGTCAGGGAATCAATGCCCAGATCTTCGATGACCCGGAGGTCGTCATCTGCATCCTTCAGTTTGGCGCGCAGATCGGGTTCGACGTAACGCTCAATAATACCGAGCACGATAGCCGGCAAATGCTCGGTGTTGCCAGTCTTGCGGAATTGGGCGGCCGCCTCATAAGTCGCTGCGGAACAGCGTTTCAGCGCTTCACGCAGATTTGTATCATCTTCGGCTGTGAACGGTTTTAGCGCGACGCCGGAATGGTTATTAACAGACTGTGCCATTGAGTGAATAGGATACGTTATCCCTTTCTGACATGTAAATCCCAAAAATCCTCCATCACATGCGAAAAATACCCCACACCGCCGGCCGGAAATTTAGCTTGTTGACTCGGTGCACGTTGCACTGCGACATGCCGCGCCCGTTGGTCGTGCGACTCAAGTAAATCCTCTTTTAACACCCATGCCGCCTCCGGGGTCCAGCTTCCCAGATAAGAAGTCCGCTCCCTCACTTATTCTGGTCACGCACGAGTATCATCCGCACCGCGGCGGCATCGCGGTGTACTCTGCGGAGATGGCGCGGGCCGCCCAGGAGTTAAACTATCGCGTTGAAGTCTGGGCCCCCGCTCTTCCGGAGGGCGTCACCGAGCCCGCGTGGCCGTTTCAAGTACGCCGCCTGCCGCTCTCCGGCGACCACAGCCTGCGCAGCCAATGGTGCATGGCACGCGAATTGATCGCCCATGCCGACCGTCTCAACGACGCCACGCTCTACATCCCCGAACCCGGGCCGCTGCTCGCCATGCTTCTGCTGCAGTATTTTGACACCATCCGGCCCGCCCGGCTCATGCTGACTTTTCATGGCTCCGAAATCCAGCGTCTGGCCTCGCGCCGGCTGCTCCGCTGGAGCACCAACCACCTGCTGACCAAGGCCACCCGCATCAGCGTCGTGAGTGATTTCGCGCGGAATCTCCTTCAATGCCATTTCCCGCAGGCCGGTGGCAAGGTCGTGGTCACCCCCGGGGCTCTGCGCTCGGATCTCCGGATGAATCAATCATCACCCGCCGCCCTGCCCGGGTCCAAGACCGTCATTCTCACGGTCGCCCGGCTCAATCCCCGCAAGGGCCAGCTTGAGGTCATCAACGCGCTCAAATCGCTCCAGCCCGCCCAGCGCGCGGCCCTCGAATACTGGCTTGTCGGCGCCCACGGGAAGGAAAACTACGACAGCCTGCTCGCTGCCGCCGCCGCGCAAGCCGACTTTCCGGTCAAATTCCTGGGCGACATCCCCGACGAAAAACTCGGCGTCATCTACGCCCAGGCCGATATTTTCGCCATGACCAGCATGCCGCACAAACACAGCGTCGAAGGCTTCGGCCTCGTTTATCTCGAAGCGGGTGCCCACGGCCTGCCCATCGTCGCCCACGCCATCGGCGGCGTTCCTGAAGCCGTCCTTGATGGCGAAACCGGCCTGCTCGTCGCCCCGGGCGACACCACCGCGCTCACGCAGGCCTTTGCCCGGCTGCTCGACGACGCCCCGCTCCGCCGCCGTCTCGGCGAAGCCGCCCGCACCCGCGCCCTTGGACACACGTGGCGGGATTCGGCCTTGGCGTTGTTTGGACAACCGCCCCGCGCAGCCCCAGTCTGATTCTCATGATTGAATCCCGCATCCAGATCACCGTCCGCTATGTCGAGACCGACATGATGGGCATCGTCTATCACGGCAATTACCTGCCGTGGTTCGAGGTCGGCCGCACTACCCTGCTCAAGGAATGCGGTCTGCCCTACCGAGAGCTCGAGGCCCAGGGTTATCATCTCCCCGTCATCGAGCTGGGCGCCAAATATATCCGGCCCGCCCTCTACGACGACACGCTCACCATCATCACCCGGCTCAAGGAACGGCCCTCGCTCCGCGTCCACCTCGACTACGAAGTACGTCGCGGCGAGGAGCTGCTCGTGACCGGCTTCACCACTCATGCTTTCATCAACAAGGCGGGTGAACCTGTCCGTCCCCCCGCCTACCTGACCGAGCGGATGAACGAGCTGTTTGCTAAAGCGTAGCTTCGTATTCCGTGAGCACGCCGGCCTCGGTCTCTTTCGACCGGATCGTGGCCAGCAATTTATCCGCCCCGGCCCCCGTTAGCCGTCTGACCGCCCATACCGCGTGGGCGCGCACTACCGCCGACTCATGCGCCGCCAACCGGACCAGCGCAGGCAACAACCCCAGGTCGCCCGCATTGCCCGCCACCACGCACGCGTTGCGCAGCAGGCCCGTCAGCTTCAACCGCTTCACTGCGGTCCGGCGGAACACCTCGGCAAACCGCACTGGCGTCAGCCCGAGGATTTCCACCAGGCCCAATTCCGCAATGTCGTAACGCGCCGAGAGCAGCACGCGCCGACCCTCCTGCGCAAAACGGTTCCACGGACAGATCTCCAGACACACATCACAGCCATAGATCCGCGTGCCGATCCCTGCCCTTAGCTCACGTGGAATGATCCCCTTGTTTTCGATCGTCTGGTAGGAAATGCAGCGCCGCGCATCGACCACGCCTGGCCGAGGGAACGCCTGTGTCGGACAGGCGTCGAGGCAGCGGGTGCATTTGCCGCACAGCAAACCAGCCGGCTCAGCCGTCATGGGCGGCAAAGGTTTCTTCCGCAACGGTGCATCCGGCTCGATCTCCCGCCGCACCAGAATGCTCGCCAGGAACAGCCAGTTCCCGTGCCGGCGGGAGATAAGCATGCCGTTCTTGCCGCGGAAACCCAGTCCGCTGCGTGCGGCCCAGCCGCGCTCCAGCACCGGCCCGGTGTCCACATAGTATCGGTAATCCGTCTCCGCCGCGCCCCACTCCTGCTCCAGCAACCGGCCCGCCGCTGCCAGCCCCGGCTTGATCGTGTCGTGGTAATCCTCGTGCAGGGCATAACGCGCCCAGCGCGGCCTGTCTCCGGTCCCCTGCCTTTTGTCCTCTGCTTTTCCGGGCCAGTAGTTGACCCCGAGCAATATCACGGAGCGCGTACCGGGCAGCACCAGTTCAGGATTCATCCGCTTTCCCGCCGTCCGCTCCATCCAGGCCATGTCGGCGTGATGGCCCTCATCCAGCCATTCACGCAGGCTGGCTTCCCGTGCATTCGCCGGCGCAAACCTCACCTCGTCGAAGCCCAGTGCCCGCAGCTTTTCCCGCAGCGCCTCCTTGGGCGGACCGGCCAGCGTAGACCCTGGCTGCGCGATCATTTGCCGAATTGCGCCGCTTCCTGCCGGTAGACCCGCAGGACATGCGCCGCGATCTCGCGCAGCGGACGCTTGTCGGTCAGCACCATCGTGCCGGTGCGGCGGTAGATCTCCTCGCGCTGGGCGTAGAGCTCGCGCAATCGTTGCGCGGGATCCTCCACCTGGAGCAGGGGCCGATGGCTCGCGTGCATCGTGCGTTTGAGGATGGTCTCGATCGGGGCGTGCATGCAGATCACCACACCCCGGCGGCGCAGGAGTTCCAGCATCCCCGGCGGGACCACCAGCCCGCCGCCGCATGAGATGATGCACTGCTTCGCCGGGTGCCCGTGTTCGATGAATTCACGCTCCAAGGCGCGGAACTTTGCCTCACCCTGCTCGGCGAAGATTTGTGAGACCGGTTTGCCCTGCAATCGCTCGATCTCGTGGTCGCTGTCGAGAAATTCGAAACCCATCTGCCGCGCCACCTGCCGGCCCACGGTGCTTTTGCCCGTGCCCATGAAGCCGACGAGATAGAGGTTGGTATCCATGTGACCGTGCCAGCGAACACCCCGCTGCGCACCGGCGCAAGAAAAACGCCTCCCGGATGGGGAGGCGTTGGGGAAAACCGGACTGACTTCCGGTTATTTGGCGGCCGGCTCTTTCGGGGCGTCCTTCGCGCCGATGATCTCGACGTCGAAGATCAGTGTCGCACCAGGCGGAATACGATCGTTGCCCGCTTCACCATAGGCCAAGGCGGAGGGAATGTGCAGCTTCAGCTTGCCGCCGATGCCGGTCTTCTGGAGACCCTCGAACATACCGGCAATGACACCGCTTGGGCTCTGCGCCGAGGCCGGCTGCAAGAGCAGGTCGATCGGCTGGCCCCGCTCGACCGAACTGTCGAAAACCTGGCCGGTGACCAGCGAGCCGGTGTAGTGGATGGTCACGATCTGGCCGGGCTTCGGCACGGCCCCCGTGCCCGCTTTCACAATCTCGTAGCGAAGACCGCTGGGCAGCTCGACCACGTTCTTATTCTCCTTGAGCTTGGTGAAATACTCGTTGCTCGCGATTGTCTGCTGGGCCTTCAGTTTGCCCATGAAATTTTGGTTCTTGCGGCCGAGGAATGCCTCGACCTCGGGCCCGATCTCCTTCGGGTCGAACGGTGGCTGTGCCCCGCTCGCAATGCCCACCATGCCGCGAGCCATGGCTTCAACCTGGGCCTGGGTGAACTCCAACTGGCGCAGGCCCATCCGGTCGCCCATGAACCAGCCATAGGCCTCGGCCACCTGGGCCTCGGTGAACTTCTTGGCCGGAACGGCGGCGGGAGCAGCTACGGCCGGAACCGCTGGATTGGCCGCAGCCGGAGCGCCGGAAGAAACACCGGGGACATTGAATTTGACCGTATCCTCGGCGGAAGCGGCGACGAACAGGCTGAGGCTGAACAGTCCTGCATTGAGTTGGGTGATGTATTTCATGGAGTAACTTGAGCCCAGTTGGGAAACGGCCCGGGCAGGTTTGTGCCGTCAAAGAGCGCGAAATTGCTCATCTGCCAGAAAAAAATCAACCCCTTTGGCAGTAAATCTCCCTCTGGGCCGCCCCAACCCGGGCTTGTCTCCCCCCGCCCCCGGCCCCACCCTCCCCAATCCCATGAACGAAAACCAATTCTGGCACAGCACGGACGGCCAGATCCTCACGATCAAGCCCAAAGGTGCCGACCGGGCGACCCTCAGGCTCGCCTTCTGGCCGCGCCACCCCGCCGAGCTGGACTTCATGAAGTCCCACCTTGCCACCCTGCGTTTCACCGAGCGCAGCTCGCTCGCCCGCATCGGCATCGAGATGATCACCCAGGGCGCGCCGACCCCGGAGGGCAACCGCGTGCTCCTCACGGTCGAGGCTTTTCTTTACGATCACAGCTTCCCCAATGCCACCTACTGGCAGAAACTCCTCCGCCCCGGCGTGCCCGTCGGCCGGCTCTTCCACGCCCCCACCGCCGCCAAGCTCACCTCCACCGAAATCTGGAACGCCATCCGCGAGAATCTCCTCAAGCTGCCCAACACCATATCCATCGACAGCTCCGGCCGCGTCTTCTTCACCCCGCACCCCGTCAACTACACGCTCAACCCCCGCCTCAACCGGCTCAACTTCGAGCACATTGTCTCGGGTTACGCCGGCCGCAGCTTTCTCGACAAGGTCCAGGTGCGCCACGACGCCTCCCCGCTTACTATTACACCCCACTCCGGCGTCCTCACCAGTTGCTCCATGTATCTCCGTGAGCACTACGTGGTGCTCACTCCCGGCGAGGGTAACTTTGGGCTCCACACCTCGGCCGTCCTCCTCGATCCCATCAAGACCTCCGGCACCAACATCATGCTTGAGGTCTACAACACCGGCGAACAGCCCGTGGTGAATCCCATGGTTTCCGTCGAGATCTTCCGCGCCCCGCCACCCGACGACCCCGAGTTCAAAACCCTGGTCAAGAAACGCCTGCGCCTCCTCGGCACGACCAAGAACCTCTACAAGTGTCTCGACGCCTCCCCGGCCCTCGACCTCGCCGAGGCCCGCCCCAAGACCAAGATCACCGTCCGCGGCCAAT
>JAYUBB010000105.1:0-1928 GCA_043741015.1 Opitutaceae bacterium
TCGATCCCGTAGAGGATGCGTCCGGCCATGAAGAGCGTGATGAGCTGCAGCATCCCAATGCAGATGCCATAGATGAACTTGCTCCAGAGAATCTGCGCCCGGCTGACCGGCCCGGCCAGGATGCGGTGGAAGATTCCCTGGTCGCGTTCATAGAACAGCGCCGTGGCGGCGGCACTCAGTGCAAAAAGCAGGAACTGCATCGCCCAGCCGCCCACGATACGCGTGACCGCAGGCGACTTCACGTCCTGTCCCGCTACCTGGATCGACTCAATGCGGATGATCTGGGAGAAGAGCGAGTCACCCGTGGCCCCGGAGCCGGTGCCGTCGCGGAGCAAGCCGGTGCCAAAATCACCCTGCTGCATGTTTTTCGCTATCTGCTCCGGGTCACCGCCGAAGGTCTGGGCGATGCTGTCCGCCACCTTCCGGTTAAAACCATCCATCCGTTCCGCCCCGACCACACCCCGACCGCGCGCGATCACCGCCTGACCCAGCAGCTGCGGCACGTTGGAAAAGATCGTCTTCTGCAGGATGCCGTTGACCAGCTGCGTCTCGATTTCGTTGCGGGGGTTGGTGTAGATCTTGAGATGCAGGCCAAGACTGTTTTCGCTAAGCAGGTCGGCGGGAATCACGACGGCAAAACGAAAGTCGTTATTACGCATCAGGGGTGCCAGATCTTCCTCCCGCAACAGACGCTCGCTCTTGTCACCGGCGATGTGCTTGGTGAGAACCTTGAAAGCCTTCTCGGCCTGCAGGGCCTCGATCAGGCGGGTCGCGGCCGGATTGTCGCTCGCGTTGACCACCGCCAGTGGGATGTCGGTGGGCCCCGAGTCGGCGCGGTTCACACCGAAGACCTGGCCAAAGAGCCAGATCAGGGCAAACGGCACAATGAAGGTGAGCGAGACCGCGGCCTTGTTGCGGGAAAAATTGGCGAAGTCCTTGCGGACGAGAACGAGAATGGTGCGCATGGGAGGGATTATTCGCGGAGGTTGCGGCCGGTGAGATGGAGGAAGAGTGCCTCGAGCGTGGGCCGCTGGCTGGTGAAATGCCGGGCGGGCAGACCAAGCGACTCGGTGAGGTTATAGAAGCTGGAAAGCTTGTAGCCCGGCTGCGGCCGGAATCGGTAGTGATCCCCGCTCTGCTCCACCAAGCCACATGAGCCCAGTTGCCCGGCCAGGGCCGAGGTGGCGCCATCGATCGGGAAACGGATTTCCTCCTCAAAAGGCAGTTTGCGCAGCAATTCATCCAAGGTGCCGAGCGCGTGAATCTTGCCGTGATCGATGATGCCGATACGCGAGCAGAGCCGCGTGGCTTCCTCCATGTAGTGGGTGGAATAAATCACCGTCAGTCCCTCGCGGTTCAGTTTTTCCAAAAACTCAAAGATCGCGTTGCGCGACTGCGGATCGACTCCGACCGTCGGCTCGTCGCACAACAGCAGTGTCGGCCGGTGCAGGAGCGCGGCGATGATGTTGAGCCGGCGCTGCATGCCGCCGGAGAAGGTCTGCACCGGGTCGCGGCGACGGTCGGCCAGCTGCATCGCCTCCAGCCCCTCGTTGATGCGGTCGCGCAGGATCGCGCCGCCGAGCCCGTAGAGCTGGCCGAAGATGCGGAGGTTCTGCTCGGCGCTCAGCTTGGGATAGAGTGCGATGTGCTGCGGCACGAGCCCCAGGCTGGCGCGGACCTCGGGATGGGCGGCGGATAGCGGCTGGCCATTCAACGTGATGGCCCCCGCATCGGGGGCGCGCAGGCCGGCGACGAGGGACATGAGCGTGGACTTGCCGGCGCCGTTGGGTCCGAGCAGGCCGAAGAATTCGCCGGCCTCGATCTTAAGCGACACGCCATCCAAGGCGGTGAGTGCGCCGTAACGCTTGGTGATATTCTCGAAGTTGAGCATGGGAAATAGATTGGCCGCCTAAAACGATTAAGGGTGA
>JAYUBB010000106.1:0-19476 GCA_043741015.1 Opitutaceae bacterium
AGTCCGGCCGGTTTCATCGGTGGGGGTAGGAGTTGGAACGGACATCAGCCGCGATGTTCCCGCAAAAAAGCCGGCAGCAGGGGTGCCGGCGAGATTATGCTGTAGCGGCGGTCTGTGACTGCCGGTCTCTTGCTGCTGACGACCGCCGCTACAGTTCAGGCAACCTTGGGTTTGAAAAAGAAGGTGAGCACGGCGCCCGCCGCGGCGAAGGCGACCACGTCGTGCAACATCGTCATCAGATGCCAGCCCCAGCCCTGCTGCCACCAGATGACCTGACCTCCGTTGGAGAAGAGCGTAACAAGCACCCCGATCATCAGACAGAGCATGAAACGGCAAAGGCATTGGTTGGTTTGCGCGCCATAGGCCTTTTGGACAATCACCGCCAGCAGCAGGCAGCTGATGAATTCGAGGATGAATCCCTTGGTCAGGATCATGGGGTCCATTTCCTTCACGCCGCTTTTCTTGATGTGCACCATGGCGAACTGGCCGCGCTTCATTTGTTCGGCCTGCACTTCCGGGCTGTTGCGCGGATCAGGGAAGACGTAGGTGCCGTCGGCGGGAAAGAGCTGCATCAGGGCGGGGCTGACATCACCGGCGGTGCCGAGGGCCTTGTAGGGGATGCCGCTGAGGCCGTAATAAATGAAGCCCCAGAAGAACATGGCCAGGGCGGCGAGGAACGGGGCGAGGACGAACTTTTTCATCGGTAGGATTTGGGTTTCGGGGTTAAACCAACAGTCGTGACTACCAGCGTGTCGCCGCAGTCAGGCGGGAGCCCGGCGAAACTCAACGGCGAACCAACCGTCCACCGGTGTCGGATCAGCTTTGGGCTGGCAAGACTCCGGCTCCACCGGCATCAATTGCCGCACTTTATGCCGGAACACCCAAGCGCCGCAGGAGCCGTCTTCCTCTCCTACGCGTCGCAAGACGCGGAGGCGGCGAAGCGCATTTGCGCCGCCTTGCGCACGGCGGGCGTCGAGGTGTGGTTCGACACGGACGGCGGGCTGGAGCACGGCGACGAGTGGGACCGGAAGATTCGCCGGCAGATCAAGGAATGCGTCCTTTTCCTTCCCATCATCTCGGCGAACACGCAGGCGCGGGAAGAGGGCTATTTCCGTCTTGAGTGGGATCTCGCCGCGGAGCGGGCGCGCACCATCGCTTCCGGCGTGGCGTTCATTCTGCCCGTCGTGATCGACGACACGAAGGAGCCCGCCGCACTTGTGCCGGACCGCTTCCGCACCGTGCAGTGGACGCGCCTGCCGGGTGGCACCGTGCCGGCCGACGTGCTCGCGAGATTTCTGAAACTCTGGTCGCATCGCACCGGGGTATTGCATCACGAAGCCACCCGCACCGCAGCCAGCGGGCCATTACCGAGTCAGCGGCCGAACTTCCGGGCCGGCCTCTACACGGTGGCGTCCGTCACGCTCGCGCTGTTCGCCGGGACAGGGTGGTGGTGGACGCACCGTTCCGCTTCGTCGGCCACCTCCGAGGCAGCCAAGACTGCCGCGGTCATTTCCGAGGCCCGGCAACTCGTGGCCAAGGCCTGGGCGCAGATGAACAAGGCCGAGCTGGCGCGGGCCGAGCTGGAGGTGGCAGACGAGCTTTGCAAACGCGCCGCCGCGCTGGATCCGGTCGACGCCGACGTGTGGGCGGCGTGGTCGCAGGTGGACTCCTGGTATCTCTTTCACAACCTCGACAATTCCCCGGCACGCCGCGAAGGGGCGCGCACGAAGGCGGCGCGGGCGTTGCAACTGGCTCCGGGTTCCTACGAGGCGCGGCTGGCTCAGGCATGTCAACTGGTCCGGGGAGAGGGTAATACGAACGTTTCGCTATTTGCAGCGGAAGCCGATGGTTTGCTGCGGGCGCTGCAGCAGGAAAACCCCGATGAGCCGAGGGCGTTGCTTGCGCGCGGGATTTTGTTGCGCAACACCGGCAAAGCGGACGAGGCCCGCGAGCACTTCCGTCGGCTGGCGAAGAATCCCACCTTCACCGCCTTTGCGTTAAACGAACTTGGCTGGGTCGAGTCGACCAATGGTGATTATCGGGCGGCCGAAATCGCCGCGGATACCTCCATCGCTTTGCAGCCCTATTGGGGCAATCTGACTTTGAAGATTCAGGGCGCGTGGCGGTGGCGGGGCGATCTCGACTTGGCGAAGGCCACGCTGGATCGGATTCCCGCCGCGGTGCAACAGGAGGACCAAGGAGTCACCCAGGCGGTCGGGGTTTACTATTTGCGACGTGAACCGCAAAATATGCTGGGCGTGCTGAACAGCGTGCCGCGAGAGTGGCTGCAAACGAACGGTTTCGACGGTCCCAAGGCCTACTGGGCCGCGCTGGCCCACCGGATGGCCGGGCATGGCGAGGCGGCCCAAGTGCAGTGGCGGAAAGCGCTGAATCTGGTCGAGCGACGGCTGGCCGACCAGCCCGACTCCGGCTCTCTCTTACACTGGAAAGGTCTGCTGCTGGCGGCAGCAGGCGACCGGGCCGAGGGAGAAACCGTGCTGCGTCTTGCTCGTGACATGGGCAATAAGAATTCGACCATCGGGGATGCAACCGACCAAGTCCTGCTCGGCAATCTGGACGCCGCGCTCACCCTGCTGGAGAAGGCGGTGGCTGAACGGTCGCGATTCGCGACCGCCGCTATATATCGGCTCAACCCCATGTACGACCCTTTGCGCGACCAGCCGCGCTTCCAGGCTCTGCTCGCCCGGATGGAAGCCGATCCGCGTTTCTCGCCCACGGCAAAGCCTATCCCTGCTCCCTCCTCCCTGCTCCCTTCTCCCTCGCGTCTGCCGGAGGCGGACGCGAAATCCGTCGCCGTACTGGCCTTCGCCAACCTGAGCGACGACAAGGGCAACGAGTATTTCTCGGACGGCATCAGCGAGGAGCTGCTCAACGTGCTGGCGAAGATCCCGGGGCTGAAGGTCACGGCGCGCACGTCGTCGTTTCACTTCAAGGGCATGAACACCGCGATTCCGGAAATCGCTCAGCAGCTTGGCGTGGCCTACGTTATCGAGGGCAGTGTGCGGAAGCAGGGCGACAAAGTTCGCATCACGGCCCAACTCATCAAGGCCGCCGACGGTTTCCATGTATGGAGCGACACCTTCACGCGCGACCTGAAGGACATCTTCGCCGTGCAGGACGAGATCGCGGGGCTGATTGCGCAGAATCTTCAGCTCAAGATGGACCTGGCGCCCGTGAAGCGCATCGTAAATCCCGAAGCGCACCGGCTGGTGCTGGAAGGACGGCACTATTGGCTGCAGCGGACGGATGAAGCCTTCGCCCGGGCGCAGGAACTCTACGCGAAGGCGCTGGCAATCGATCCCGAGTTTGCCGAGGCCCACGCCGGTATCGCCGACGTGTTTGTCGTGCGCGGCTGGTATCACGCGTTGTCGGGGGCGAGTGTTACGGCGGCGGATTTCACCCGGGCACGGGAGGAGGCCAACATCGCGCTGCGGCTGGACCCGACGAGACCCGAGCCGCATGCCTCGCTGGCCGCGGTGAATTACAACGAGGGCCGGTTTCCCGAGGCGGAGCTGGCCTTCAAAGAGGCGCTGCGGCTCAATCCGAACTATGCCGTGGCGCTGCACTGGCGCTCGCACCTGTTGATGGCGCAGGGCCGGCCCGATGAGGCGCTGGCCTCGATTGAACGCTCGATCGAACTCGATCCGTTTTCGTCGATCACGCTCGTCATCTATGCGAACTGGCTCGAACACACCGGCCGCAACGCGGACGCGGTGGCGGTGACGGATCGGGCGATGGCGTTGCGCACCGACCAGTTTGTGCCGCTCTACGGGACACGCGCGCTGGCGTTGTGGAATGTGGGCCGCCGTGAGGAGGCGGTCGCCGCGGCGCGCGTCGTCACGCGCGATCCGAAGCAGGAGCCGCGCTGGTGGACCGATGGCGGTGTCGTCTATGTGCTGCGCGAGGCCGGGCTCGTCGCCGAAGCGCGGGCCCATCGGGAAAGCATGTTGGGCGAGTTGCGCGAAGGCAGCACGGCGCGGGCGGCGGTTTTTGCCGGCATGGAAGAGCCAGAACGGGCAATTGCGGAGCTGGGTCGGCCGGAGCGGCGGCTCGCTGGCCCGGGCGAGACATTCTACGCGACCACGTGGGCCACGACACGCGCGGACCCGCGGTATGCGCAACTGATGGAGAAGCTCGGGCGCGGCGAGGCCTACCGACGGGCGCAGGAAACGCTGAGACGTATGAAGGGAGGCGAGAGATGAGCGATGCAGGCAAAGCAGTTTTCCTCAGCTACGCGTCGCAAGACGCGGAAGCGGCGCGGCGGATCTGCGAGGCGTTGCGGGCCGCCGGGGTCGAGGTGTGGTTCGACCAAAGCGCTGGGGAGCGCGCTCAGACGTGGATCGTGATCGTCGTGCGGCTCAATTCCACGAAATCGTTTTCGCCCAGGGCAGACTCGATGGCGGGTAGATTGGCCGAGAAGAGCGCCCAAAGTTCGTCGTTGGAAATGTTCCCCGTGGAGATCAGCAGCAATTTGGGTGGCAGGCGGCGCAGCCAGAACGAGGCGACGAAGTCGGCGTCCTTGGTCAGCACAATCCGCGTTTCACGGGTGGCCAATCCGATCAGCTCGGCATCCGGGGTACGGTTGCCCAGCGGCAGATCGAACGCATGGATGGTGTCGTGGCCCGCAGCCGTCAGTTCGCGGGCCAACCGGCGGGGCAGTTGGGCGTCAAGCAGTAGTTTCACACGGCCAAGGGCTCGACGCGTTGCACGCGGCTCAGGCGCGCGGCGTAGGCATACACGGCCAGCAGGTCATCGGGCTCTAGGTCGGGGTAATCGGCCAGTACTTGCGCCGTGGTCATGCCACTGCTCAACAATTCGAGGAGGAACTCGACGGGATAACGCAGCCCCCGCACGCAGGGTTTCCCGTGGCAAATCTGCGGGTCGATGGTTATCCGGGAGAGGAGTTCGGCGGTTGGCATGGAGGCAGTGTGGCATGACGATTTGCTGGTGGCAAGCGCCGGAATGGACAGGATCGGGCGCTCCGGGTAACGCTCAACGTTCAACTCTAAACGCTTAACGCCAAATGACCGAACCAAGTATGACATTCGGGAGGTCCGAGCCTTGAGCGTTGAGAGTTCAACGTTGGCTGTTGAACGTTCCACGCCCCGCGGGGCGGTCTTCCTCTCCTACGCATCGCAGGACGCGGAGGCGGCGCACCGCATTTGCGGCGCGCTTCCTCCTTCGTATGGCCTACGGTGGACAAGCCGCGCGTTGTCTCAACCATGAGTGGCGAGAGCAAAGCCGTCTTCCTCAGCTATGCCTCGCAGGATGCCGAGGCGGCGAAGCGCATCTGTGAGGCGCTGCGCTCGGCGGGGGTCGAGGTGTGGTTCGACCAGAGCGAACTGGTAGGCGGGGACCAGTGGGATGGGAAGATCCGCGGGCAGATCGGCTCCTGTGCGCTGTTCATACCCATCATTTCCGCGAACACCCAAGCGCGGCGTGAGGGGTATTTTCGACTGGAGTGGAAGCTCGCAGCCCAGCGCACGCACATGATGTCGGAGCGCACGGCTTATCTCCTGCCGGTGATCGCCGACGCCACCCGTGATGCCGACGCCGATGTTCCGGGAGAGTTCCGTGCGGTGCAATGGACTCGATTGCC
The DNA here is from genome assembly GCA_043741015.1 of Opitutaceae bacterium. Classification (GTDB taxonomy): domain Bacteria; phylum Verrucomicrobiota; class Verrucomicrobiia; order Opitutales; family Opitutaceae; genus Lacunisphaera. The sequence continues at coordinate 5,621 of JAYUBB010000106.1, forward strand.
CGGCGGCGAAACACCGCCGGCCTTCTGCGAACGGGTGAAGAAGCTACTGAGTGGGGGGACCTCAGAGGACATCCGACTTCGCCAAGGCTACGACGGACAGGGAGGTCAGAAGACACAGGTCAGGACGATCAACCCGATCTCTTCAGGCAAGTCGAAGCGCCGTCCCTGGCTCGTGCTTGCCGTGGTCGGTCTCGCGGCTGTGGCCGCCCTGGCCATCTGGCGGCCGTGGCGCAAGGGGGAGGCCGAGATCGACTCGACGGGAGGGCCGGGGGCGGCAGGGACGCGCGCAGGAGCGTCGGTCGTTCCAACCTCGACCGCCGAGCAACTGGCGGAGCGGGCGTATCAACTGACGCTAAAAGTGACGCTTACGCGTGACGATCTCGATGCAGCCGATACCTTGGTGCGTCGCGCGGCGGAACTCGAAAACACATCGTCGCGTATCCTGGGCGTGCGTGCCTGGGTGCAAGCGGCCTATCTCGAACGCCCGTTCGATTCGAGCGCCAAACGGCGGCAGGACGTGCAAACGTTCGCGAAGCAAGCGTTGGCCCTGAATCCCGACGAGCCCGCCGCGTTGAATGCGCTCGCCCAAGTGATGCTGAGCCAGGGGGCCAATGCCGAGGCCGAGGCACTGCTCCGCCAAGCAGTCCGCGTCGATCCCGAGAATCAGCGCAGTCCTCTTTTGCTGGCGCGGGCAGTCACCGGTCAGGGACGAAAGGATGAGGGTCGCAATATCCTGATCGAGACCGTGCGGCGCCGGCCGCGCGACCTGCTGACGCATTACGCCCTCGCCGTCCACTATGCTCCGCCGGGCAACGGCAATCCGACGGCCGCGGAGGTCAAATCTGCGATGGAAGAACTCGACGTGGCGCTCTCCCAGCAACCGTTCGAAGCGGCGCTGCTGTTGAAGGCAATCTTGGCCGCAAGCCGGCAGGGTGATCTCGCCACGATGCGCGCCACGCTAGACCAACTCGGAAAACTCCCTTTGGCCGAGCGGACTTCCGATCGCGCGATCTATGTTGCGATGTGGGGTGGTTTGCTGGAGCGGAAACTTGAGCGGGTCCTGGCGGCGGCGGCGCTCACGAGCCGCGCTTATCTGGAAGACAGCGTGACCGCCCTGCCCAAGGACATCTTCGTGGCGACGGCTTATCGCATGGCGGGGAAAAACCATCTGGCACAGCAGCACTTCGCAGCGGCCGAAAACGCGATGCGCGAACATATGCAGGAAACGCCAGGTGACCCGACAGACGGGATGCGCCTTGCCCTGATTCTCGGTTCCGCCGGAAAAATTGAGGAGGCTGCGCGCTACATCGCGCCCCTTGAATCCGCGTGGCAGGAAGACATGACCCCGGGGAGAGCGCGACTCCTGGCGCGCTACTACGGCGCAGTGGGGGATGCGGGCAAAGCCGCTCCCTACATCGAGCGCGCGGCGAATACGCACCCGGTCCTCACGGATTACTCGTTGTTACTGGATCCGTGCTGGGATCCGGTGCGCGGCCAACCTGCGTTCGAGGCGATCGTCGCAAAGGCGAAGCAACGGATCGCTACCGCGAAGGGGGAGCGGGCAGGGGAGCCGGCGGAAAAGACACCTGACGGTCGCGGTCCGGTGGACTCCAAATCCGTCGCTGTGCTCGCGTTCGCGAACCTCTCCGACGACAAGGGCAACGAGTATTTCTCCGACGGCATCAGCGAGGAGCTCCTCAATGTGCTGGCGAAGATCCCCAACCTGAAGGTCTCGGCGCGGACCTCGGCGTTTTATTTCAAGGGCAAGGAAGTGCCGGTGCCCGAGATCGCGCGGCAGCTCGGCGTCGCCTACGTCGTCGAGGGCAGTGTGCACAAGCAGGGCGACAAGGTCCGCATCACGGCGCAGCTCATCAACGCGGCCGACGGCTTTCATGTCTGGAGCGATACCTTCACCCGCGATCTCAAGGACATCTTTGCGGTGCAGGACGAGATCGCGGGCCTGATCGCACAGCAGCTGCAGCTCAAGCTAGGAGAATCTACGCGGGCGGCGAAGGTTGTGAACCCCGAGGCCTACCGGCTGGTGCTGGAGGGCCGGCAATTCTGGAACCTGCGCTCCGAGGAGGGCTTCACCAAGGCCGAGGCGGCCTTCACGAAGGCCCTGGCCCTCGACCCGCAGTTTGCCGAGGCGCACGCGGGGCTGGCGGGGGTCTGCGTCATCCGGTCCGTCTACCGGGAACTGGATGCCGTGGCACTCGATGCGAACGATCTGCGGCGGGCGGTAAACGAAGGCCGGCGTGCGCTTGAAATTGATCCGGCTTCGGCCGAGGCCCACGCGGTGCTGGGTTACGCGCAGATGATGGGCAATCAGTTGGCGGAGGCCGACCGTCATTTCCAGCAGGCGCTCGAGCTCAGTCCCAATTCGGCGCTGGTCCACTGCTGGTATGCGCTGGTGCTCGGGACTCAAGGCCGGCTCGACGTTTCACTCCTGCATTACCAAAAGGCGGCCGAGGTGGATCCGTTGTGGTTCATCAATCTGCAGATGTTCGGCGGCTCGCTGGCCTTTGCCCAGCGGTTCGACCAGTCGCTGGGTATCATCGAGCGCGCGGCTGCATTACGAACGGAAATCTTCCTGCCGAACTCGTCGGAGCGGGCTCGGGATTTACTGGCGTTGGGACGGAAAGAGGAGGCATTCGGCGCCGCGCGCGATATCTTGAGGCATCCGGACGACCGTCCCCGCTGGCATTCCGATGCGATGGCGCTCCGCGTGCTCTGGGAAGGAGGACGGCGCCAGGAAGCGGAGGACGAAGCGGCCCGGCTGTTTGCCCGCTGGCCGCAGGAAAGCTACCTGCGCGGTTTCACCCTCGTCGCCCTTGGGCGTTTTGATGAAGCCCTGGCCTTCCTTAAATACACTCCTTCCTCCGTGGTGCGGAACATCTATTGGGACGCGATGTGGGACCCATGGCGTGAAGACCCGCGATTTACGCAACTCATGGCAAAATTGGGCCGCGCGGAGGAATACAAGGTCGCACGGGCGACGTTGGCGCGGATGCAGCAGGAGCAGGCGGCGAAGTGACCAGGGGACAGAGGTCAGCGCCCGCTCAGGTATTAAGTCAGCGACGCCGCCAGCGCCTGCAGGCGCGGCCAGTGCATATCGGGGATGCTGGCACCGAGGTGCTGGACGCATTCGGCGCCAAGGTGCGAGCCGATGGCACCCGACGCGGCGAGGGACTTGCCGCGGAGATGCGCGTAGAGAAAGCCGCCGGCCCAGGCGTCGCCCGCGCCGGTGGTGTCGATCAGGCGGGCGGCCTTGATGGGTTCGATGCGGTGGAGTTCACGGCCGTGCGCGATCCATGCGCCGTCCTTGCCCATCTTCACCGCACCGATGCCGCCGAAGGAGGCGAGTTCGCGAGCAAAGGCATCATAGCCGAGGTCCTTTTGGAAGAGCTCGCGGATCTCGTCTTCGTTGGCGAAGACGATCTGCACACCCTGCTTGAGCTGGGCCAGAATCCAGTCGCGGGCGATCTTGACGACCTCGAACGAGGCGAGGTCGAGGCTGAGCGTGCAGCCGGCGGCGCGGGCCGAGTCCATGACCTTCTGGGCGAGGGCGGGGTTGAACATCAGGTAGCCCTCGATGTGGGCGTGGCGGGCACCGGCAAAGTCGGCGGGCGTGACCTCGTCGGGGCTGAGCGTCATGGCGGCGCCGAGGTTGGTGCGCATCGTGCGCTGGCCGTCGGGCGTGACCAGCGAGAGGCAGCGGCCGTTGGGCAAAGTGGCGTGCTTGAAACGCGAACCATCGCCGCCGGCGGCGATGAAGTTGGCGCGGTAGTCCTCGGCGGTTTGGTCGGCGCCGATCTTGCCGAGGTAGGTGGTCTTCAGGCCGAGCTTGGTGGCGCCGAGCGTGGCGTTGGCGGCGGAGCCGCCGGGGGTCACCGCGAACTGGACATCGAGCTTGGCGATAAGTTTCGCCATGTCCTGGTCGTCCACGAGGACCATGCCCCCTTTTTCGCCGGAGACGTGGGCGCGCAGGAAGCTGTCGTTAACGTGGGCGAGGACATCCATGATCGGATTGCCGACGCCGATGAGGTCAAAGGTGGGTTGGGACATCAGGAAGTGAAAGGGAGAGGGAGGAGGGTGGAACCCGGCCTCTGGACGGGTTCAGAGCGCGTCCGGAGGCCGCGCTCCACCAAGTTTGCGGCGATGCCAGCTCACGTCACCGTCAGGCTGGTGGCGAGGATGGGCTCGTCGTCCACCTCGATGAGGATGGAGTAGTCGCCGGGCTGGTCGAAGCGGAGGTTGCGAAGCTCGTTGATGAGATTGATGCGGTGCAGGGGGGACTGGGACTCGAACTCGCGGTGGAGCAGTTCGACGGGGTTGGTGGGATCGAGGCCCATCGACATTTTGATCTTGTGCGGGCCCGGCTGGGCGTCGGTCAGGGTCAGGAACCACACCATGTAGGGGTGGACCACGGGGAAGGAGCGGGCCTTGATGTTGGAGAACACGCCGAGGATGGTGTGCTTGCCCGAAGCCGGGTCGATATGGACACCGTCGCAGGTGATCCAGGCGAGGAGGGAGGGTTTGGAAGGCACGGCGCGAGGATGGGCGGGGGCGGGGGAGCGGCAATCTATTTTCAGAGTCCGACAGAGGGAAACTGGCCGCACGTGAACCTTTTTCTTGTGTATGGAAATCACGCCGGTTTTAACCGCTGCCGATGAAGTATATTTTCGTCACGGGCGGCGTGGTTTCTTCCTTGGGCAAAGGGCTCACGGCGGGTGCGCTCGGCGCCCTGCTCGAGATGCGCGGCCTCAAGGTGCGCATCCAGAAGTTCGACCCGTACCTCAACGTCGATCCGGGCACGATGAGCCCCTTCCAGCACGGCGAGGTCTATGTGCTCGACGACGGCGCGGAGACCGACCTCGACCTCGGCCACTACGAGCGCTTCACCTCCGGGAAGCTCTCGCGGGCCAACAGCCTTTCCTCGGGCCAGATCTACGAGGCCGTGATCGCCAAGGAGCGGCGCGGCGACTACCTCGGCAAGACCGTGCAGGTGATTCCGCACGTCACGAACGAGATCAAGCAGCGCATCCACAAGGGCGGCAAGGGCGTCGATGTGCTGATCACCGAGATCGGCGGCACGACGGGCGACATCGAGGGCCTGCCGTTCCTCGAGGCCCTGCGGCAGTTCGCGCTCGAGGTCGGGCCGAAGGAATGCGTTTTCATCCACGTCACGCTCGTCCCCTACCTCAGCGCCGCGGGCGAGTTGAAGACCAAGCCCACGCAGCAGAGCGTCGCCAAGCTGCGCGAGATCGGCATCCAGCCGCACCTGCTCGTCTGCCGTTGCGAAAAACCGCTCACGCTCGAGATGCGCGAGAAGCTCTCGATGTTCTGCAACGTGCCCGTGAAGGCCGTGTTCGCCGCCGAGGATGTCGAGTCATCGATCTACGAGCTGCCGCTCATGCTCCAGAAACAGGGCATGGACCAGTATGTCTGCGAGCTGCTGGGCGTCCGCACCCGGCCCAACCCGAAAAACATCTGGGCCGACATCGTCCACCGCATCAAGTCGCCGAAGCACACCGTGAACATCGGCGTCGTGGGCAAATACATCGAGCTGCAGGACGCCTACAAGTCCGTCTACGAGTCGCTGGCCCATGCCGGCATCGCCAATCATGCCAAGGTGAACGTGGTGCGCGTCGACGCCGAGGATCTCGAGACCAAGTCCGGCCTGACGCAGTTGAAGAAGCTCGACGGCATTCTGGTCCCCGGCGGTTTCGGCGACCGCGGCATCGAGGGCAAGATCGCCGCCGCCGGCTACGCGCGGAAAAACAACATCCCTTACTACGGCCTGTGCCTCGGCCTGCAGGTTGCGATGATTGAGTTCGCCCGCAACGTGCTCGGCCTGAAGAAGGCCAACTCGATGGAGATCGACGCCAAAACCCCCGAGCCGGTCATCGCGCTGATGGACGAGCAGCGCAATGTCGTCCAGAAGGGCGGCACGATGCGCCTCGGCGCCTATGCCTGCACGCTCAAGCCCGGCACACTCGCCCGCCGCGCCTATGGCACCGACTCAGTTTCCGAGCGTCATCGTCACCGTTACGAGGTGAACAACGAGTACATCGCCCGCTTCGAGAAGGCTGGCATGATCATCTCCGGCTGGAACCCCAAGCGCGGGCTCGTCGAGATTGCCGAGCTCAAGGGCCACCCGTGGTTCCTCGGCGTGCAGTGCCACCCCGAGTTCCAGTCCAAGCCCAACCGCGCCCACCCGCTCTTCGCCGCCTTCATCGCCGCCGCGATCAAGAGACAGGGGAAGAAGAAGGTCTGACATGAATCCAGCAGCGAGTAGCGAGCATCGAGTAGTGAGTAGTTGGACAATGCGCGTTTCTTCTACCCGCTACCCGCTACTCACCACCCGCTACTAGCCTCCCATGATCTTCGATCCCCAGAAACTCCTCCTCATCGCCGGCCCGTGCTCGCTGGAAAATGAACCGGTCTGCCGCGCCGTGGCGGAGTCGCTCACCAAGCTGGCGAAGAAGCACCGCGAGCTGAACATTGTCTTCAAGGGCTCGTTCGACAAAGCCAACCGCACCTCGCTCGGCGGCCGCGGCACCGGGATCAAGGAAGGCCTGCGCCTCCTCGCCCTCATGAAGAAGGATTACGGCTTTCCCGTCCTGACCGACATCCACGAGCGCCAGCAGGCCGCCGAGGTCGGGAAGGTGTGCGACGTGCTCCAGATTCCCGCGTTCATGTGCCGGCAGACGGACCTCCTGCTCGCCGCCGCCAAGACCGGCCGCGTCGTGAACGTGAAGAAGGGCCAGTTTCTGTCGCCGCAGGAGATGCAATTCGTCGTCAGCAAGCTCAAGCAGGGCAAGGCCGCCGAGATCTGGCAGACGGAGCGCGGCACGACCTTTGGTTATCAAAACCTCGTCGTGGACATGCGCAGCTTCGCGCTGATGAAAGCGCTCGGTGCTCCCGCAATTTTTGACGCCACGCACAGCGTGCAGCTGCCCGGGGCGGCCGGCGGCAAGAGCGGTGGGCAAAGAGAGTTCGTGCCGCCGCTCGCCAAGGCCGCGCTCGCCGCGGGCGCCGACGGACTTTTCCTCGAGACGCATCCCGATCCCGCCAAAGCCATTTCCGATGCCGCCAGCCAGATTCCGCTCGCCGAGTTGCCCGCCCTGATCGCGACGTGTGTCGCGGTGTGGAAGGCTGTGCGGTAGTATCGTTCTCCTTCTCGTAATCTTTCTCGTTCTCGGTTGGTGTCGGAGAGAAGGAGAACGAGTAAGAGAAGGATAATGATTCAGGAGCAGGAGTAACCGGTCATCTCCGTTGCGCCCTTGGCGTGAGGCTATGAACCCTGTAATTCGTTGCTGAGGATGCTCAGGGCGTAGATCGCGGCGGTGTCGCTGCGCAGGACGAGCGGGCCGAGCGTGACAGGAATGAAGCCGGCCGTGATGGCCGAGGTCATTTCCGCCGGAGAGAAATCGCCCTCGGGGCCGACGAGCCACAGGGCCGAACGCGGCAGGTGGCCATGCTTATGGGCAAAGGTGGTGAGGGCCTTCTTGAGGGTCGTGGGGCCGGCGTGCAGACTTGCGACCAGTTTGAGATCGTAGTCTTTGGCCACAGCGAGGAAGGACGAGAAATTCTGAATGGGCGTGATCTCGGGCAGCCACGGGTTGCCGCATTGCTTGGCGGCTTCGATGGCGGTGGTGCGCCATTTTTCGATTTTCTTGTCCGCGCGATCGCCGTCGAGGTGCACCTGGGTGCGCTCGCTGAGGAGCGGCACGATGCGGGCGGCGCCGACCTCAGTGGCTTGGCGGACGATGTCGTCCATCGTCGCGCCCTTGGGCAGGGCCTGGGCGAGGGCGATGGAAAATGTCCGGATGGCGGCGGGGCGAGTCTCTTTCACGTGGAGGACCGTGGCGCTTTTGCTGGCATCCACACACTCAGTCAGCCACTCGCGGCCGTGGCCGTCGAACGCCACGACTGGGTCGCCCCGGCCGCAGCGGTTCACCGTGACGAGGTGGTGGCTCTCTTCGGTCGACAGCCGGATTTCCGCGGGAGCGGATTCGGATGGCGAGCAGTAGGCGCGGAAGTCGGGCATGGGGGTAGTCTGTAAAATGGGATTGAAGCGTCAACAGTGTGCGCTTGGGATTTGGTTCTCACGCAAAGCCGCCAAGGCGCAAAGGGAAGAGGACAGACCTAAGGTGCATCAGGCTTTGCGGCTCTGCGTCTTTGCGTGAAAATATCTGGGGAATTTAATCGCAGCAGACTGCGGGTCAGGCCGGTTGGCGGAAGGCGAACAGGTGATTCAGTCCGAGTTGGAAAGTCTCATGGGCCTCGAGCTGCAGGCCAGCCGCCTCGAAGATCGCCCGGGTATCCTTGGGCTGAAAGCCATGGTGCTCCTCCAGGCTCATGCCGTCCGCGAGGCCGAGGCGCACGAGGGTGTGCACGATATCGTCCACGCGGGGCGAGGGCACGGTCATGATCAGCCGGCCGCCGGGCGCGAGCAGGCGGCGGGCCTCGCGGGCGAGGGGAGCCTTGTCCCGGATATGCTCCAGCGTCGCGAGCAAAATGATGGCGTCTAAAGAACGGTCGGGAAAGTCCAATGGCTCAGCAAACGGCCTGGCGATGATCCGGTAGCGGGGCGTCTCGCGCGGGGTCGCGAGGGGATCGAGTCCGGCGCTGGAACTGATCGCGGTTCCTAGTTTTTCCAGAAATTCCCCCTGATGGCATCCGATATCGAGCACGCGGGCCCCGGGTCTCAGCCACGCCCGCACCTTGCGCTCGCGCCAAGATTGTAAGAAGCGATCAACGGCTTTCATGTGAACTTTGACGGCGGGCAGTAGGCACAGAAATCGGGCATGAAACGGAGTCTGTAAACCGGGATTGAAGCGTCAACAGTGTGCGCTTGGGATTTGGTTCTCACGCAAAGCCGCCAAGGCGCAAAGGGAAGAGGATAGACCTAAAGTTCATCACGCTTCGCGGCTTTGCGCCTTTGCGTGAAAACTTCTGAGGTGACCTGTTTGGATGGCTATGGCTCCGACAAAAATCGGGGTGGACTTTGCGGGGGTGGCGGGTTTGTTTCGCGGCCTTGGTGCGCCCGGATGGCGAAATTGGCAGACGCAGTAGACTCAAAATCTACCGGTAGCGATACCTTGTGGGTTCGACCCCCACTCTGGGCACCACTTTTCTTTCCGAGGCGGAAAGAAAAGTATCAGCCGTAGCCTTGGTGAGGGCTGACTTCATCACTGAAACGGAATCACTTCACCGCGACTTCGCGGTATTCGCCGAGGACGCGGTAGCGTTCGTAGCGGAGGTCGAGCAGCTTCTCGGTGTCCAGACCGACGAGATCGTTGAGGTGTTTCCGGAGGGCGTATTTGAGCGCGGCGGTGGCTTGGGCCGGGTCGTTATGCGCACCGCCGAGCGGCTCGGGGATCACTTCGTCCACGACGCCGAGTTCCTGCAGGCTGCCGGCGTTGAGCTTGAGGGCCTCGGCGGCCTGGGGGGCGTTGGCCCGGTCCTTCCAGAGGATGGCGGCACAGCCCTCAGGGGAGATGACGGAGTAGTAGGCGTTCTCGAAGATGAGCACACGGTCGGTGACGCCGATGCCGAGCGCGCCACCGGAACCGCCTTCGCCGACGATGACGGCGATGGAGGGCACCTTGAGGAGCGTCATTTCGCGGAGGTTGACGGCGATGGCCTCGGAGACATGGCGGGCCTCGGACTCGACGCCGGGGTAGGCCCCGGGGGTGTCGATGAAGGTGAGGACGGGCAGGCCGAATTTCTCGGCGAGTTTCATCAGGCGGAGGGCTTTGCGGTAGCCCTCGGGCTGGGGCATGCCGAAGTTGCGAATGATGTTCTCCTTGGTGTCGCGGCCCTTTTGCTGGGCAATGATCATGACGGCGCGGTCCTCGAAGAAGGCGGTGCCGCCGATGAGGGCCCGGTCGTCGTTGAACTGGCGGTCGCCGTGGAGTTCCTGAAAGTCGGTGCAGAGGGCGCCAATGTAGTCGAGGGCGTAGGGGCGCTTGGGGTGGCGGGCGACCTGCACGCGCTGCCAGATGGTGAGGTTGGAGTAGATCTCGCGCTTGGTCGTCTCGATCTTGGCCTCGATGGCGGCAAGCTCGGCGGACATGTCGATGTTGTTCTCGAGTGACTGCTGGTGCAGGGCCTCGAGCTGCTTCTCGAGTTCGCGGAGGGGCTTCTCAAACTCGAGCAGGTAGGCGGGTCTCTCCATAGGGATATGAAGCTAGTTGGGCGGCTTGGCGGCTGTCAACGGGTGAGCCGGACGCAGTCTTGATCCCTCAGAATGATTGGCCACAAAAAGCGCAAAAACCACAAAAGCAGGTGGTTGGGACTCAGAGTTGGACAGCCGAGGTGAAGCCCGACCTCCGGGCGGGCTGCTTGATGTGAGCGGGGAAGAACCCGCCCGGAGGTCAGGTTCCACCCAAGGCCGGGCAGACTCACAGCCCGTCCTTGGTGGCGTCCGGATTTTTGAGCTGGTCCTTCCAAGTCTGGATCTTGGCCTGGGCGCCGTAGTGTTCGGCCTTCGCCTTGTCGCCCTTCTCCATCCAGATGCGGGAGAGGGTGGTGTTGATGAAAAGATCGCCGGGTTGGAGGACATGGGCGTGGTCCGCGGCGGCGAGGGCGGCATCGAAGCGGCGGAGGTTGAAATTCACCTCGGCGAGCGCGTGCCAGCCCTCGAACGAGGCGGGGGCGGCGCTGGTGGCGCGGGCGAGCTTGGCGAGGGCGGCCTCGTTGTCGCCCATCGTGTAGTCGAAGGTGGCGTCCTCGATCAGGTGCTGGATTTCGTCGTCGGTCACGGGGTCACGATAGCACAGACGGTGGGCAAAAAGAAAGGCCGGCGTTGCCGCCGGCCCGAAAGTCAGGGAAGTGACAAGACTCAGGCTTTCTTGTAACCCGCCTCGACGGAGATGGTGAGGGCGACGTCGTCGCCGAGCATCTTGCCGAGCATCGCCGGACCGCCGAGGCCGAACTCGGATTTCTTGATCGTGGTCGTGGCCTCCCAGCCGGTGAGGGTGGCGCCGCCCATGCCGGGGCCGGTGCCGAGGAGGGTGGTTTTGAGGACGACTTCCTTGGTGATGTCCTTGATCGTGAGATCACCGGTAACATCAAAGGAGTTCTCGCCGGTCTTCTTCCATGACTTGCTCTTGAAGACGGCGGTGGGGAACTTGGCGGCATCGAAGAAATCAGGACTCTTGATGTGGGCGTCGCGCTTCTCGTTCGCCGTGCTCACCGAAGCGATCTCGATGGTGGCCTCGGTGCTGCTCTTCTCGGGAGCGGCGGCGTCATAGTTGATGGTGCCGCTGACCTTGGTGAAGCTGCTGGAGAACTTCGAGACGAGGTGGCGGAGACTGAAGCCGACCGAGGAGTGGACGGGGTCGATCTTGTAGGTGGTGACATCGGCGCGGGAAGCGACGGCGAGAGCGAGGGCGGCGAACAGGAGGATGAATCGTTTCATAAGGAGGGATGATTTTGGGTGGAGGGTTAAGGGGTAGCCAATTCGCGGGTTGATGCAACCGGAGAGTGCAAGGTGGCGGTTTTCTCACAGGATCAACATGGCGTCGCCGTAGCTGAAGAAACGGTATTCATGGGCGACCGCCGCGGCATAGATTTCCTTCAGCCATGCAATGCCGTCGGTCGACCCCGGGGTGAGAAACGCCGAGACGAGGCAGAGCAGAGTGGAGCGGGGCTGGTGGAAGTTGGTGATGAGCGCGTCCACGCCCTGGAAGGCACGTGGTGGGTAGATGAAGATAGCCGCCTCGCCCAGAAATTCGTCTTCTGGGCCGTCATTGCGGGGAACGGAGCGACGAAGCAATCCAGCTGGATCGCCGCGGTCCGCTTCGCTTCCCTCGCGATGACAATCGAGCCGGGAATGTTTGGACAGAAAGTCCTCGATGGTGCGCACAGAGGTCGTGCCGACCGCGATCCGCCGGCCCTTCGTCGCGAAGAGCGCCTGCTGCGTGGCGAGCGGCATTTCGTAAACCTCGCGATGGATGGGGTGGTCTTCGACCTGGTCGGTGGTGATGGGGCGAAACGTGCCGAGGCCGACGTGCAGGGTGAGGTCGGCGAAGTTCACGCCTTGGGCGGCAATCTTGGCGAGCAGCGCGGGCGTGAAATGCAGGCCGGCGGTCGGCGCGGCGGCGGCGACCTGGTGGCCGCGGTCGGCATAGACGGTCTGATAGCGTTCGCGGTCCACGGCCCGGGCCGGATCGTTATCGCGGTCAGTGATGTAGGGCGGCAGCGGCATCTCGCCGATGCGATTGGCGACGGCGAGGATGTCGTTCTCCAGCGTATCGAAGGCCACGCGGGCGAGTCCGTCGTCGGTTTTCTCCCGCACCGTGGCCGTGAAGGCCCCGGCGAGCCCGAAGGTGGCGCCGACCGGCAGTTTCTTACCCGGACGGAGCAGGCACCACCATTCCGTGCTCATGTCATTGCGAGGAGCGGAGCGACGAAGCAATCCAGTTGGATCGCCACGGTCAACCGCGCTGCCTTCGCGATGACAGGTGGGGTTTATCGCCGGCCGCAACAGCAGACACTCGACGTGTCCGCCCGTGGGGCGCGAGGCATGCAGCCGGGCAGGGATGACAGCGGCGTTGTTGCGGAACAGGGTGTCGCCGGCGCTCAGGTATTCCGGCAGATCGCGGAAATGCCGGTGAGCGATGGCCCGGGTTTGCCGGTCCACGACGAGTAATCGCGACTCATCGCGACGGTCGGCAGGCCGCTGGGCGATGAGCCTCTCGGGCAACGGATAGTCGAACAGGTCGGTGGACAGGGCGGACACGCGCCAAATGAAGGCTTGCTCTGCGACGGTGGGCGAGTTTCTTCCGCCTTTCGATCAACGCCGCTTTAGCTCAGTTGGTAGAGCGACTCATTCGTAATGAGTAGGTCGTCGGTTCAAATCCGACAAGCGGCTCCAGTTTTAACTGCTTTCACCGCAGTGAGGTTGGGTGTGCGAGGTCGGCAATGGACACCAAAACGGACACCAAAATCTCTACTCCTTGAGAACTTGGGCTAGCCGGCACTAACCCGCCGACTACCCGCTAACACTGCGGAACCGTTTCCATTTATCGTCGTGGTTGCTCGCCAACCATGAAGACACGATACCGAATAATTCGACGGGGGAACCGAGGGGACACGTTTTATTGCGTGGATGCCCAGACCCGCAAACGCACCAGCCTGAACACGTCCGACCTGAAGGCCGCGCGGCGCATCGTCGAGGCCAAGAACCAGGCCGAAGAGCAGCCGGCGATCAACCGGCAACTCGCCAAGGCCTACCTGTCGGGCACCGACAACGGCATCGCTACGCGCACCTGGCAGGAGGCCATGGCAGCCCTCACGAACATGAAGCAGGCCGCCAACAAGGAACGCTGGCAAAGTGCCGCCAAGGACAAAGCTTTCGCTCTCTTGCTGCCCCGAGTCATCATCGACACGTCCAATGAACTGCTTTTAAAGGTGCTCCAGGCGGGCACGGTCTCCACCCACGTTTTTTTGCGGCGGCTGCATAACTTCTGCGTGGACATGAACTGGCTGCCGTGGCCGTTGATTCCCAAACGGCAATGGCCGGTTATCCGGTTCAAGGACAAGCGGGCGATCACCTGGGACGAACATTGCCGGATCGTTGCGAGGGAAAGAAACCCGGGAAGAAAGGCATTCTATCAGCTGGCCTGGCACCTGGGCGCGTCGCAGTCGGACCTAGCCCACCTGCAAGCCGAGGACGTGGACTGGGCGGCCCGGATCATCTGCTTTGTCCGCATGAAAACGCGTTGGCGGAGCCAGCAGCCCCCACAGATTCGATTTGGGAAGGAAGTGGAGGCCATCCTCGCCACCTTGCCCAAGACCGGCCCGCTGTTCCCGAATCTGCAAAACGTGCAGCCTGGGCACCG
>JAYUBB010000107.1:0-6513 GCA_043741015.1 Opitutaceae bacterium
CAGGGCGTGGCCCCGCACGGCGAGAACGCCAAGGAATTTATCTACATGGTCGAAGCCGGCATGCCCGCGATGAAGGCCATCCAGTCCGCCACGCTCGAGGGGGCGAAACTCCTCGGCGTCGAAAAGGATCTCGGCACCGTCGAGCCCGGCAAGTTCGCCGACCTCGTCGCCGTGCCCGGCGACCCGCTCGTCGACATCAAGCTCATGACGAACGTGACCTTCGTCATGAAGGCCGGCGTTATCTACAAGCAGTGATCCGGCGCTCACCCGCCGTTGCCCGGCGGGGCTGTGTGCATGCGGCGGATCAGCCAGCGGTCATCGCCCTGCCGTTCCCATTCCGCCACGAAAACGCCCCGCACCTGAATCGTCTGTCCATCCGGGGTACGCACCGTCTGGTGATAAGTGCCGGATTGGGTAACCCGGTTGCCATGGACGGAGACGGACGTGACCGGCATTTCATGGGCCACGACCTTGTAGCCGGCAAACGACTCCAGAAAGGCCCGGATCGCCGGCCGCCCCACGATCGGTTTCTGGTCCGCATGACTCGAGGAGCCATCCGGCACAAACATCTCGGACAGACCGACCGCGTCCTGCCGGCGCAGCAACTGGACGTAATTCTCCAATGCCGCGGCCACCGCCCGCTCCGGGGCTGGCCGGGTAACACAACCGGCCAGGACACCAACGAGCAAAAGGCAGCCCAGCCTGAACATGGTGGTGAAAGGGTGCGACATGTTCACATGATCCGATCCACCAGCGCGCCTCCGCGCGTGAACGCGACCAGGTTGGCGAGGAAATGCGCCGCCAGATTCTCATCCTGCTCGCGCGTGCCGCCGCCGATGTGGCAGGTGATGTAGCAGTTCTTCGCGGACCACAGCGGATGTGTCGGCGGCAGCGGTTCGGGTTCCATCACGTCGAGATAAGCCGAGGCAAGCCGCCCGGATTCCAGCGCCGCCATCAGCGCCGCCTGGTCCACCGTCGTGCCGCGCCCGATGTTGTAGAAGCGCGCGCCGGGTTTCATCGCCGCGAACCGCGCCGCCGACATCCAGCCAGTCGTGACGGGGGAGTCCGGTAGAAGGTCAACCACGTGATCCGCCTCCGCCAGAGCCGCGGCCAGCCCGGCCTCGCCGACCACCGGCATGCCCTCGTCGCCGGCCGGTTTGCGCCGGAAGGCGGTCACGCGCGTGCCGAACGGTTTCAACAGTTCCGCCAGGCGCCGGCCGATGGACCCGTAACCGAGCAACAGCACCGCGTGCCGGGTCAGCACGGCGTTGGTGAACCGGTCGCCCAAGTAGCGCCACTCGCGGGGGCCGTCCTGGTTGCGGAGCTGGACCGGCAGGTTGCGCACGAGAGCGAGCATCTGCGCCAGCACGTGCTGGGCGCAGGGATCGGCGAAAACCTGCGAGGCGTTGGTCACCGGCACGCCGCGGGCTTTCATCGCCGCGCGGAAATCCTCCCGGTCATAGCGCGTGTAACCGGCCGTGCTCAGCTCGATAAATTTCAACTGCCGGCATCCCATGGTCTGCGCCACATCGGGCTGACCGAACGCCACGTCGGCCTGCTCCAGCGCCGGGTCGGCCCCGCCCGCGGCGAGCACCACCGCGCTGGCCTTGGGCGAGACGACCAGCCGGTGGCCGGCGGCGGCGATGCCATGCTGGAATTTCTCCAGCACCTCGGGGCGGAAAACATGGTTCGTCCAGATCGTCAGGCTCATGGATTTATCCCGCCCGGCGGGTCGCCCTACGGCAAGTCAACTTACGGCAAAAAAGCTCCGTACCACCCCTTGCTATTCCAGTCCAGAGACCTACGGTGCTCCCCGCATGTTGCCCCCATTCCTTCGTCCCGCCACCGGTGTCAAGGCGCTCGCCGCCTTGGCCCTCGCCATCGCCCTGCCCCACGCTTCGGCCTCCGAACTTTCCCCCACCGAGTCGGCCGGCCGGGGCAAGCTCAAGCCCGAGACACGCATCGCCGCCGCCGAGATTGAGCCGGCCTCCGACGAGGGCCTGCAGGCTCTTTCCCGCATGAAGCTGCCCGTCGGCCTCAAGGCCTCGCTCTGGGCCGCCGAGCCCATGCTGGCCAATCCCGTCGCCTTCAACTTTGACGAGCACGGGCGCATCTTTGTCGCCGAGACCTTCCGCTACCGCACCAGCGTCCTCGATATCCGCGACTACCTGTGGACCCTCGAGGACGACCT
The DNA here is from genome assembly GCA_043741015.1 of Opitutaceae bacterium. GTDB lineage: Bacteria > Verrucomicrobiota > Verrucomicrobiia > Opitutales > Opitutaceae > Lacunisphaera. Next base: position 2,192 of record JAYUBB010000107.1, read on the forward strand.
CGCCAACCGTAACCAGGCCGACTTTCTCGCCAGCCTGCAGCGGAATTTCGGCGAGGCCGGCGTCAAGGAACTGTCGATCGAGTCCGAACGCCTCGTCGTGCTCGAAGACACCAACGGCGACGGCAAGGCCGACAAGTCTTCCGTCTATGCCGAGAATTTCCGGTCACCCATCGACGGCATCGCCTCGGGCGTGCTCACCCACCGGGGCGACGTCTGGTTCTCCAGCATCCCCTCGCTGTGGAAATTCACCGGCCACGACCGGGCCGAGACCCGCACCGAGCTGCTCCGCGGCTTCGGCATCCGCTTCAATTTCACCGGCCATGACTTTCACGGCCTGATCCTCGGCCCGGATGGCCGCCTCTATTTCTCCCTCGGCGACCGCGGCGCCAGCGTCCCCACCAAGGAAGGCGGCGTGGTCAACTCCGCCGACACCGGCTCGGTCTTCCGCTGCTGGCCCGACGGCACCGGCCTCGAGCTTTTCGCCACCGGCCTGCGCAATCCGCAGTCGCTCCTCTTCAACGAATACGGCGACCTGTTCACCGGCGACAACGACTGCGACCTCGGCGACGAGGAACGCCTGGTGCACGTGGTGGAGGATGGCGACAGCGGCTGGCGCATCGGTTACCAACATGCTCCGCGCGGCGCCGCCGGCCCGTGGAACGCCGAGAAGCTCTGGATCCCCCGGCACGCCAACCAGCCGGCCTACCTCCTGCCCCCGATCTGCAACATCGAGGACGGCCCCTCGGGCATCGCATACTACCCCGGCACCGGCCTCACCCCGGCCTATGCCCACACCATCTTCATCACGCACTTTAAGGGCGCACCGTCCAACTCCGGCATCTACACCTACAAGGTGAAGCCGTCCGGCGCCTCCTACGCCATCGACACCGCCGCCCCCTTCCTCACCGGCGCGCTGCCGACCGACGTCCGTTTCGGCCCCGACGGCAAGCTCTACTACTCCGACTGGGCCGAGGGTTGGCCGAAGTCCAAGAAGGGCCGTATCTACGCCATGTTCGACCCCAAGCTCGCCGATGATCCGGCGCTGAAGGTCATCAAGGATCTCATCGGCTCCGACTTCACGAAGAAATCCGACGCCGACCTGCTCGCCCTCCTCGCCCACGCCGACTGGCGCATCCGCCTCGAGGCCCAATACACCCTCGCCGAGCGCGGTGAATCCAGCGTCGCGCCTCTCGCCAAAATCGCCGGCACCGCCACCGACTTCAGCCGCCTGCATGCCGTCTGGGCCCTCGGCCAGATCGCCCGCAAGGACCCGAAAGCGACAGAGTCCCTGCGCAGCCTGCTGAGCAATACCGACTCCGAAATCCGCGCGCAAACGATCAAGACCCTCGGCGATCTGCGCGATGCGGCCTCGGCCGAAGCCTGCGTCGCCGCACTCGGTGACGCGGCCCCCCGCGTGAAATTCTTTGCCGCCGAGGCGCTCGGCAAAATCAAGCATGCGGGCGCGGCCCCGGCGCTCGTTGCCGCCGTTCGCGCCAACAATGACGCCGACGCCTATCTGCGGCATGTGCTGGCGGTGGCTCTTTCCCGCTGCGCCACGGCGGAACAACTCTCCGCCCTCGCGACCGACGACTCCCGAGCCGTGCGTCTCGCGGCCGTGCTGGCCCTGCGCCGCCAAGGCAACGCCGCGATCACCGTGTTTCTCGCAGACAAGGATTTGTTCATCGCCCGCGAAGCGGTCGAGGCGATCAACGATGCGCCCATCACCGCCGCCTATCCCGCCATCGCCGCGCTCATCGCCCAGCCCGTTGCCGACGAGGCCGTGATGCTCCGCGTGCTCAACGCCAACTTCCGCCTTGGCGCCGCGGATAACGCCGCCGCCCTGGCCGGGTTTGCCGCGAGCCAAGCCGCGCCGACCCTGCGCAAGGAAGCCCTCGACCTGCTCGCCCTCTGGCCCGCCCCGCCGGCCCGCGACCGCATCGTCGGCATCTTCCGTCCGCTCGCGGAGAAATCCCGCCCGGCCGACACCGCCGCCGCCGCCCTGGCGCCCACCCTGCCCGGCATCTTCGCCGCCCATACGCCCGATATCGTCCAGCTCTCCGCCATCGACGCAGTGGTCAGCCTGAAGATCACGGCCGCCTATCCGGTCCTGCACGCCATCGTCGCCGATAACGCCGAATCGGCCGGCGTTCGCGTCGCCGCCCTCAAGGCTCTCGACCGGTTCAACGATGCCTCGCTCGGCGCCACCGCCGCCCTGGCCGCCGCGTCCAACGTGCCCGAGCTGCGCCTCGCCGCCCTGCCCGTGATCAGCCGGCTGGCGCCCGAAGCGGCTGTCGCCAACCTGGCCAAGCTCATCGCCACTGGCACGCCCAAGGAGCAGCAGGCCGCCTTCCGGGCCCTCGGGTCCGCCAAGGATCCCGCGGCGGATGAAGTCATTCTCACTCAGCTGGCCCAACTTGCCGCCGGCAAGATCGTCCCGGCCGCGCAGCTCGACCTGCTCGACGCCGCCGCACTCCGGACCGATGCCCGGGTGAAACAAGCCCTCGCCGAACGCGACGCCGCCATCGCCAAGGATCCCGATCCGCTCGCGCCATTCCGGGTCGCTCTGGAAGGCGGCAACGCTCAGGCCGGCAGCATGGTGTTCGCCCGCAATCCGATCATGCAGTGCATCCGCTGCCATCGCTACAACGATGATGCCGGCGGCGAGGCCGGGCCTAACCTGGCCGGCATCGGCGCCCGCGAGTCCCGCGAATACATCCTCCAGTCCATCATCAAGCCCAGCGCGAAGATCGCCGCCGGCTACGAGATCGTCACGGTCACCAAGAAGAGCGGCGAAGCCATCGTCGGCACCCTGGTCCGCCGCGACGACAAGGTTCTCCAGCTGAAAACGGGCGACAGCACCCTCGAGATTCCCACGGGCGACATCAAGGGCGTCGAGTCGGCCCCCTCCGCCATGCCGGAGATCGCGGCGCTGGTGCTGACCAAGGCCCAGATTCGCGATCTGGTCGAGGCCGTGGCCTCGCTCAAGGTGCCACCCACCGCGCGCGGCGAAAAGACCCTCCGCGCCCTGCGGCACCGCGACGAGAAATAAGGAGTGACCCAAGAAAAAGCCCGCGCCGGAAAGCGCGGGCCGGAGGTGGAGCACGTTGACCTCAACGCGCTGGGGTCAGCGCGTTCCACCTCTCACCAGATCTTGGCGCGGTCCTCGGGCTTCCGCCACATCGGGTCGCCGGCCTTGATGCCGAAGGCGTCGAAGAACTCCTGCAGGTTCACGAGCGGGCCGATGGCGCGCAGGTTGCCCGGGGCGTGCGGGTCGATCGCGACAAGGCGCTTGGTCTCGCTCTCGCGGGCGTTGGTCTTCCAGACCTGGGCCCAGGCGAGGAAGAACCGCTGCTCGGGCGTGAAGCCGTCAATGAGCTTGCGTTCCTTGCCCTTGAGCGAACGCTCCAGCGCCTCGTAGGCGAGACTGACGCCGCCGAGGTCGGCAATGTTCTCGCCGAGCGTGAGGTGACCGTTGACGTGGACGCCGGGCAGAATCTCGTAGGCGTCGAACTGGTTGATGATCTTCTGCGCGCGCGCCTCAAAGGCGGTCGCGTCCTCCGGCGTCCACCACTCCGCGAGGTTGCCGTCGCCGTCGTAGTGCCGGCCCTGGTCGTCGAATCCGTGCGTGATCTCGTGGCCGATGACGGCGCCGATGCCGCCGTAGTTCACCGCGTCGTCGAGCGTGAAGTCGAAAAACGGCGGCTGGAGAATACCCGACGGGAAGTTGATGTTGTTGGCGGTCGGGTCGAAGTAGGCGTTCACCGTCGGGGGCGTCATGCCCCATTCCGACCGGTCGACCGGCTGGCCCAGGCGGGCGAGCTTGCGCTTGACCTCAAAGGTCGTCGCGGCGCGCACGTTGCCATAGTAACTCTCCTTCCGGATGTTCACGGACGAATAGTCGCGCCACTTCTCCGGGTGGCCGATCTTCGAGTAGAAACGGTCGAACTTGGCCAGCGCCTTCTTCCGGGTGGCCTCGGTCATCCAGTCGAGCTTCTGCAGGCGGTCGTGCATGACCGCGACGATGTTGGCGATCATCTCGGCCATGCGGGCCTGGGCCGCGGGCGGATAGTATTGGGCGACATAAAGCTGGCCGAGCGCCTCGCCGATCTGGCCGTCGACGACGCGGGCCGAGCGCTGCCAGCGCGGCTCCATGGCCGGCGTGCCGCGCAGCACCGTGCTGTTGAAGTGGAAGGCCTCCTCCTCGAAGGGCGCCGCCAGGGAGGGCGCCGCCGCGCGCAGCACGCGGAAACGCAGGTAGGCTTTCCAGTCCGCCAGGGGCCGGGTGGTCAGCTGCGCCTGCAGGCCCTCGAAGAATTCCGGCT
>JAYUBB010000108.1:0-1911 GCA_043741015.1 Opitutaceae bacterium
TGGCGGACGAAGAAGCTTTCTTCGTTGTAGTCGGTGTCGATGAACCAACAGGCGATTCCGTCGGCCCCGTCGCTGCGGACTTCGCCGGTGCTGGGGTCGAAGACATCCACGCCGTTGACCTTCACGCGTAGCTTGCCGTCCGGCTCGGGCAGGAGCGTGATGTCGGGTTCGCCGAAGATGACGAACAAGTTGCCTTGGCCGGTGTTCTTGAGGTCCTCGGCCATGTGCAAGTCGGCGTTCATCCGGGCTTTGAGCACGGGGATGCGGCCCAGCTTGCTGAACTCGGTGGCGTGCGCCTCGTAGTTGAAGGCGCAGGCGATGAGCACATCGAAACCGGCATCGCCCGCCTCCCGGGCAGCGGCGACGAGGTCGGCGCGCTGCACGGTGCCAAACTCAGGGCCTATGAAAATGGCGGCGCGCCGCTCGGCGCCTTGCCCCGCGGGCGTCGCGGCCGGTGACTTTCCGAGCGGCGGGACGCCGCCGGAACTCGCAGCCGGGGACGGCTGCGCTACACCACCCTCGATATAGCGGCCTTCGGCGCAGACGAGTTCGCCGGGCCACGGAGTCAGGGCGGTGAAGGTGATGCGGTCCTCTTTGTGCGCCTGCTGCACGCCGGCGGTTTTGAGGTTCTCCAGGATCATCTGCGGGAAAGACTGCTTGGCTCCGTATTCCGTGCTGTCGTCTTTCAGGCTGTCGATCAATTCATCGTCCTCATCCACGCCCAGCATCCGGTGGGGGCTGAGGCTCTCCACGGTGAAGGGGCCGGCCACGCGGACTTTCTTTTTGTCGTCGTAGGGCTTGTCGTAGAGATATTCAAACTCGGCCTTCGCGGCGATGGACTTGTCGATCTCCTGCTGCCGGGCGATGCGGGACTGCCACCAATCGGCGAAAGGTTTCTCAATCTCCGTAGGTGACGAGGTGACGAGTCTCTGATTTTTTTGGGGAGAAGTTTGAGACTCCTCACGTCGTCCCCTACAAAGTTCAGGGGGCAGCGCGAGAGGGATTTCCCACTCGGCCCAAGATGTTCCCAACGCCTTGTTCAGTTTCTCGCGCAGCGGCTCCAGCTTCGCCTGCCACTGGTCCCAGATGACATCGATCTCCGCGTTGTTGGCGATGGACTTGAGCGTGATGTGCGCCACGCGCTCATAGACGAAGCCGTGGCGGATATTCCCCTGCACGGGCTGCGAACTCGGCGCGGTGCGGGTGACTTCGGCTTCCTTCATCTGGCCTTCGCGCGAATCGGCGAGCAGGTAAAACGGATAGCGCGCGCCCATGATGCGGGCGCGGGCCAGTGCCAGCGCCACGCGCGAGGTGTCAATCGTGATCCAGCGGCGGCCCCATTGCTCGGCGACGGTGGCGGTGGTGCCGGAACCGCAGGTCGGGTCGAGCACGAGGTCGCCGGGGTCGGTAGCCATGAGGAGGCAGCGTTGGACAACCTTCACCGTAGTCTGAACAACGTAGATGCCAGACTCATTGAATCCGCCTGATTGAGTGTCCAACCAGACATTAGGTATCTGCCGACCCGGAGAGTAATCCCAGAAAAGTTTCCACGCGGGTTGGCTCCCCATCATGAAGATATGTCCGTTCTTGCCGACTCTCTCAAGATTCCTTGGCGCAGTTTTCCAATGGTTCCCTTTCGCGGGGGTAAACGTCATCCCTTGAAAAGCAAAGTTCTGATCAGTGCTCGAATCACCTGATGAAGTGAGTGGCCCATGCCGGAATATTCGTGCGCCTGCTGGTAGTTGCACTTCGCGCCGCTTCTCCTCCGGGATCATTCGGCGGAATGTCCCATCGGGCAACTGAATCCAGACATAATACGTGTCGTCGTCTGGAGGTTCGGCCTGATAGTTGAGGAGTTTCCTATATTTCAGGAGTTCTTTCTTCCGTGCATACCACAGGATATGGTCCCCG
>JAYUBB010000109.1:0-6461 GCA_043741015.1 Opitutaceae bacterium
GTCGCTTTTTGAACTCATGGGCAAAAACATCGCGCTGCACGGCGGACCCGGCGCCGGCCAGCATTGCAAGCTGGCCAACCAGATTGCCATCGCCTCGGGCATGATGGCGTGGTGCGAGGCGCTCACCTACGCAAAACGCGCCGGGCTCGACCCCGCCCGCGTCCTTGAGAGCCTCGGCGGCGGCGCAGCCGCGAGCTGGGCGCTCACCAACCTCGCCCCGCGCGCCCTGCGCGGGGATTTCGCGCCCGGTTTCTACGTGAAACATTTTCTCAAGGACCTGCGGCTCGCCCTTGATTCCGCCGCCGAGCTTAAACTCGACCTGCCCGGGCTCGCACAGGCCAGGAAACTTTACGACCAGGTTGCGGCGCACGGCTGGGAAGACTCCGGCACCCAGGCGCTCTTCCGGCTGTATCAGGCCCAGGGTTGACTCGCCCCGCCGGCTCGACCCCAATTTTCCCATCATGTCCCTGCCCATTCAGTTTACCGGCATCACCGTCCACACCAAGGCCAACGTCTATTTTGACGGCAAGGTCGTCAGCCACACCGTGCTGATGCCCGACGGCGCGAAAAAGACCCTCGGCCTCATTTATCCCGGCAGCTACCACTTCGGCACCGGTGCGCCCGAACGCATGGAGATCGTGGCCGGGGCCTGCCACGTAACGCTCGATGGACAGACGCCCGTGAAAGATTATGCCGCCGGCACGCATTTTGACGTGCCGGGCAAGAGCGGCTTCACGATCGAGGTGAAGTCCGGCCTCTGCGAATACATCTGCTCGTTCCTCTGACGGCCGCCGCTCCCCTGCCACCATGCACTTCTTGAAATCTGCCACCTTGTCTACTGCGCTCGTTCTGGGCGGAATCTTGTCGGCGCAGGAAAACCTGCCGGACGGACTCTACGCCGAGTTCACCACGCCCCAAGGCGTCTTCACCGCCGAGCTCCATCAGGACAAGGTGCCGATGACCGTCGCCTCGTTCGTCGGCCTGGCCGAGGGCACCATTGCCCCGCGCAACGGCGCCCCCTTCTTCACCGGCCTTAAGTGGTATCGCGTGGTGCCGGGCTTCGTCATCCAGAGCGGCAATCCCAAGGCACCGGAGGAAGGCGACGCGGGCTACACTTTCCCCGATGAATTTGTCCCCGGCCTGCGCCACGGCGAGGCCGGCATCCTGTCGATGGCCAATGCGGGACCGGACACCAACAGTTGTGAGTTTTTCATCACACTCGCTGACTGCACCCGGCTGAACAACCTGCATAGCGTCTTTGGGCGCGTTGTGCGGGGCGTGGAGGTGTTGCCCCGCATCCAGGCGGACGACGCTTTTTCCATCAAAATCCTCCGGATCGGCGCGGCGGCGCAGGCGTTCAAGGCCGACGAAGTCTCCTTCAAGGCTCTCGTGGCCAAAGCGCGCAAATACTCCGGCGCCACTGGGCCCGGCCCGACGGCGCATTTCGACGATCCCGACAAACTGCTGCCCGTCGATCCGCCGCGGGCGAAGAATTTCAACTTCAAGCTGGCCAACTTCGAGCGCACCACCGGCGTAAAGATCGTCGCCCGGATGTTTGCAAAATCCCCGGCCACGGCGGAAGACAAAGTGCCCGGCGCCTACATGCGCGCCTTGGCCGAAAAACTCGGCGTGGCCCGGCACGGCGTGCTGGTTGCCTACTTTGCCGACGAGGACGACTGGCGCGTGTGGATCGGCGACGGACTCACGGCCACTTTCCTGGGTCGTCCCGCCGCTCCCTCCGACTTGCGTGAAGGCGGTGCTTTTCACGACGCCAAGGAGGCCTTCCTCACCGCCGCCCGAAAAGCCGGTGACGCGGCGTTCGCTGCGCAGCAGAACGCCGCCCCGGTCGACCGGCCGGTCCCGCCTGCCCAGCACCTGAAGCTCCAGACCGATGCCCTGCTCGACGCCCTGATTCTCCGTTTCGAATCGGCCCCTCCGTCATGAACTTCCGCTCCCACGGCATCCTCGTCATCCTCGGTCTCGTGCTCGCCTTCATCGCCTGGCAGGCCCGCACCGGGATTTTTCGCCGGGCCAACCCCGGCGAGCCTGCCAACAAATACATGCGCCAGATCCTGGAGAGCCCGCAGCTCAGCGAGACCGATGCGGCCATTTTGCGCGAACAATACGGCACGGCCCACACCAATCCCTCCGGCCTCCGCTATCTCGTGCGCTCGCCCGGCGAGGGTCAGCCGCCGTCACTCGGCGCGCAGGTCACCACCCATTATGAGGGATTCCTGCTCGACGGCACCAAGTTCGACAGCTCGCGCGACCGCGGCGAGCCCTACCGTTTTCGGGTGGGCACCGGAGCGGTCATCAAGGGCTGGGACGAGGCCTTTCTTTCGATGAAAAAAGGCGAGAAGCGCACGCTGCTCATCCCGTGGTGGCTCGCCTACGGGGAGAAAGGTCGCGGGCCGATCCCACCGAAGGGCACGCTGCGCTTTGAGGTCGAGTTGCTCGACATCCGCTGAACGCCCTACAGCCCCAGCAGGCTGCCGTGGTGTTTCAACCAGCGCTCGGCGTCGCGCCACCCCGGACAGACCGCTTCCACGCGGGCCCAGAAGCGGGCCGAGTGGTTCATTTCCCACAGATGCACGAGTTCATGGTAGATGATGTAATCGCGCACCGCATCCGGCGCCTGCACCAGCCGCCAGTTGAGGGAGAGGGTGCCGCGGGCGGAACAGGAACCCCAGCGCGAACGCTGGTTGCGCACCGCGACATGCTTCATCTCGGCGCCGGTTTCCGCCGCAAGTTCCCAGGCGCGGGCCGGCAGCTCGATTTTTGCGCGACGGGCAAACTGCTTCTCAAGGGGAATCCGCAGGTCGCCCTCGAGGGCGGCGACGCGAAACACATCCGCCGCGAGACACACCTTGGGCTTGTCCCCGGCACCGGCGGCGCGAATCTCGGTCAGTTCGCCACGCCAGAGCACCGTGGTGCCCACGGTCCAAATTTCAGCCGGGCGCGGGCGGCGCGCGTGCCGCGCCCGCGCCCGGGCCAGCCAGTCCTGATGCTGGTGCACAAAGACCCGCGCCTCCCGCTCCGAACCCCGCAACGGAATCGTGGCGACGGCCACACCATCCTTGCGCAAGGTCAGCCGGTAGGACCGCGCCCGCCCGCTCCGCACAAAGACCAGGCCGGTCTCGGCCGCGGTTTCGATGGGTGTACTTTCCTGGATGGTCTCGCTCACTGTCCGTCGTAGCTAACCTCCGGCCCGGCCCGACTCCAGAGCGAACATGCCGGCCGGAAGCTGCATCCGGATGGCAGATCTCTGCGTATTCTCCCGCCGGGGGAAGTATTAATGGCGTTGGTTCAAAATTGGGGGAAATTCCCGGTCATCCTGGCCTCTTTCACCCGTTCAGCCCCTTCATCCCAATAGTTTTATCTCAGAATGCTTGCCGCGGCACGAATGTCCTATTTACTCTCTCGTCCGCCCCTAAATGCCCGGTTCTTCCAGACATAATTTATTCAGCCGCCGCATGCGGGCCTTCACCATGGTGGAGATCATGGTGGTCGTGGTGATCATCGGCCTGCTCGCCGCCGCCGCCCTGCCCACCTACCGGCACATCACCATACGGTCGAAGGTCACCGCCTTGGAGAACGATCTGCGCCTGTTTTCCACCGCGATCCAGACCTATACGCTGCAGAACGGCCATTGGCCCGCGGATGGCACCCCGCAGATTGTGCCGCCCGAGCTCGCCAATACCCTGCCGTCCAACTTCATCAACGCCTCGCCGATCGGCGGGGTTTACAAGTGGAATTACGATGTGTCAGCCGACGGCATCACGGCCAAGGCCGCCCTGATCGTACAGACCGCCCCCGGCAACCCCGTCAGTGACGACACGGAACTGCTTACGATGCTCGATAAACAGATGGACGACGGCGACCTCACCACCGGCACGATCCAGATCGGCTCCACCAACTCGCTGGTATTTATCATCGAGAAATGAGCGTCACGTATCGCATCACCCTGGTTTACCTGGCCCCCGATGCCTCGGCGGTGGCTCCGGCTTCAGAACGGCTGGAACACGGCAATCATTCCCTCGAGGAGATCATCCGGCTGGCCGGCAAGCTCTTGAAGGTGGATACCTCGGTGAGCCCCAAGACCGAGCCCGGCATCATTGTGCAGCGCAACGACCGGGGCTATCGCATCGCGGCCTATCAGGGGCGCCTCCGCGTGCACAAGAGCGTGTCATTGTTTGATGATTATTGGATGGCTGAAATCCCGGCCGACCTGGCCGATCTTCCCCCCTTCCAAGGCGGGTCGGCGGCCAGTGTGCCGAGGACCCCGGCCCGTTCCCGCGGTGCGGACAACAGTTCCGGCCCGCTGCGCTCCATTGCGGAAGTCGTCGGCCTCTTCGCGGTGGCGGTGGTGCTGGTGGCCGTCGGGTTGCGCTACGGCCTGCCGCAAAAACGGCTCAGCGACGTGCCGGATGACGTGACTGTCGTCACCTCTACGGAGGAACGTGCTTCGGTCTTCGCTTCCGTGGCGGGCAGCTATTCGACTGGCAAGACGGCCGGCAACAGCCTCGTGATCATCCAGCCCGACGGACGCGTCCTGCTCGGCGCCATCGGCAAGGACGGCAAACCCACGGCCCCGCGCATCGAGGAACAGGCCCGCGCCGGCCGCCGCGGCAACATGGCCTGCGTCATCACTTCTTTCGGTATCATCGCCGGCATCGCCCCGCCCGACACGGTCAACGTCGGTCGCTTCCAGTATAGCAAGGCTCCCGTCTCGGTGCAGTAGGCCCGAATGGCGGGAACCGCAGGGTCAGAGTGATTCCAGCCGCCAGTCGAGCGGACGGCCTTGCTCCAGCAAAAGCCACGCAAAGCCCGCCCGTCTTCCTTGTTTCGGCCGGCTGATGCAGCCAGGATTCAGCCAGCGCACGCCGTTCTCATCGGTCTCGTCGCGCGGCACATGTGTGTGGCCGTGCAGCACGATCGCGACGCCGGCCGGTGCCCGCGCAGGCGGGACGTGCGTGAGGAAAAACTTCCGGCCGGCCCGCTCCAGCGTGAGTTCCAACGGCCAAAAATGGTGGCACTCGTTGTTGCCCAGCACGACGTGCAGGGGTTTCCCCAGCAGTCCCAACTCCGCCAGCGTGTCCGGCTCGCACACATCACCCAAGTGCCAGATTTCGTCGGCCCCCGCGAGTCTCTGCGGCAAGCCCGGCGGCATCCAGTCGTGGGTATCAGAAATGACGGCGATGCGGATCACTTGACCACCGTGGCTGCGGCCAGCGGCACATAGGGCTCTTCGCGCAGGTCCGCCCGGCGGCGACCGGCGAGCAACTGCCACCACACGCGGGCGTTGGCCGCGACTATGATCAGCACGAGGACCAGAAAGGTCCCGGTCACCGCCGCGTCGATGCGGTTGTTGAAAATCTGCGCCTGCCAGACCGCCACCTCGGCCGCCGGGCCCCCCGCGGCGATTCTCGCCTCCAGCCCGCGGGCCAGGGCCAGGAATCCCACCGGGGCCGGGCTGAAAATTTTCATCCAGCCCGCCGTCATCGTCACACTCATCAGCCAGGCGAGCGGCGCCAGCGTCACCCAGAGATAACGCACCCGGCCCATCTTGATGAGCACGGTCGTGCCGAGGGCGAGCGCGATGACCGCGAGCAGCTGGTTGGCCACGCCGAAGATCGGCCAGAGCGAGTTGATGCCGCCCAGCGGATCGATGACGCCCTGGTAAAGGAACCAACCCCACGCCCCGACGAAAAGCGCCGTCGCCAGGGCGTTTCCGGCGAAGGACCGTGTGTCGCCCAGCGGCTTCACGAACAACCCCAGCAAATCCTGCACGAGAAACCGCCCCACCCGCGTGCCGGCATCGATGGTCGTCAGAATGAACAGCGCCTCGAACATGATGGCGAAGTGATACCACACGGCCAGCGCGCCCCGGCTGCCGAGCACGCCGGCAAACATCTGCGCCATGCCCACGGCGAAGGTGGGCGCCCCGCCCGTCCGGCCGATCATGGTCTTCTCGCCCACGCTGGCGGCGAGGTCGGACATCTGCACCGGCGTCACCGGGTAGCCCAACGCGCTGACTTTGGCGGTCACCGCGGCCACCTCGCCCTTCATGTTGATCGCAAAATACTCGCCCGGCTCCATCGCGCAGGCGGCAATGAGCGCCATCAACCCCACCACCATCTCCGTCACCATGGCACCGTAACCCACCATGCGGATGTGGCTCTCGCGCATCAGCAGCTTCGGCGTCGTCCCCGAGGCGATCAGCGAGTGAAAGCCCGAGACGGCCGCACACGCGATGGTGATGAAAACGAACGGAAACCACGGCCCCGCTACCACCGGCCCGGTGCCATCGATAAATTTCGTCAGCGCCGGCATCTTGAGCACTGGCGCAAGCGCGATGATCGCCAGTCCCATCGCCGCCACCGTGCCGATCTTCATGAACGTGCTCAGGTAGTCGCGCGGCGCGAGCAGCAGCCAGACCGGCAGAATGGAGGCGACGATGC
>JAYUBB010000110.1:0-6446 GCA_043741015.1 Opitutaceae bacterium
CCACGACCTGATTGCCGGCACCAAGGTCGTCAAGGCCTAGGGCCGGTTCAGCCGGGCGAGACGTTTCTCCAGAGCCACCACACTGGTGATCGGGGGTGAACACGCACCATTCGCGCAAAGAAACGCTGCCGCTTCCTCCATCGCGGGGAAATAGTCTTCGCCGCGCGGGGCCGGGCCTTCGCGCCGGTCCCACCACTCGACGAGCTTGTGCTGGTCCGGCAGGCGCAACGCGACGGCGAACATCGCCCGGGCGACCGGGTCGTCTTTCCGGCCGAGGATCATGACATGCACCGGTTCGGTGCGCACTTCTTCCTCCGCGAGCAGCGCGCCACCCACATAAAAGCCGCGGTTGGCGGTGACCGGCTCCGCCAAGGTCCAGTCCAGCGCCTGCGCGGCCAGCTCGCGGTATTCCTTCCGGCCCGTCACCCGGGCCAGGGCGGCGGCGAAGCGGGCGAGGCCGGTGTTCTCGTCATACTGGGGCAACGGCGCGGGAAAGCTGGCGCGGGTGGTGTCGCTGCTGGCGAAACCCGGCTGGGCGCCGCGCCCGAAATGCCCGCGGATGAACTCCGCAGACGCAACGGCGTGCTGCAGCCATTCCGGATTCTGCGTCAGTTGATGCAAGGCGAGGAACGCCCGGCCCATGGCCAGGGTGTCACCGAGGTAGGGTCCGGCCGCATCCTGCTCGTCGTGCCGGAAGCCTCCACCGGCCAGCGCACGGTGCGCCAGCACCCAACGGGCGGCCCGCTCGGCCTCGGTGCGGTAGGCGTTGTCGCCGGTGACGGCGGCCAGTTGCACCAGCGCGGTGATGATCCAGCCGTTCTCGCGGGCATAAATGTGCCGGTCAATGCGCGGGATGCCCCGCGCCCGGCGGCCCGCATCATCGAGCGCGTAGTATTCGGCGCTGTGTTCGCCCGGCACCACGTCGGCGTCCTGCGAGGTATAGACCACTCCGTCCGGGCTGGTGAGAAACGTCCGCAGGTAGCGGTGGATGGCGCGGGCGGTGTCGAGATACCCGGCGTCGCCCCAGCGGGCGTGGGCCAGCGCATAGATGCGCAGGTTCTCGGCCTGCATCTGTATGATCTTCTCGAAATGGGGTTCGTCCCAGTTGCCGCCAACGGAATACTGGTAAACCCCGCCCCATACGGGATCGAGCAGTTTGCGCTGGAGTTGCAGGGTCGTGCGGGCTTTGGCCTCGGCCGGTTTGTCGCCTCGGGCCGCTTCGCGCATGGCGAATTCAACTGCGTCCCAATCGAGCACCTTGTGGGAAAAGCCCCACCCGCCCTGGGCGGCGTCATAGCCGTCGTGGAGCTGGGTGCGCAACGCCGCCCGGCGTTCCGGGCGTGACGCGTCCGTAATGCCCGCCGGTGTTTCTGCCCCGGTCCCGTCTTTGATTGGCGCAGGATCATCGATGATCCCCTGGAGCATGGATGCCATGCGGGCCGGCGGAATGTAGCCCTGCTTCTTCACAATTTCCGAGCCGTCGGGAGCGAACACCACGGTCGCGGGCCAGCCGTAGTCTTCATAACGGTTTGAAAGATCGGGGCGCGAGTCCTGGTCCACCCGGACGGCGAGGTAGCGTGAATTGATCAATGCCACCACCGCAGGATCGCGATAGGTCGTCTCCTCCATCACATGGCACCAGTGGCACCACACCGCCTCCAGGTCCATGAGCACAAATTTATTCTTCCGGCGGGCCCGGGCAAAAATCTCTTCGGACCAGGGCTGCCACTGGATGACGGGGGCGGATTCAGCCCCGGACACCGCCCCAGGGGCCGATGCCACCAAGACCGCCAGAAAGAGCCAGCGGGACAGTTTCATCGGGAAGGCCGTCTCCGGGTTACTTGGCCGCGCCCTGATTCTTGCCCAACAGGGCGTCGAGCGACAGCTTGCCCGGGCCGAAGACCAGCACGATCAGCGAGACCAGCAGGAAAAGGAACGGCGTGGCGGTCACAAATTTATCGGGATCACTGAGGATCACTCTGAGCGCGTCGCGATCCGCCGTGTAGTAGGCCACCAGCATGGTAAAGATCAGCGGCAGGGAGGCCGGACGGGCGAACAGCCCGAGCGCGAGCAGCACCCCGCCGACACACTCGGTCCCGCCGGCCATAATGGCATTTACCTTCGGCAGCGGAATATTGAGGGACTCGAAATAACCCGCGGTGCGGTCGAGGTTCGTGAGCTTGCCCCAGCCGGTCTGGGCAAACTGCCAGCCCCAGAAGAGGCGAATGGCGAGCAGCAGCGGGGACTGCAGGAAATCGGCAATGGCATCGAGCTTGGCGAGGAGGGGTCGGAGTTTCATGGGCGTGGGAGGGTTGGCTGGTGGGATTATTCCAAATTTACCAGGCTGTCATTCTGAGCGGAGCGAAGAATCCAAGGGAATGGGAGAGTTGCGTCCCGGACTTGGATCCTTCGCTCCACTCAGGATGACGGGATCGGGGGTTGAAAATCCATCCGTGGTCATCCGTGTAATCCGTGGTTAAAAATCGAGCGAACCGGCCGCCATCACCGTTTGCAGAGCCAGCCCAGTTCCATCCAGTTGCGGAACCAGCCTTGGACCCGGGCGGCCCAGTCCACCCGGGATTTCTTGCCGCGCGGGATACCGGTGGCGAGGGCCTGTTCCAAGGTCGAGCCCTCGCGCAGGGCCACGAGGATGCGGTAGGCCGCCGGCTCCAGTCGCTTGAAGTAGATCCGGTTGTCGAGCCGGTGCACGGCGACATGGGTGCGGGCGCGCCGGGGCAGCACCGTTTTTCTTTCTCGCAGCTGTCGGCGCGCGGAGGGTGCATTGCTGGCGTCGCCCCGCAGGAGCTCCGCCTCGCGCTGCTTCATTTCCAAAATGAAGTCATCGACGGGATAATCCAGCCGGAGCAATTGGAGATAAGGCTGCAGCGCGAGCTTGAGCCTGCCCTGCCGGGTGGAGGGGACGTCGAGCAGGTCATTCATCGTGAAGACCGGCTGCGACGCCGTGTCAAACACCACGACCCGCGCCCATTCGAAACGCGCCAGGTCGTGGCAGAGCGCCGTGTGCGGCCGGGTGTAGCGCGGCGCGGCGCGGATGAATTGCGCCAGCCGGCTGGGCAGGTTGCGCAGGGTGAATGAACCGGAGGGGTATTTGACGAGGTAGGCCTCGGCGAGCTGGACGAACTTCGCGTCGCCCAGCACGGCGCGGAGCCCGGGACAGTCGTCATACAGGCTGTCGAGCACGCGGAACCAATACATGCGATTGTAGATCTCAAGCCGCTCGAAGGAGGTCAGCCGGTCGTTCGGCTTGGCGATCTGCGCGGTCACCTCGCTCGTCCGCCGGCCGTCGGGCCACTGCCGCTGCATCTGGTTGTCCGCGGTCAGCGGCCGCGAGATGACCCGCCACATGGCGCGCTGGAGGTCCGCGAGCTGCGCGGTGGAATCAACGCGCACGGGAGCGTCGGGTTT
The DNA here is from genome assembly GCA_043741015.1 of Opitutaceae bacterium. Lineage (GTDB taxonomy): Bacteria > Verrucomicrobiota > Verrucomicrobiia > Opitutales > Opitutaceae > Lacunisphaera. The sequence continues at coordinate 3,427 of JAYUBB010000110.1, forward strand.
ACGACGGGATGGCGATCGTTTCGGTTTACCGGCCATATGCGCAATCCGTCATTCTGAGCGGAGCGAAGAATCCAAGCGGAGATGCAGGCGCCGCTGCGCCCTTGGATCCTTCGCTCCGCTCAGGATGACGGGAAGGGAGGGTCATTTCGTATGCGCGTGTTTCAGTGGTCGCGCCCTCGCCGCGGGCGCGGGGATTTTCGCCTCGCGGGCCTGGGCGATGTATTCATTGGCCTTCAGGGCTTCGTCGTGCACCTCGTCGAACGAGGGGATCTTGTCGTCCCACTCGAGCAGCGTGGCGGTGACCCCGCAGAGCTTCGTGGCGTGGGCGTAGAGTTTCCACACCGGATCGAGCACGGGGTGATCGTGCGTATCGAGGATGTACTTCTCGAACTTGGTGTGCCCCGCGATGTGCATCTGCGCGACGCGGTGGTGCGGGACGTTGTCGATGTAATCGTAGGGATTGAATCCGTGGTTCTTCGCGGAGACGTAGATATTGTTCACATCGAGTAGGATTCCGCAGTCGGCGAGTTCGACCACCTCGGTCAGGAACTCCCACTCGGTCATCTCGGAGACGTGGAACTCGGTGTAGGAGCTGACATTCTCGACCGCGATCGGGATCTCCAGGTAATCGCGGACCTGGCGGATGTTCGCCGCTGTCTGCCGGGCCGCGGCCATGGTGTAGGGCATCGGCAACAGGTCGTGGGAAAAGGTGCCGTCCACGCTGCCCCAGCAGAGGTGGTCGGACAGCCACGGCGTCTTGGTGCGCTTGGTCAGGGTCTTGAGGCGGCGGAGATGCTCCTTGTTCGGGCCGTCGGCGGCGCCGAAATACATCGCGACGCCGTGCTGGACCACGCGGTATTGCGCGAGGATCTCGTCGAGCACCTCGAGCGGGCGGCCGCCGTCGACCATGAAATTCTCCGAGATGATCTCGAACCAGTCGACCGTGGGCTTGCGGCTCAGGATGTGGTCGTAGTGCGGGATGCGCAGGCCGATGCCGATGCCGTAGTCGGTGTAGCCGTTGAATTTGTTGGCGGGCATGAAGCGGAGCGGGCGGACCTCTGAACTGTAGCGACGGTCTGTGACCGTCGTCGAGACTATCAAAACCAACCTGTCATGTCATTCTGAGCGCAGCGAAGAATCCATGTATTCGTCGGTGATATCGCACGCAATTTCTTGGATCCTTCGCTGCGCTCAGGATGACAATCCCTTCTGAGAAAACAAAGGGAGACCGGGGCTGACCCGGTCTCCCGCGAAATGAAGAAACACGACTCAGGCCGACTTGCAGCCGCCCTTGCCCTTGCAGGAATTCTTGCCCTTGCAGCCGGCGTCACCGGTCTTGCAGCCACCCTTGCCCTTGCAGTCGTTCTTGCCGGCGCAGGAATTGCCCACGCTAGCGGTCTTGCAGCCGCCCTTGCCCTTGCAGTCATTCTTGCCCTTGCAGCCGTTGGCGCTGGAGCCGCAGCCGCCCTTGCCCTTGCAGTCGTTTTTGCCCTTGCAGCTATCCTTGGCCTTGTCGCCCTTATCCGTGGTGGTAGCGGCGGGCTTGCCGGCGTCGGCAGCGGAAGCTTTGACGGCAAGGGCGCCGGCATATAGGCCGGCCATGGCGGCGGCGGTGATGATGAGACGGGTGGATTTGTTCATATGAGGTATCTTTGTTTTTGGTTTCAAAACCACCGCGACTGGCACCATGCCAGCGGGCGGCAAGAAAAGGTTGGTCCGATTGGAGGGGGTAAAGCGTGGATCTATTCCCGAAAAATCACGGGAAGGCGTGGGGTGAGGCCGAAGTTAGGAAAAGGACCTTAGGGGGCCAGATTATTAACACCGGCCGCGGTTCCGTCGCACCGAATTCACAATTGCCCGCCCTGAAGTCCACCCGCAGCCTCCTGCCCCATGACCACCCCCCTCCGCTTTGTGCTATTTGCCTGCTTGGCGCTGGTTGCCGCCACGTTCGCCCACGCCAAGACCCTGATCCACGCCGGTTCGCTCATTGATGGCCGGGCCGACACGGTGCGCAAAGCTGTGACCATCACCGTCGAAGGTGACCGCCTGACCGGCCTCGCCGATGGTTACACCGCCCCGGCCGCCGGCGACACCGTCATCGACCTACAGAACGCCACGGTCATGCCCGGCCTGATGGACATGCACGTCCATCTCGACGGGCAGCAGTCGCCCGAAAGCTACACCGAGGGGTTCTACCTCAACCCCGGCGACTACGCCCTGCGCAGCGCCTTCTACGCCAGGAAGACCCTGCTGGCCGGCTTCACCACCGTGCGCAACCTCGGCGACAACAACTATTCCACCCGGGCGCTGCGCAAGGCGGTCGCCGCCGGCTGGGTCGAGGGCCCGCGCATCTACACCGCGGGCCCCGCCATCGGAACGACCGGCAGCCACGCCGACGGCACCAACGGCTACAGCGACCAGGTCATGGGCTTGTTTCCCGAGCCGGAAATTTTCAACGGCGCCGATGGCGCGCGCGCCGCCGTGCGCGACCACGTGAAGCACGGCGCCGACGTGATCAAGATCATGACGACGGGCGGCGTGCTGAGCCTGGGCGACAGCTCGCAAGGCGCGCAAATGACCAGCGAGGAAATCAAGGCCGTCGTCGAGACGGCGCACGAATACGGCCTGAAGGTGGCGGTCCATGCGCACGGCACCGAGGGGATGAAGCGCGCGATCCTCGCCGACGTGGATTCGATCGAACACGGCACGTTCATGACCGATGAAATCGTCGCGCTCATGAAACAACACGGCACCTATTATGTGCCCACGCTGAGCGCCGGGAATTTCGTGATGCAGAAGGCCAAGGTCCCGGGATTTCTCCCGCCCAGCGTCGCGGTCAAGGCGCTGCTGGTCGGTCCGGCGATGACCGCGACCTTCCAGCGCGCCTACCAGGCCGGCGTGAAGATCGCCTTTGGCACCGACCAGGGCGTGGCCCCGCACGGCGAGAACGCCAAGGAATTTATCTACATGGTCGAAGCCGGCATGCCCGCGATGAAGGCCATCCAGTCCGCCACGCTCGA
>JAYUBB010000111.1:0-6425 GCA_043741015.1 Opitutaceae bacterium
CTCCTGTCCTCGGAAGCGACCAAACAACTACCCGTCAACACGGATGTCTATGTCCACTGAATCGAGGCAATCTCAGCGCCTATAGGCGCCTTGTAACCATCATTCGCCGTCGGGTTCCTGTGTTTTTCGTGGCAATAATTCCGGGCCCGTTTCATCCGCCAGGATCGCCCCAAACCCTGCCCGGTAGTCGTGATAGCGCGGCTGCCAGCCCAGGACTTGCCGGATTTTGGCGCTGGCGATGATCCGGTCCGGCATCGGTGCTCCGCCGCGACGGGCCGTGGTGGTGCCGGCAAACACCGGGACTGGTCGACCGAGTTGTCCGGCCAGCCACTGCACAACCTCGGAACGCAGAGCAGGAGCGGTGTCAGCCACGTTGAAGATCTCGCGGCTGACGGATGCGGGTGCCTGGAGGCAGGCCAGAATCGCCGCCACGATGTCGTCCCGGTGCGCAAGATTCAGCCGGTGCGCGCCCGAGCCGGGCAGCGAGGTTGCGTCATCACGAAGCTGATCGAGCAAGTGGTGGCGGCCCGGCCCATAAATGCCGGCCAGCCGAAGAATGAACCAGCGGGCGCAGGCATCGGCGGACGCGTTTTGCAGCAGCGCTTCCGACTCGCGGATGATAGCGCCGTTGGGTGTCGCACCGGAGGCATCGTTCGTTTCATCCACCGTCACTCCCCCGCCCTGCGGATAAACTGCGGTGCTGCTGGTATAAACCAGCGTGCCGATCGGCGACAAATCGGCTGATGCCCAGGCCAGAATGGACTGCATCCCGCCGACATAAGACCGGCGATAATTTTCCGGACCACCCGAGCTGACCGTGTTCACCACAAAATCAGCCCCAGGCTCCACCTGTGCGTGCCAGTCCGGCGAGCCCAGATCAGCCACCACCACCTTGGCCAGTCCGGCGGCGCGCAACGCGGCGGCCTTGTCGGGGTTTCGCGTCAGCGCCTCCACCCGGGCACCCGTGGCTAGCGCGGCCTCGGCCACGGCCGAGCCGATGTAGCCGCAACCGAAGATCACAAGGCGTTTGCCGGAAAGAGGAGCCATTTCTTTAACCACTAATCTTCACTAATGACTCACTAATCCAGACAGAAGTCCCCTGCCTGTCATCCTGAGCGCAGCGAAGGATCCAGCAGCACGATCGCCTGCGTGTGTCATTCTGGATTCTTCGCTACGCTCAGAATGACAGTTTTTTGTCTTATCCGTGATCATCCGTGTAATCCGTGGCAAAACCTTCTGCTTCTGTCTCAAAAATTAGTGTCCATTAGTGTCCATCAGTGGTTAAGGTTTGGACCATGCCCAGCGTGCTCGTTCCACTCGCCGACGGATTTGAAGAGATCGAAGCCTTTGCCCCCGTGGATCTGCTGCGACGGGCCGGCGTCGACGTCACCGTGGCCTCGCTGAGCGAAACCCGCCACGCGACAGGACGCAGCGGCATCACCGCACACGCCGACACGACACTGGCCGCGGTCATGGGCGCGGATTTCGACCTGCTCTTCCTGCCGGGTGGCGCCGGGGTGAAAAATCTCCGCGCGGATCCTCGCGTGCTCGAACTGGTGCGGAAGCAGCACGAGGCAGGTCGCTGGCTGGCCGCCATCTGCGCCGCCCCAACCGTGCTCAACGACTGCGGTCTGCTTGCCGGACGGCGCTACACGGCGCATTTTTCGGTGGCGGACGAACTGCCCGCCATTCTTGCGGCCGAACGCATCGTCACTGACGGCAAGATCACGACTTCCCGTGGTGCCGGAACTGCGGTGGAATTTGGCCTCCATTTGGTGGGCCTGCTGGTCGGCCAGGATAAATCAGCCGATATTAGCAAAGCCATTTGCCTCTAAGGCTTTGCGGGAAATCGGCATTGCTACACGCAAGGCCTTGCTGTTGGCTTTGACCGGCCAGTCATGGCCGTCGATTGGACCGCTGCCGCCCCCTGTAAAACGAGGGTCACTTTCTTCCCGTGGGAAGTGACGCGGCGAAGCTGTCCGGAGGCGCTCACCTCATGTGTGGAATAGCCGGAATAATTTCTCCCAAACTCGGCCCGACGGAGCGTGAAGACGCCGTCAGCCGGATGGTGCAGCGACAGGCGCACCGCGGGCCGGATGACCGGGGATTGTTTTCGGACGGCGACGCGACCATTGGCATGTGTCGGCTCGCGATCATCGACCCGGCCAACGGGCACCAACCGATGGCGAGCGCGGACGGGCGTTTCACGATCGTCTTCAACGGTGCGATCTACAACTACCGCGAATTGCAGACCGAACTCGCCACCGCGGGCTGGCCGTTCCGCACCAACTGCGACACCGAGGTGCTGCTGGCCGCCTACGCCCGGCACGGGGCGGCCTGCCTGCCGTGTCTGCGCGGGATGTTCGCCTTCGCCGTATGGGATGCGCAGGAGCGCGTGCTTTTCGCCGCCCGTGATCCGCTCGGCATCAAGCCGTTTTATTACGCCCGGCTGCCGGACACCGGCCTCGCCTTCGCCTCCGAGCTCAACGCCCTGCTTGCGAGCGGCCGCGTGCCACGCGAGATGGATCCCGCCTCGGTCGGCGAATACCTCGCGTGGTTCAGCGTGCCCGCTCCGCGCACCATCTATCGCGGCATTGCCAACCTGCCGCCCGGTCACTGCCTCACGGTGACGCCGGCCGGCCGGGTGCACACGCAGGCCTGGTGGCACCTGCCCGCACCGGTCCAGCCGGGAAAAGTCGCGGGCAATTACCAGGACTTCGTCCACGGATTGAGGCATCAGTTGGAGGATTCCATCCGGGCCCACCGGGTGGCCGACGTTCCGGTCGGCGCATTTCTCTCCGGCGGCATGGACTCGACCGCCGTGGTCGGCCTCATGGCCCGGAGCAGCGGGAAAAGACTCAAGACTTTCAGCCTCGTGTTCGGCGAAGCTGAATTCTCGGAGCAGGCCGCCGCCCGGCTGGCCGCGCAGGCTTTCGACACCGAGCACCACGAGGAACTGCTGACCGGCGCACGCGTCGCCGCCGACCTGCCCCGCCTCCTCGCCAGCTACGACCAGCCCACGGGCGACGGCATCAACACGTATTATGCCAGCCAGACCGCACGCCAGGGAGGTGTGACCGTCGCCCTGTCAGGACTGGGCGGCGACGAGCTGTTCGGCGGATATCCTTCATTCCGCGATCTGCCGCGCCTGCAAAGGCTGCTGCCCTTCTGGCGGCGGGTGCCGGCCGCCCTGCGCGGCTTCATCATCGCCCAACTCCGCGCGCGGCCGTCGGTGCGGGCACGCAAGCTCGCCGACTTCCTCGCCCATGCCCGCGATCTGCACGAACTGGCCTCGCTCCAGCGGCGGGTGTTGCCCGAATCCGTCCGCCTTTCCTTGCTGGCGCCCGAGGCCCGCGCACAGGCCGGGCGGCTTGGCCCCAATCATCCGATGCTGGAGGATTTCGCGTTTGAACTCATCGGCGCGGATTCTTTCCAGGCCATCAGCGCCTGGGAGTTGCGCACCTACATGACCGATGTGCTGTTGCGCGACAGCGACGTGTTCAGCATGGCGCACTCGCTCGAACTGCGCGTGCCGTTTGTGGACCGCGTGCTGCTGGAGTGGCTGTGGCCACAACCGCACTGGTTCAAATACGACCCACGCCAGCCCAAGCGGGCCCTGGCCGACGCCACCGCCGACCTCGTGCCGGCCGCGATCCGCCACCGCCGTAAACAAGGGTTCACGCTGCCTTTCGCCCGCTGGATGCTGGTCGAGCTCAAGCCGTTCCTCGACGAGACCTTTTCGCGCAGCTCGCTGGCCGCCTGCCCGTGGCTCGATCCGCATGAAACCAGCCGACTCTGGCATGACTACACCACGCAGGGCGACACCCGCGCCTGGTCCCGCGTCTGGACACTTGCCGTGCTCATCGCGTTTGCCAACCGCCGCCCCGCATGAAATTTGCCCGGGATATTTTCTGTTGGAGGCGGGGTCATCAGCTCCGCGGGATAACGGCAACGAAGCGCATGCCTCGCGGGGCTGATGGCCCCGCCTCCACATGAACGTCCTGCTGCTTTCTCCTGAATTATTTCTGCACGAGGGCGGCATCGCGCGCATCATGCGACTCTACTTGAAAGCACTGTGCGAAATGGTCGGGCCGGCCGGCCGCGTCGATTCCGTGGTGCTGAACGATCTGCCCGGCCCCGAGCCCCGGCTCGCCCGCTACAGCAATGACCGGCTGGGCGAGCACGTCGGTTGCGGTTATGGCAAGCTCAGGTTCATCCGCCACACACTCCGCCTCGCCCGGCGGGCCGACACTCTCGTTTGCGCCCACCTGCACCAGCTTCCCATTGCTTGGCTGGCGCGCGCGGTCAACCCCCGCCTCAACTACAACCTCGTTGCGCACGGCATTGAAGTCTGGCGGCCCTACACCCTGCTGGAGCGCCGGGCCCTCCTGGGCGCACACCGCATCCTCTGCGTCAGCGAATATACGCGGCGCCAGCTGCTCCGCTTCTGCCCCGAGCTGCGGACCGAGCGCCTGGTCGTGCTGCCCAACACCCTCGACCCGCATTTCGCGCCCGAATTGAACAACCAAGTCACCCATGCACCATTCGCCCTGCCCCGCATCCTCTCCGTGGGCCGCCTTTCCAGCAACGACACCTACAAGGGATTCGACACCCTCATCGAGGCCTTGCCGCTCGTCCGCCGCGAATATCCCACGGCCCGGCTCCGGATCGTGGGCAAAGGCGACGACCAGCCTCGCCTGACCGCCCTCGCCACTCTGCTGGGCGTGGCGGACTCGGTGGATTTTCTCGGTCCGATCGAGGACGAAACCCTGCGCGCCGAATACGCCGCCTGCGATCTCTTCGCCCTGCCGAGTCGCAAGGAGGGCTTCGGCCTCGTCTATCTTGAGGCCATGACCTACGGGAAACCCTGCATCGGGGCCCGCGCCGGTGGCGTCCCGGAGGTGGTCAACGACTCGGTCGGCCAGCTCGTGGAATACGGCAATCTGGCCGATCTGGCCGCCGCCGTCTCCGACCTGGTGCGGCACCCGCGCGATTCGGAGGTTGTGCGCCGCCACGCTGACTCGTTTGCTTTTCCTGCCTTCTCGCGCAGCCTCGCCGCGATCCTGAACTGAACCATGGCCAACCCCGACACCCCCGAACTCGTGCTCGAAGCCGGACGGGCCAGCCGCAACTACTGGCGGGATCTCTGGCGCTACCGCGAACTGCTCGGCTTTCTTGCGTGGCGCGACATCAAGGTCCGCTACAAACAGACCGTGCTCGGCGTGCTATGGGCGCTGATCCAGCCAGCCGTCACGCTGGCGGTGTTCACCTTCATCTTTGGCAAGCTCGCCAAGATGCCGGCAGGCAACGTGCCCTATCCACTGCTGGTCATGTGCGGCCTGCTGCCGTGGCAGCTTTTCTCCGCCGCCTTTTCCAACGCCAGCGGCAGCCTCGTGTCCAATACGCACCTCATCTCGAAGGTCTATTTTCCGCGCCTCATCGTGCCCCTTTCATCGGTGGCCGTGGCGCTGATTGATTTCGCCGTCGTGCTCGTGCTCCTGATCGCCCTGTGCCTGTGGTGGCAGTTCGTGCCCGACTGGCGCGTGCTGCTGCTGCCCCTTTTCGTCGTGCTCACCCTGCTCACCGCGATCGGCACCGGCCTGTGGTTGACCGCGCTCACGGTGAAATACCGCGACTTCCGTTTCGTCGTGCCGTTCCTGCTGCAGATCGGGCTCTTTCTTTCGCCGGTCGGGTTCAGTTCCACCAACCTGCCGAACTGGCGGTTCCTCTACTCGCTCAACCCGATGGTGGGCGCCATCGACGGTTTCCGCTGGTGTCTGCTGCGCGGCGAGCCGGTCCTCGACCCGCTCAACCTCGCCGTCTCGGTCGGCATGGCCGTGCTGCTGCTCGGCTCCGGTCTCTGGTATTTCCGCCGCACGGAGCGCACCTTCGCCGACCTCATCTGACCATGTCATCCAGTGTCATCCGTGTCGAAGGCCTCGGCAAGCGCTACTACCTTTCCCACCAGAAACGGCAGGACACGCTGCGCGACTCGCTCACGCAGAAATTCCGCCAGCTGGGCCGGCGGCTGGCCGGGGCCGTCGGGGCCGAGAGCGAAGGCGAGGAATTCTGGGCGCTGCGCGACGTTTCGTTTGACGTCGCGCAGGGCGACGTGGTCGGCATCATCGGGCGCAACGGCGCCGGCAAGTCCACCCTGCTGAAAATTCTCTCCCGTATCACCGAACCCACCAACGGTCGCGCCACCATCCGCGGCCGCATCGCGAGCCTGCTCGAGGTCGGCACCGGATTTCACCCGGAACTGTCGGGCCGGGAGAATATTTTTCTCAACGGCGCCATCCTGGGTATGTCGCGCGTTGAGATCCGCCGGAAGTTCGACGAAATCGTCGCGTTCGCGGAGGTCGAGCGCTTCCTCGACACCCAGGTGAAGCACTACTCCAGCGGCATGTATGTGCGCCTGGCTTTCG